>JAFDVY010000290.1 GCA_018268785.1 Acidobacteriota bacterium | reverse complement strand
AAAGGGGGATAAAGTCCTTTGTTTTCTATCAAATCTGTATGTGTTGATTTTAAAGGCGGTTAGCGGCCAAAAAGATAAAAGCCGAAATTAGAAGGATCGGCCGGGAAAAGTGGGATGCGCATGTTCGAACGAACCTTTACCTAAGAGAGTCTAGCACAACGGAAAGTACCATGTCAATAGATAATATAGAGGTATTTGTAGAGACTCCTCGGTAGTTCGCCTAAGCCACAGCCAGGAAAAGCGGATTCCACACGCTCCGAAAAGGCAGCTTGTGCGGACTGATACTGAGCCGTGCCCAGGCCAAGCGAAGTTTGTTTCCGAGGTTCAGGATTTGCGGAGTGCGAGGAGGAGTTTGGCGGTGGTAATGGCCTGGCCGGTGTGGCGCTGGGTGTGGTCGGCGATGTGGACCAGGAGGCCGCCGACAGTGGTGGGAAGTTGCTGGCGGCCGACGGCGCGGGGGAGTTCGAGGTCAACAAGCGCCAAACCGCGGATCCGGGCGGTGGCGCGATTGAGGCTCAAATAAAATTCGTCGAGAATCGTTTGCATGGAAGGGGTTGGTTCGGATTCTGATTTTAGAGCAGCGAGTTGGCCTTGCGTAAGCTGGTTGCCTTCGGCATAAGTAAGGAGACGATCGATGCTGCGGGCGATGTGACGGATGTGAAAGGCCACGGAGGGAAGGCTATAGGGTCGTGCGTGGAAGTCATCTTGCGTGAGGCCAATGCACCAGTGATCGATGTTTTCGAGAGTAAGTTCGAGGGCATGGATGACGGCGAGGTGGACGGCGGGGAGATTTTCTGCGCGACCTCGGAGCCAGGGTTCGGGTTTCCGCACTTCAGGCATTTTGCGCTCCTTTTTATTTCGTTTCCGCGATAGGCATGAGTTCTTGCCGCGACCTTGCGCTGCACAGCGAGGAACGGCTGTGCCACTTTGATTGACACACTGCGCCGGGGCACTTACGATTTTGTTTCACAAATTCATTCCAGGACAACTGCCATCTTAAATCCCATTATTCATTCTTTCAGAACGCGGTTTGTTGCGGCTGGAGTTTTGCTGTTTGCGGGAGTCTGCGCGGCGCAAACAGCGCCCCAACTTGCGACGGCGGATGCGCAGAAGTGTATGGCGGACATCAAGACGCTGACGGCGCCTGAAATGGAGGGGCGCGGGGATGGAACAAAGGGGCTGACGCGGGCGGAGAAGGTGATTGTGGAGCGGTACAAGAAATTGGGATTGGAGCCCGCGGGGACGAAGGGATATTTGCAGGCGTTTTCGGTGGCGATCGGGAGAAAGCTTAAAAGCGGAAACAAATTCGTCGTATCTAGAATGCATGTTGATGCGCCAAGCCTCAGAAGCCTGAGACTGGGTGAGGACTATGTACCACTCAGTTTTTCCGCGCCAGGAGCGGCCAAAGGCCAAGTTCTCCATGCCGGATATGGCATTACGGCACCAGAGGCTTCGTATGACGATTACGAAGGGCTCGATGCAAAGGGGAAAATTGTATTGGTTTTGCGGGGCGAGCCTTTGGCGCTTGCAGGCAAAGCCCATAGCG
>JAFDVY010000028.1 GCA_018268785.1 Acidobacteriota bacterium | reverse complement strand
ATGCGGCGCGGTTCACCTCGGCGATTGATTCGGTGAGAGGAATTCCCTTTGGGCAAGCTCTGACGCAATTCTGCGCGTTGGCGCAATCCTGTATGCCGCCTTCTTGCATCAGCGCGTTCAAACGTTCCTTCGCGTGCATTGCGCCGGTCGGATGCATGTTGAAGAGACGCACCTGGCTGATGATGGCCGCCCCAACGAACTTACTACCATCGTTCACTTGCGGGCAAACTTCCAAGCAACTACCGCAAGAGATGCAATTTGAAAGTGGGTAACCGGTTTCCTGCACTTCTGGCGCGACGCGCGGCCCTTCGCCGAGGTCGTACGTGCCGTCAATCGGAATCCATGCCTTCACGCGCTTGAGGCTTTCGAACATGAACTGGCGGTCCACGGCCAAATCGCGCACGAGCGGGAATTTGCTCAGCGGCTCGATCCGAATCGGCTGCTCCAGTGAATCCACCAGCGCCGAGCACGCCATGCGCGCTTTGCCGTTGATCAACATCGCGCAGGAGCCGCAAATCTCTTCAAGACAATTCGAATCATACGAAATAGGCGTGGTCTTTTTTCCATCGCGCGTGACCGGATTCTCGGCAATGTCGCGCAGGCAAATAATCACGTTCATCGAGGGGCGCCACGGCAATGAGAATTCTTCCCACCGCGCAGCTTCTTTCGGCGAAGGCTGCCGTTTGATTCGAACGATGACTTGTTTCTTCTCAGCCATAAGCCCTCGTCGTCACTTTGCCGCGTCGTACCGGCGCGGCCGGGGCGGAATCTGTGAAATATCCACGTGCTCGTAGGTCAACTTGATTTCATCATTGACATACTTTGCGCGCGTCGTCTTGAGCCAATTCGCGTCGTCCCGGTCCGGAAACTCCGGCTTGTAGTGCGCGCCACGCGATTCATTGCGGGCCAGAGCGCCTAGCGCTATGACCCGTGCGAGCAAAAGCATGTTGCCCAGCTCTCGCGCGAAATTCAGTGTCTGGTTCGACCACTTTGTGCGATCGCTCAAGTTCACGCGCCCAAAGCGCTCTGCCAACTCCACGAGCTTGGCATCGGCGGCTTCCAGATTCTTGTTGATGCGCGTCACGGTCACGTGTTCCGTCATCGTGTCGCCCAGTTCGCGCCAAATGACCATCGGGTTTTCATTGCCTTCGCGCGAAATCAATTCCTGGTTTTTCGCTTCCTGGCGTTTCTGCTCGCGAGCAAATACACCTGCATCCGTCGCTTCAGCACCCTTATCCAAATTCTTCGCGTATTTCACCGCTGAAGGTCCGGCAAGGCCCCCGCCAAAAATACAGCTCACCAGCGAATTCGCTCCCAGCCGGTTGGCTCCGTGATACTGATACTCACACTCGCCCGCCGCAAAAATTCCAGGAACGTTCGTGGCCTGATCTTCGCCGTTAACCCACATGCCGCCCATGGTGTAGTGCATTCCCGGAAAGACCTTCATTGGCTCCTCGCGCGGATCGACACCCAGGAATTTTTCGTAAATTTCGAGAATACCTTCGAGCTTGCGATCCAGTGTTTCACGAGGAATGTGGCTGACATCGAGATAGACCGCTTGTTGCCCGGCCAATCCCAGCTTTTCCTGAAAAACGATGCGATGAATGGCGCGTGTTGCAATATCGCGCGGCACAAGATTCCCGTATTTCGGATACCACTCTTCGAGAAAATAAAACCGGTCGTTTTCCGGAATGCTCTTTGCCGGTCGCTTGTCCGCCGGATTCCGCGGCACCCACACGCGGCCGCCTTCGCCGCGCGCCGATTCGCTCATCAAGCGCAGTTTGTCCTCTCCCGGAATCGCCGTTGGATGCACCTGAATAAATTCGCCGTTCGCATAGTCCACGCCTTGCTGAAACAGCGCCGACTGCGCCGAACCCGTGCACACGACTGAATTTGTGGAACGCCCGAAAATCGCGCCCACGCCACCGGTACAAAAAATCATCGCGTCCGCTAGAAATGTCTTCACTTCCATCGAGCGCAAATCCATCGCGCAAATCCCGCGGCAGACTCCCGCGTCATCCAGCACTGCCGACAAAAACGTAAAACCCTCGTACTTCTTTACTTTGCCTTCCGACTCGTGCCGCCGCACCTGCTCATCCAGCGCGTAGAGCAATTGCTGACCAGTTGTGGCCCCCGCAAACGCCGTACGGTGATAAAGCGTCCCGCCAAACCGGCGGTAATCGAGCAAACCCTCCGGCGTGCGGTTGAACATCACACCCATGCGGTCCAGCAAATCGATGATTCCTGGCGCCGCTTCGCACATCCGCTTCACAAGCGGCTGATTCGCCAGAAAATCGCCGCCATAAATCGTGTCGTCGAAGTGCTTCGCGGTCGTGTCGCCTTCCCCCTTTTGATTTTTCGCCGCGTTGATTCCGCCTTGCGCGCAGACCGAGTGCGACCGCTTGACCGGCACAATCGAAAACAGATCCACAGGCACACCGGCTTCCGCCACTTTAATCGTGGCCATCAATCCGGCAAGTCCACCGCCCACAATGATGATCTTTGGCTGTTTCATTTTGTCGCCGCGTACCAGGCAAACGGGTGCCAGTTCAGTCGAAAGCTCAGCACGATCAAAATTCCGACAACGCTAAATCCGATTCCAATCGCCACGCCCAATTTTCCTGCGGCATTTTGAGCGCGCACGGTCGCAGCGAGTCCCCACTTGCAAAGAAAATTCCAGATTCCAACTCCGAGGTGGAACGAAGCCGCCACAATCCCAATCACGAAAAACGCCAGATATACCGGGTGGCGCATATCTTCCGCAACCGAAGCGTACGTGGATTTCCCGTGAGTCAGCCACCGCTCTGTGTACACATGCCACGCGATGTATGCAAACGTGATCAGCCCCGTGTATCGCTGAAAGGTATAAAGCCAATTGCCGACCCACGGGTAAGACGAAACGTTCGACTTTCCACGCAGCCAAATGTAGATGCCATAGCAGCCGTGAAATAAAATCGGCAGAAAGATCGCGCCCCACTCCACGAACGGTCGAAAGGGGATTGTCTGGAGTTCCTGCGAAGCGTCGTTGTACTTCTGCGCGCTCACCAGCGCGGCGCTGTTCGACCAAAAATGCTCAGCAAGGAACGCTCCAACGGGAAGGATGCCGGAAAGTGAATGGAGCTTTCTAAGAAGGTAGCTTGAATCAGGCCGGGTTGCCGTTGCGGACATGCCCTCTCCGCCGCAGCCCTCCTTCCATTCGCTTGCGCGATACAGAGGAGACATTTCTTGCTTGCGGCTCCATTAGTATAGCAGCCGAGACTATGCGCGCAAATAGTTCAGGCTTCGAAAATTACGAAACATTCAGAATTTTTTCTGCTTCCTATCCGTTCCCACGCTGGTATCTTGATCAAAACTCCCCTCCGGACCTTTTCCCCGGTAGCGGGCGCCGACGGACACACGGTCCCCATGAGCAGCGCAGGCCTGGTCTCTGAACTCGAACGTCTCGCCGCGGCAGTCTCCACGCAAAAGCCGGGAGAACAGGAAATCTCTTTGCCCGCACTCGCAGAACGCATTGCAAAGGCGCTCGGCGTGAAACCGGAAGAAGTGGCAATCCTCGCCGTCTCTACAAAGTGGCGCCACCTTCATTTTCTCGTTCCCCAGGCGCTCAGGAACGTCGGCTTCATTCCTCTTTCAAGTCCATCCGCGCTCGCAGCTCGCACCGCCCGCGAAAACCGCACGGAACTGGACAATCGTTTTCACGAAACTCGCCATGCCAGTGTCTTCGAAGGTGTCAAGGCTGAATCGCTCAGCGCCGAAGCGATTCAAAAAATTGTCAGCGCGCCCATCCTTTCCGAAGGCAAGGTTGTTGGAGTCTTCCAGGTAAGCCGCAAAGGTAGCAGTGCGGCCCTCTCCGGAGCGGACTTCACTTCCGACGACGTCAACAAGATCAACGCTCTCTGCAAGCCCCTCGGAAAATTGATCCAGCATCTTACCGGCGAATGAAGCATCGAAGCTTTCGCGCTGTAACTCCGCATTAACACCGCTTCAGGTCCTTGAAATAGCTGCGATTGGCGTTGACTCGCGTGAGTGTTCTTGTTACTTTTCCATTGCGCGGTTTTTTCTCGCGAACATCACTCACGGAGGCTTCATACCGGCACCATGGCGTTCGTCGCTAAGAAAATATTTCTCACCAAAGGCGTCGGTAAACATCGGGAAAGGCTTTCCAGTTTTGAGCTCGCGCTCCGCAACGCGGGCATCGCGGCCTGCAACATCGTTCGCGTCTCTTCTATCTTCCCGCCGAATTGCAAATTGATTTCACGCAGCGAAGGCTTGAAGCACATCAAGCCGGGACAAGTCGCGTTCACGGTCATTAGCGAGAATTCCACCAAGGAACCGCACCGCCTGATCGCCGCCAGCATCGGCCTTGCTCTTCCGAGCGACAAATCCATGTACGGCTATCTCTCCGAGCATCACTCCTTCGGCGAAACCGAAGAAGTCGCCGGGGAATATGCAGAAGAGCTCGCAGCAGAGATGCTCGCTACTACGTTGAACGTCGAATTTGATCCGGACTTGAGCTGGGACGAGAAAAAAGAGGTTTACCGCATCTCGAATAAAATCGTTCGCACCATGAACGTCACACAATCCGCAGTCGGCGACAAGCGCGGTCTGTGGACGACCGTCCTTGGCGCGGCTATCCTTATCGGCGAAGACGACTAAGTTTTCTCATTCATTTTTTTCGGCGCCGCCTGTCACTCCAGGCGGCGTTTTTGTTTTTGGCGGGAACTACCTGTCCAAATCGTTCGCTATCGTCAGCCACTAATCGAAAATTCTTATCGCTTGAAATAATTCAGGCGTTCCAGCACCGCTCCCACAATCAGCGGCAACGCCACCGTCGCATCTTCAAACACTTCCGCAAACCTGCCGCCCTCTTCCGGCGGAACAAACTTCCCCCACGACACGGCCTCCGTATAGGTGCTGCCGCTCAATCCGCCCCAATGCACAGGTTCCGGGCAAATTCGCAATCCGTAGTTGTAACGCTTCAACGGCAGATTCTTGTATCCGCGCCGCGCCAGCAGCTCCGCATATACGCCAAATTGTTGCGACCAGTTGCGCGGCACGCCGCCGCCAACCGTAAAAATCCCCATCCGTTTCGTCGCCAGCATCGTGTCCGCAAACTTCTCGAAATCCTCGAACGGGTCAAATCGCAGCACGGGCCGATTCTGCCTCTGACGCGTAATCTTGTGCAGCGCAAAATCAATCCCTAACTCCGAATCCGAAAACGCCGGAACGAAAATGGGCACATTATGGTGATACGCGGACTTCAGAATTCCCCGCCCTGGAGCCGTCCTGTGCAAATACTCCCCAATCCTCCGGTGCACCTTCCAACTGCAAACAGTTTCTTCGTCATCCCACTCGTCCAGGATGTGATCCATCACGTCTTCCACGTGATCTAGATTCGTCTCGGGTTCAAGCGAATCGTAAACGCGGTTGTAGCCGGCGTGGAATAATTGCTTGTCGTCCATCTTCGTCGGGTCATATCGGAAATGGGAAAGACCCGTCGCTTCCACAAGTCCATGCGCCATGAGTGCGCCGGTGGAAACAATCGCTTTCACGATTCCGCTTTCAATCAAATCGCAGAAAATCAAGCCCATTTTGCCGACGGTCAACGCGCCGGCGAGAGTCATTACCACGAAACAATCCTTGTCGCGCGCCATAGCCTCCAGCACGTCCGCACCGTCGCCAACTTGCCGCGCGGTATATGCCGTGTCGCCCATCGCGCGGACCAAAGAATCAATCGACGTCACTTTCGAAAGATCGAGCGGAAAGATTGGCAGCAGTTTGTCGCGCACGGGATCGTGCAGCACACGGCCGGTCACTGTCTTGCCTTTTCCCATGCCAGAGATTTTCGACTGATTTTGTTTTGCCGTCTTTTTTGGCTTCGCCATTTCGCTCCTAGCGGTTCAATGACCCCTGCATTACAGGTTCGCTACACCGGCAAGAATCTGCAAATGAATCCAGCACTTTTCTCTGCGCATCTTACTTTTTCTTCTTCGACCGAGTCAAAGCACTTTCTCGCTCTCTGCAATTTTTTGCGCACGTGTTACGATACACAGCATGGCGGACAAATTCACAATCGGCCTCGTGCAGATGAAGTCCACGAAGAACGCCGACGAAAATCTCTCGCGCGCAATTGAAAAAGTGAAGGAAGCAGCCGCACTTGGCGCGCAAATCATTTGCATGGACGAACTTTTTCGCGGCGAGTATTTCTGCCGTACGGAAGACGCTGCGCTCTTCGATCTCGCGGAAACGATTCCCGGCCCCGCCACGAACGCTTTCGCACAAGTCGCCAAGGAAAAGAAAGTTGCCATCGTCGCTTCCTTGTTTGAGCGCCGCGCCGCCGGCGTTTATCACAACACTTGTGCAGTTCTCGACGCTGACGGCTCTTACCTCGGCAAATATCGCAAGATGCACATTCCTGACGACCCCCTCTATTACGAGAAATTCTATTTCACGCCCGGCGATCTCGGTTTTCCGAATTTCGACACGAAATACGCCCGCATCGGCGTCCAGATTTGCTGGGATCAGTGGTATCCGGAGGGTTCGCGCCTCACGGCCCTCAGTGGCGCGCAAGTCATCTTTTACCCGACGAGTATCGGCTGGCACCCAAAAGAGAAAGCAGAATTCGGCGCCGCACAACTGGACGCTTGGCGCACGATCCAGCGTGCCCACGCTATCGCCAATGGAACCTATGTCGCCGTCGTGAATCGCGTCGGCTACGAAGGCGATCCCGCCAAAGGCGACCCCGGTCTCGAATTCTGGGGCAATTCGTTCGTCGCCGACCCCTTCGGACAAATCGCCGCGCAAGCTGGCGGTGAAAAAGAAGAGATCCTCGTAGTCGAGTGTGACTCCAAAAAGTCCGAGGAAACTCGTCGCAACTGGCCATTCCTTCGCGATCGCCGAATCGACGCTTATCAACCCATCCTCAATCGCTGGCTCGGCGAATGACTTTTTTGCAGAATTCTCTGTGCTCTCTGGGCTCTGCGATCTCTGCGTTAAATTCCCTTTCTTTCTAAATCAATGCCCAAATCAACTTCCCAAATCTCACCCTTCTCCCTTGGCTACCGCATGCCCGCCGAATGGGAACCCCACGAAGGCACGTGGCTCGGCTGGCCGCACGAACTGACCGACTGGCCCGGAAAATTCTCTCCAATTCCATGGGCTTTTGCCGAAATTGTTCGCCATCTGGCGCGCGTCGAAAAGGTTTTTCTGTTTGTCGAAAATAAAGCGGACGAATCTCGCGTCCGCGCTATTCTAAAAAAATCCCACGTCAATCTCGACGCTGTCACTTTTTTCCGAATTCCCACCGATCGCGGCTGGATGCGAGATTCCGGGCCTATCTGCGTGAAAAATCCCTCCGGCGAGGTTGCTTTCAACAATTTTGTTTTCAACGGCTGGGCAAAATATTCCAATCACAAGAAAGACGCCAAAATCGTCACAGCCGCCAACAAATCTCTCAAAAAGAGACTCTTTCTCCCTGCCTACAATGGAAAACGAGTCATCCTTGAAGGCGGTTCAATCGACGTAAACGGTCGCGGCACGCTTCTCACTACCGAGGAATGTCTGCAGAGCAAGATTCAAGAGCGCAATCCGGGATTTTCAAAACAGGACTACGAAGAAGTCTTTCGCAATCAATTCGGCGTGACCAACGTCCTTTGGCTGAAAAACGGAATCGCCGGCGACGACACCCACGGCCACGTGGATGACCTTTCCCGGTTTGTGAATGAGAACACCGTTCTTACTATCCTCGAAGAAAACCGCGACGACGCTAACTACAACCATCTACAGGAAAATCTCGCATTACTGAAAGCGAGCAACGACCAGGACGGCAAGCCACTCCGCGTCGAAGTACTTCCCATGCCCGTGCCAGTTTATTTCGGCGGCCAGCGCCTCCCCGCCAGCTACGCAAATTTCTACATCGCCAACAAACTTGTCCTCGTTCCCGTCTTCAACGACGCAAACGATCGCGTCGCGCTCAACATCATCGCTAAACATCTTCCCGGCCGCGAAGTCGTTGGCATCTATTGCCGCGATCTCGTCCTCGGCCTCGGCACAATCCATTGCATGACCCAACAAATTCCGTCACCACGCTAGCTCATATAGCGCCGACTCCTGGAACGGCCCGCTCCTCCCTGCGTCTGCTACACTTTCTCCACAGTCCACATCATCTTCTAAGGAGCTTGCATGTTCTCCGTTTTTCTCTCACTCGCGCTCGTGGATCAAATATTCGGCGTGGTAATCGATCGTGGCTTCCTTAGTTGGGTTTTTCTCGGACTCGTCGCCGGTTGGCTCGCTGGAAAAATCGCGCGCGGCCGCGGCTACGGTTGCCTGACGGACATTCTCCTCGGCCTGATCGGCTCCGTTCTCGGAGGCTGGATCTTTCGCAAACTCGAAGTCGGCACTGGAACCGGCGGTTGGATCTATTCACTCGCTGCAGCAACTGTCGGCGCAGTCGTGCTTGTCGTCATTGTTCACCTTTTTACAGGCGGCGATAAAGATTAGTTTGATCTTCTCTTTTTTCGAGCTGGTTGCTGGTATCGGATCTCTGGTCTCATTTGCCGCTGTGATAGGATTACCTGTTAACTGGAGCTGACATCTCTTTGAGCAAGTCTTCATCGCAATCGCTGCGCGCAATCCCTCTCGGCGGTCTCGGCGAATTTGGCATGAACATGATGGCGCTTCGTTTCGGCGACGACATCATTGTCATTGACGCGGGCATGATGTTCCCCGAGTCCGAGCTTCTCGGCATCGACCTCGTCATTCCGGACATCGCCTATCTCAAGCAGAATCGCCAGCACGTTCGCGCCATCGTTCTCACTCACGGCCACGAAGATCACATCGGCGCTCTGCCTTACATCCTGCGCGATCTGAATGTTCCCGTTTTCGGCACTCGCTTCACGCTCGCACTCGTCAAAAAACGCCTCGAAGAAGCCGGCCTGCTCGAATCCTCCACGCTGCGCGAAGTCATTCCCGGCCGTCGCATCGAAATTGGTCCCTACGAAATCGAATTCATTCCCGTCACGCACAGCACGATTGATTGCGTCGCGCTAGCCGTTCGCACACCCATCGGCGTCATCATCCACACCGGCGACTTCAAAATTGACCACACACCCGTCAACGGCGCTGGCTTTGACATCGCGACGTTCGCGAAATACGGCAACGAAGGCGTCCTCGCCCTCTTTTCCGATTCCACCAATGTCGAGCGACCTGGCTACACACCCTCAGAGCGCGCGGTCGTGCCACGCATCGAAGAACTTTGCCGTTCCGCGCCACGCCGAGTCATTCTTTCTTGCTTCGCATCCTCCATTCATCGAATTCAGCAGGTCATCGACATTGCCCAGCGCGTCGGCCGCAAGGTCGCTTTCGTCGGCCGCAGCATGGTCGACAACGTCGAGATCGCTCACAATCTCGAATGTCTCAACATTCCCGATGGCATGGTCGTCCGTTCACAGGACATCCGCGGCTTCGAACCGCGCAAGCTTATTGTCCTCGCATCCGGCTCGCAAGCCGAACCCATGTCATCTCTCTCCCGCATCGCCGTAGACAATCATCGTTTCGTTTCAGTCGATGAAAACGATACGGTCATCCTCTCTTCGCGCATCATTCCGGGAAACGAAAAAGCCATCTTTCGAATGCTCGACCACATGTTCCGCCGCCGCGCGCTCGTCTATTACGACAACTCCGCAGGCATCATTCACGTTTCCGGCCATGCCAGTCAGGAAGAACAAAAACTTCTTCTCCAGTTAGTCAGGCCGAAATATTTCATTCCTGTTCACGGCGAATATCGCCATCTCTTCCGTCACGCAGCGCTCGCTCATCAGGTCGGAAGCGTCTCCGGCGAAATCCTGCTCCTCGAAGACGGTAAATGCATTGAATTCACGGAAGACGGCGCCTTCCGCCGCGATCCCGTCACTGCTGGCCGCGTTCTCGTCGATTCCGGGTCGCTCGAAGAAGTCGAAGAAGTCGTCGTCCGCGAGCGCAAACACCTTTCCGAAGATGGCGTCGTCGTCCCCATCATTGCCATCGACAAACACACCGGCAATCTCGAATCGCAACCCGAGATCGTCACTCGCGGCTTCATCAGCGACAATGGCAGCGACCTGATGGTCGGCGCGCGCGACGTCGTTCTCCGCACCATCAACGCTTCCAACTCGGAGGAAATGTCCGATTACTCGGTAATTAAGGAAAAAATCCGCGTAGACCTGAAACGCTACATCAACAAACAGACCTCCAAACGCCCCCTCATCCTCCCCGTCATCCTCGAAGTCTGACCGGCAACTGCTATACCAAATCCTGGTCTTTCGCTCTCCAAACCGCCCGTTTCCAACTCCGCTCTTCCTCGTTACAATAATTGAGCAAGTCAGGAGCTTAAGTGCCTTTCCCTTCATCCCCACGTCCAGAAAAAACTCCCAGCAAAGCGGCTTTCACATTCATCCTGGTCATGGTTGGCTTCGACTTTCTTTCCTTCGGCATCATCGCCCCCATCTTCCCTGATCTGATCCGCAGCTTCGAGGGCGGCGACTTCGCGCGCGCTTCCACGATGATCGGCTACTTCGGTCTCGCCTGGGCCACCATGCAATTCATCTTCTCGCCCATCCTCGGCGCTTGGTCCGACCGTTTCGGCCGCCGTCCTGTCATCTTAATCTCGTGCTTTGGTCTTGGCTTTGACTACATCCTGATGGCCCTGGCCCCGTCGCTCCGCTGGCTCTTTCTCGGTCGCCTCATTTCCGGCATTACCACTTCCAATGTTTCAACGGCGTTCGCTTACGTAACGGACACAACGACCCCAGATAAGCGCGCAAAGGCCTTCGGCCTGATCAGCGCCGCCTTCGGCCTCGGATTTGTCATCGGTCCTGTAATCGGCGGCATCCTGGGCAATTACAACCTGCGTTTCCCTTTTTGGGCCGCAGCCGCGCTCAGCCTGATCAACGCGCTTTACGGCTTTTTCGTTCTCCCCGAATCTCTCCCCAAAGAGCGCCGCGCCAAATCCGCCTGGCACATGGCCAATCCTCTTGGCTCCCTCAAATTGTTTCGTTCCCATCCTGAGCTTGCCGGCCTCGCTGTCGTCGTCACACTCTACTATTTGGCCCACCAGTCCCTCATGTCCGTCTGGGCGCTCTATTCCGAATACCGTTATGCCTGGAACAACCGCGACGTTGGGATCTCTCTTGGCGTGGTTGGCATCAGCGCCGCGCTTGTTTCCGGCTTGCTCGTCGGCCCCTATGTTAAAAAATTCGGAGAACGCATCAGCCTCACTTCCGGCTTGGCTTACGGCACCATCGGCTTCATTTGTTTTGGTCTGGCACCCAAGGGTTGGATCGTTCTTGCAACCATTCCTTTCGTCGCACTCTGGGGTATCGCCGCTCCAGCCATTCAGTCGCTCATGGCGAAGCACGTGGACCATTCTTCCCAGGGTAAGCTCCAGGGGGGCATCAACTCCCTTCGCGCTCTCACTGGAATGGCTGGCCCAATTATCTATACACAGGTTTTTTCGGCCGCCATCTCGCCAACAGCGAAATTTCACGTGCCCGGCGCACCGTATCTCCTCGCGGCAGCTCTTCTAGCTTGCTCTCTTCTCATTGCCCTCTACGTCCTGCGAAAAAGTCCCGAAGCAGCACTTCTCCCAGAAACTCCCGCTGCCCTTCCCTAAATAAAGATTTTCTTGACACTCGGTGTTCCTGGTTGTCTACTTGCCCGCAAGGTACCCTCCGAACTCCGCTCTCCCCAAGGAGCTTCAAAAATGAAATATCGTTTGCTCGTGTCGGCCCTCGTATTGTTTTCGTGTGTCCATTTTTCCCCTTCTGCTTATGGCTGGGGCTGCAAAGGGCATCAAATCGTCGCTCTCATCGCAAAAAAGCACCTCACCAACGCCGCAAAAGTATTGGCTGACAAGTTTCTCGCCGTCGACCCTGGAAGACACACCTCCCCTATTAGTTGCAAGACCCTGGGCTTGGATTCGTATGCCGCCGCAGCCACATGGGCCGACGCCGTCCGCAATCAGGATGGAGTAAAGGATGGAGGCTGGCATTTTGTGGATATACCCCGAGGCTCCGCCAGCCCGTCCTCGATTGCGGCTATTTGCGCGGACTCCGCCAGTTGCATCGTGGAAGCACTAAAAGCACAGATGGCAATCCTCGAAGATTCTTCCAAAACAGATCCAGAACGGGCCGCAGCCGTCCGCTATATCATCCATTTCGCCGGCGACATCCATCAGCCTCTGCACTGCACCACGAATGGCGATCGCGGTGGCAACTGCGTTTCCCTGACCTTCTTTACGCACAAACCCACGCCCTCCAAAGACCACGGCACTGTCGTCCCTGACACTTACACCCCAGACCTCCACGGCATCTGGGACACCGATATGGTGGAAAAAGACATGACTGCCGCGGCACCCGCTTCCGTGCAGGCCTACGCCGACTTTCTGGACTCGAGCTTTGCATCGCAAATTCTCGGATGGCAGGTGGAACCCATCAGCGAAGAGGACTGGGCCTGGGACAGCTTCCAACACGCCGAAGACATCGCCTACGGTGACCTTCCCAAGCTCATCCCCGTGGACAATCACCCCGACGCCGTTGTAAACGCCTGCTCCGACAACAATCGCATCGGCAACCGCATGTTCCACAAACATCTAAAAGTTGGCCAACCCTATCAGGACGATGTTTCCGACGTGATCCGGGAACGCCTCGCAATGGCAGGCATTCGCCTCGCAATGCTGCTCAACGACGCTGCCACCAACGTTCATTAGTCGCGCTCACTTAGAAACAAAATCGCGGACTGGGCATCTCCCTGTCCGCGACAAAATTCCTCTTTCAAATCTCCTAGTTCAGCCAGCGCTCCACTCGCACCGGCCCGTTGAACCAGGGGTCGTAGATTTTCTGCTCCAATTCATCCGCGCTCACTTCTGCAACTCCCCCCTGCAGCGGAGCCGAATCGATGCACTGTCCATTTCCCAAATAAGCCACTACGTGCACTCCATTCACCGCCAGCACATCTCCCGGCTTCACTTTGCTCCAATCCAGCTTCTTCAAACTTTCCGCTTCCGTCACTTTTTCCAGATTCCCATCGCATCCGGCCCACAGTTCCTTTGCCGTGCAATGCACCTCTTTCTTTGATACTCGATCATGCGCCTGGCAGATCAGCGCCGAGCAGGTCTCTTCCAGGTAAGCCGTCCCGTTGTAGGATCGCAGCGCATCCACGTAGGTTTTTGGTTGAGCGAAAAAAATTCCTGTGGCGGCGATCAGAAATGTCAGCAGCAGCTTCATAGTCCCGCAACCTCGCCTCTCCGATTCGGAGCGGCTTCTGAATCAGTTGCACTCTACGGGGGACCTGTCCGTCTTCGAGTGCAGCCTGTCCGTAAGGACAGTTTCGGTGAGAGCTCCTGCTGAAAGCATGGTACAGGGGTTCAATTTGGAATACTGCCTGTCCTATACCCTTTTCTTACGCTCGTACTAGAACCAAGATTATCTAACACTCTTGTTTTCTTAAACTTACAAAACAACCCCAACCTGTCCTTCCTGCTTTCTCCCTTCCCTTGCCAATGGAAGAAACACAGCCGCGACTTACCCACAACCCGTCGCATCCAACACAATGGCACCCCAATTTAGCCGCATCTAAAGGAGACTCTAATGGCCAAGAAAGCAGCATCCAGCTCCCTGGAAGGCACAGAACGCTCGCGACCCATTCTTCATCAGCGCTCCGCAGAGATTCAGCCCTACGGCAAAATCGCAAAGCTGTCCATCGCCCTGGACTTAGACGCCTGCGCACACAGCGTCGAGAATCTGAATCAGGTTCTCGCCGACACCATCACCCTTCGAGACCTCTACAAAAAGCATCATTGGCAGGTGGCAGGTCACACCTTTTACCAGCTTCATCTGCTCTTTGATAAGCATTACGAAGAGCAGAACGAATTGGTGGATTCTCTCGCCGAGCGCATCCAGCTTCTTGGCGGCGTAAGCCTCGCCATGGCTGCGGATATTGCCGAGACCACCATCATTCCTCGCCCGCCACGTGGCCGCGAGGAAGCTCCTGTGCAAATATCCCGCCTTCTCGAGGCCCACGAGATCCTTCTCAAGGAAGCACGTACCATGGCCAGGGAAGCCTCTGAATCCGGCGACGACGGCACCAACGACCTCCTCGTCAGCGACATCATTCGCACTAACGAGCTTCAAGTCTGGTTCCTATCCGAACATCTAGTTGACGTGCCACTCGTAAGAGCCGACAACCCTGTGCAAACAAGAGCTGCTTCCGCCGACTGATTGTTCGCACCGTAAGCAAAAGCGGAGGGGCTTTTGCCCCTCCGTCTTTGCTTTGCCTTGCCCTGGTTCGCCCGCTGGGCGAGAAATTCTTGATGGTTCTCGCGCGTACTATGTGCAATAGTCGCGAAAGTCGCCGGAATTCTCACAAAGGAGCGAACCCATGGCAACCGCAAAACCTACTCCCGCTGCCGGTTCATCCATTATCCCAGGCATGCGTTATCGCAACGCTCCAATTGCAATCGACTGGCTCTGCAATGCCTTCGGTTTTGAAAAACATCTGGTCGTTCCGGGCGAAAACAACACCGTTGTCCACGCCCAGCTCGCTTTCGGCGCCGGCATGATCATGCTCGGCTCCATCAAGGACAACGAATTCAGCAAACTGATGAAGCAGCCCGACGAAATTGGCGGTGCGGAAACGCAAAGCTGCTACGTCGTCGTCTCCGATTGCGATGCGCACTACGCTCGCGCCAAAGCCGCCGGAGCCGAAATCATCATGGATATTCGCGACGAAGCTCACGGCGGCCGCAGTTACGCTTGCCGCGACCTCGAAGGCCATATCTGGTACTTCGGCTCCTACGACCCATGGCACTCTTGATTCCGAACCTGCTGGCTTTTCCGAAAATGCAACGCTGCGACTTCAGCCCGGCATCTCCAGTGCGCGGCCTCGCAAGAGAGTCAGATGAATTCTTGAGGCGATCAGATCCGCAGGAAGAGTTTCCTGCGATACATCCAAAGCAGAATTAACCAGTACACCAGCAGCATGGCGCACCCTTGCATCAGGGGTTCCAGTCCTCTGCCCGCAAATGCAAACGCATGCGGCCCCAAATGAATCGCGAAAGACGTGCTCACAAAGTCCGGCAGCAAATGTGCAATCAAATACGCAGCAATCGAGTTCATTCCGATAACCACTAGCGGAAACGCCCACTTGCGATAGCTTCTCCCTTCAATCAGCCACGCAAATGCCGCTAGCGTCAGAAAGCAAATCCCCCCACTGAACAGTACCCAGCTTGGAGTCCAGATTCTTTTCACGATTGGGCAAATCCCGGCGAAATGCAGCAGCAATCCCAAAACAACCCCAGCACCACCCGCCAGAAGCAAGTTCCGAAACGGTATCTTTGGAGCCGCCGCTCGCAGCCAGCGCCCGGCAACTAAACCTAGAATCATCGTCCCTAGCGTTGGAATAAAACTCAGCGTCAAATACCCGCCATCGTTGAACACAAATGGCTTCTTGCGTGGAAACAGGTTCAAGAACCATTGGTCGAACACATTCCCCAGGTTCGCGTTCTTGTTCCAGTGCGCCATCAAACCGTGGTAGTGATGTGTCCAATTCGCCGGCACGCCGACTGACTGCCAGTCAAAGCCTGCGCCAGCCGCCGGATACAACGCCCACGCGAGCCAGTAACCAAACAAAATCGCTCCCAGCGAGACCCACTGCCATTTTTCCTTCGCATGCCCGAGAAGGAACAGAAACACGTATCCGAGACCGATCTGCGTCAGCGTGTCTTCGAAGGTGAAATAAGTCCTGGAATGGCCGAGCGACCGCAGAAAAAATCCCAGCAGAATCAAAACCAGGGATCGCCAGATGGCGTGCCCCAGTTGATTGCCAAAACTCTTCCCTTTCGCCGTGCGGCTCGCAATCGAATACGGAAGCGCTACCCCCACCAGAAACGAAAACCCTGGCTGGATCGTGTCGTGGAGCGAGCATCCTGCCCACTCGACATGCGACTGGTTGTAGCTCAGGAATTTCCAGAAAAGACTGCCGGGATACGCGTCGGCGATTTCCGAAAAACGGAGCACTTCCGCCATCATGAGCAACATCACGAATCCGCGATACGCATCCACCGCTACATTGCGAGGCGCCGCCACTGGCGCTGTGACTGTCGCCGATGCCATTAGATCGCGGCTCCGGAGCGTTGCTTCCATTTTCCCCGCGTAAAGTCGGGAAACTTTACCGGAATGCTGCCTTGCGCCACGGACTTTTCGCTCAGCGCGGCGGGCGAGCTCCAGCTCGCCGCATCGTACACATCCATATCCGGTTCCAGACCCTGCCTTAAGCACTGCACCAATCGGTAGAACATGATGAAATCCATCCCGCCATGGCCGCGTCCCTTGGCCGTCTCCCCTTCTTCTTTCCAAAGCTTATGCGTGTACTTTTCCTTGTACGTCTCAATACCCGTGTACGCCTCGTCTCCGGGCTGTCCATCAAAGTAAATCCGTGCTGGATAGTCCCGGAAAATTCCTTTTACCCCGGAAATCGCATTGATTCGGCTATACGGCCGTGGATTGCTCACATCGTGTTGCAGCATGATCGTCAATCCATTCGCCGTCTTGATCAGCGACGTGTTCATGTCGCCGCAAATGTATTTCTCTTTCCACTTCGGGCTGTCTTTCGGAATCTTTGACGTGCGATACGCCTCAAAACCTTTTGGCGGCGAACTCATGGACACCATGTAGTCGAACCGATCCCCACGATTGATCCCCATGTAATTCGAAACCGGTCCGAGCCCATGCGTCGGATAGAGATTCCCGTTCCGCGTCGTATGCGGCGCTCGCCTCCACAACCCTTCCCCCTTGTCTCCAAAAATCTCTTCCCGCAAATCGTGCAGATACGCCGCCTCGCCGTGCAGTAAATCCCCAAACAGCCCGGCGCGAATCATGTTCAGCACCAGCAGTTCATGTTCGCCATAACAGCAGTTTTCCATGATCATGCAGTGCCGCCGCGTTTTCTCCGATGTATCTACAAGCTGCCAGCACTCTTCCAGTGTATTGACCGCCGGCACTTCCACGCCCACATGCTTGCCCGCGTTCATGCTCGCCAGCGCCATCGGCGCATGCCAGTCCCAAGGCGTCGCCACATAAATAAAATCCAGGTCGTCGCGCTTGCACAAGTTCTCGAAATCGTGATCCCCAGCCGTATAAATCTCCGGCTTTTTTCGCTCTGCTTTTTCCGCCAATCCTTGCGCATGAATCGCTTTGTCTCGTACCACATCGCAAATCGCGTTCACCTGCACATGTTCCAGCGCCAGAAAATTCCCCAGCATCTCCGTCCCGCGGCCACCCACACCGATAATTCCCACGCGCACAACATCCCGCGGCTCAAATTTCACCCCGATCATCGTCTCGTTCGGCGATTCCGCGCCAGCAGGCGCGCTCATGGGCGGTTCCAGTCCAAACGCCGGCCGCTCGCCCATCGTCAGCCCGGCACCAATCAAGCCGGCTCCCGTCTTCAGCAACTGCCGCCGGGAAACTCCGCGCTCTTCGCTCTTCCTATCCTTCGTCATGGCGTCTCCTTTACCAACGCGGTTTTATAGCCTGCCGACACACACTTGGCAACGCTTTTCGTAATGATTCGAAGTTATTCGTAACCTTCGTGCAGAAAACAGAGAATTGCTCGGCAGAGGCCGCAACCACTGCTTCACCCGCAAAATTCCTGTCCTTAGGGGAGCGGTCTCCTTCAGAAGCGTTGCCGTCTGGTCTCTGATTTCTATCCTTCGTTGCTTCCCTTTCCTCACAGGAGTAACCTTCTTTTGTTTGTCCAGCCAGCGATCTCGCTAGGAGGCCTCCCATGGCAACGGCAGTCTTGGAACCCACAGTAAAAATCAGCGCAACCAAACTTCTGATCAACAACAAATGGGTGGAAGCCGCTTCCGGCAAGTCTTTCCCGACCCTCAACCCCGCCACCGGCGAAGTCATCACCCAAGTCGCTGAAGCCGACGCGGCCGACGTTGACAAAGCCGTCGCCGCAGCTCGCGCGGCCTTTGAAAAGGGCGCTTGGAAGAAAATGCCCTCTTCGCAGCGCGGCCTCCTGATGAACCGGCTCGCCGACCTCATTGAAAAACATGCCGACGAACTCGCGCAACTTGAAGCGCTCGACAACGGCAAGCCGTACAGCGTCGCCCGCGCCGCTGATCTTCCGCTCACCATCGCCTGCTATCGCTATTACGCCGGATGGGCCGACAAACTCCAAGGCAAAACCATTCCTGTCAGCGGACGCTATTTTACATATACAAAACACGAGCCGGTCGGCGTTGTCGGCCAAATCATTCCGTGGAATTTCCCGCTGCTGATGCAAGCATGGAAACTTGGCCCCGCGCTCGCCACGGGTTGCACCGTGGTAATGAAGCCCGCCGAGCAAACCCCTCTCTCTGCACTTCGTGTTGGTGAACTAATTCTTGAGGCTGGATTCCCGGAAGGCGTAGTGAATCTTCTTCCCGGCTACGGCCCAACGGCGGGTGCTGCCATCGCGCGCCACATGGACGTGGACAAAGTCGCCTTCACCGGCTCGACCGAAGTTGGTCACCTCATCATGCGCGCCGCGGCAGACACAAACTTGAAGCGCGTTACGCTCGAACTCGGCGGCAAAAGCCCCAACATCATTTTCAGTGACGCGGACATGGAAAAAGCCGTCGAAGGCGCGCACTTCGCGCTCTTCTTTAACCAGGGCCAGTGCTGCTGCGCCGGTTCCCGCACTTTCGTCGAAGAAAAATGCTATGACGAATTCGTGGAACGAAGCGTCGCGCGCGCCAAGAAACGCATCGTCGGCAATCCCTTCGACAAGAATACTGAGCAAGGCCCGCAAGTCGATCAGGAACAATTCAACAAGGTCATGGGCTACATCGAGTCAGGAAAGCAGGACAAAGCCAAACTCGTGGCGGGTGGCAATCGCGTCGGCGACAAAGGCTACTTCATCGAGCCAACTGTTTTCGCCGACGTACAAGACAACATGAAGATCGCGCAGGAAGAGATCTTCGGCCCGGTCATGTCCATTCTCAAATTCAAGGATCTGGGCGAAGTCGTCGAGCGCGCCAACAAAAATATGTACGGCCTCGCCGCCGCCGTCTGGACACAGGACATCACCAAGGCCCACGCCATCGCCGATTCCGTTCGCGCCGGCACGGTCTGGGTCAACTGCTACGACGTCTTTGACGCCGCAGCTCCCTTCGGCGGATTCAAACAATCCGGCATCGGCCGCGAACTGGGCGAATACGGCCTCGCCAATTACACCGAAGTAAAAACCGTGACGGTAAAACTCTGAGCAGTGAAACGACCAAGCGCGTCGTCATCCTGAGGACATCCAAGAAGATGTCCGAAGGACCGCGACGTGGAGAGCCTGCACCCAAGTAGTCCGACTTCAAGAACGTTTCGGCGAGACATGGGCGGCCACAACGGCCGCCCATGCCGTCTCTACCGCCCTCGTTCGCGATAAAACTTGTTCACGCTTTTCATCATTTTTCGCAGCTCGTTCGTCCGTTGCGAGCGCAATGCATCATCCTGTTTCGACGCGAGAAATTCTTCCTCCCGTTGCAACTTGTGATAGTTGGCCAAGCGCTCTTCATCCATCGCTTCGCGAACCGCGCAACCCGGTTCGTGTTTGTGCGAGCAATCCCGGAACTTGCACCGCGCTGCCAAATCTTCGATGTCCGCAAACGCCCGCGAAATCCCTTCGCTCGCATCCCAAAGCTGCAGCTCCCTCATTCCCGGCGTATCGAGCAAAACGCCTCCGCCCGGAACCACAATCAACTGCCGCGAAGTTGTCGTATGCCGCCCCTTGTCGTCTCCATCTCGCGTTTCGCTCGTCGTTTGAATTTCGCGATCGAGAATGGCGTTGATGAGGGAGGATTTGCCGACGCCGGAAGAGCCGAGAAGCGCGGTTGTGCCGCCCTTGCGCACAACTTCGCGTAGTTCTTCGATTCCCTCTCCGGTAACGATGCTAGTCACAATCGTTCGCACGCCAATCGCCGCTTCTTCCGCATCGGCACGAAGCGCTGGCAGATTCTCGCAGAGATCGGCCTTATTCAACACGACGACGGGCCGCGCGCCGCTCTCCCACGCCAGCGTCAGATATCTTTCGATGCGCCGTGCATTGAATTCCCGGTTCAGCGAAGTGACGATGAACACGGTATCCACGTTCGCCGCGAGGATTTGTTCTTCAACTTTTTTCCCGGCAACCTTGCGCGAGAATTTACTGCACCGCTCGAACAGGAAATGGATTGTCGCCCGAGTGTCGCGCTCCTCTACGAGCACCCAATCTCCGACTGCCGGGAGCATCGCGCGAGAAGCCGCTTCGTGGCGAAGCTTTCCGCGCAAATCGGCCCAGGCATCGTCGTTTTCGGAAGCAATCCTGTATAGCCCACGGTTTTCTTCGGCGATTCTTGCTCGAACTAAATCAGGTTTCTGTTTTTGCCGCCACTGCTTTTCAAAAAACTCACACCAGCCCAAAGTTTGTAACGAATGCACGCGAATCTCCTCGGCTCACAGAAACGCGCACGCGTTTCCGGCGGAAAAAGGATCAAGCGAGAAGGATTGCGAATCGCGGAGAAGAGGCCGCCTGCGGAATTGCAGGCAGGAGTGCCTACGCTTCCGGAGACACGGAGGCGGAATCCTCGCGGCGAGGAACTTCGGTTCGCACAGGCGCCTCCAAAAAGACGAAGTAACTGCTCGTTGCGGCCAGCCGCAACGAAAAGAGCATAGCAGAATTGGGAGCTGCCGCTGAACGCTTTTTGGGTTGCAAACCGCTAACGGGAAAGGCGTATCTGACCTAGAATCTGGGGTCGTGAGCATCACCATCCGCCAGTCCGACGCCAAGGATTTCCCCGCCCTTTTCAGGCTGGACCAAAAATGCTTTGCGCCGGGAATTGCCTACTCGAAAACGATGTTGAAGCATTTTCTATCGCGTGCCGGCGCCGAATGTTTGGTAGCGGTGGATGGTAAAGAGATCGTTGGATTCATTCTGACCGAGGAAAATCCGCCTTTGGGGCATGTGATGACGCTCGACGTGGCTGAATCGCATCGCCGCAGAGGAATTGGCACGTTACTGCTCTGTGAAAGCGAGAATAATCTCGGGTTTCGCGGAGTGCGCACGATGCTGCTTGAAACTGCACTGACCAACGACGCGGGCGTTGCCTTCTGGCAGCAGCACGGTTATCGTATCGAGGCTGTCCTAAAGAACTATTATCCCGGCCATTTGGATGCGTACGAAATGCGCAAGCGGCTTGCGGTCGAGGCGAAAATCAAATCGCAGCCAGGGTTAAAGGAAATCTAATCCTTCATGTCCTTACTTCACGCGATTATTCTGGCGCTGGTGCAGGCGTTCACGGAATTTTTGCCCGTCAGCAGCACAGCGCATCTTATTCTGTTTCCCTGGCTGCTTGGTTGGCCCGATCCGGGACTGGCCTTTGACGTAGCACTCCACGCAGGGACGCTGCTTGCCGTGATTCTTTATTTCTTCAAGGACTGGTTGACGTTGATCGTCTGTGGACTTGGAGGAAAATATCCGGCAAATGCTCCCGCAGAGGAAGTGAGCCAGCACCGGCGAATGTTTTGGTTTATGGTTGTGGGAACGATTCCGGCTGCGATTCTTGGCAAATTGTTCCATCACCAGATTGAAGATACGCTGCGAACGCCGGTCATTATAGGGATCTCGCTCATCGTGGTGGGGCTTCTGATGTGGGCCGCCGATTCCCTCTCCGGACTGACGCGAAAACTGGAGCAATCGAATTGGGGCGATGCAATTGGAATCGGCGCCGCACAAGCGGTCGCGCTTTGGCCGGGAGTTTCGCGTTCCGGAATTACGATTACGACGGGTCTATTCCGCAAATTTACCCGGGAAGCGGCGACGCGTTTTTCTTTCTTGCTCTCGGCCCCGGTGATTGCTGGAGCTGTGGCGAGTGAGTTTCCCAAACTGCTTAAGCTGCACAAAGCGGGCGGTCTCGAACTGCCGCTTTCTACGCTCTTCATCAGCGTTCTGGTGTCTGGGATCGCCGGATATTTCGTAATCGCGTTCTTTATCAAGTTTCTGCAAACGCGGACCTTGCGCATCTTTGTCATATACCGCCTGCTTCTGGGGCTGCTTGTTCTGTTCCTCGCGTTTTACCGCGGCGCACACTGATTCGTCCCCGCGACAAGCCGGCGAAATGCGGGGTTGCCCAGCCATCTGCAGAGTGGAAACACCCGGCAACATTCCTTTCTCGGCGCGAATGTGTTTGGTATGATTTGAGGCGTTCCTCCAGGGCAAGGGCCCAGCGCCGGCCTTGCTTGAGACTCTCAGCCTTCCCCAAAATGCTGAGGAGAACTTCGTGCGCTTTCTGACACCTACCGAAAACAAACGGCTGAATGAGCTGATTGGCTTCTTGTGCTTGATCGTTGCGCTGCTGATGGCGGGCTGCCTGCTTTCGTACAATCCGAAAGACGCATCCTTCAACGTCGCCGGGAGTCCAGGGGCGGCGACTCTGAACTGGATTGGGCCGTTTGGAGCGTACAGCGCAGACTTAATGTTTCAATTGCTGGGCTATGGAGCTTTTCTATTGCCCATTGGCGTGCTGGCGATAGGGATTAAATGGTTCCGCAGCCGCGAAGTGGAATCGCAGGTGGCGACACTGATCGGGTATGGATTGCTTCTATTTTCCCTGCCTGCACTTCTGGAACTTTGCCACGTCCCTGAAGTGCGCGGAGCAGTTCACGCAGGTGGCGCGTTCGGGGCCATTGTTTCTAGCGTGTTGCGCTCTGGATTCAATTTTGGCGGCGCCTTGATTGTGACGTTGGCGTGTTTTGTGACGGCGCTGTTTTTGACGACCAGCTTTTCCTTTAGCGGGACGCATGCCTGGGCGATGAGTTCAACAGGACCGATTGGCGCCGCGCAGAAACTGGGAATCTTGCAGCGTGCGCAGGCAAGATGGCATGCCTGGCAGGAAGATCGCGAACAGAAGCGAATGCGGCAAAAAGTGGAAGCGAACCGCACCGTGGGCCGCAAACCCGCCCCGGCACAGTCGGTTGGCAGCGCCGCGGTATTGAATGAACCCCCAAAGACCATTCACTTGGCTGACGAGGGCGACGTTTTTCGGGGTGTGACGAGCGAAGAAGCAGAAGAGGACGAAAAGCCCGCGCACAGAACCCCGATTTTGTTTTTAAATCAGGACAAGCCGGAGAAGACTCCCGCGAAGAAATCGGACCCGCGGATCGCGAAAGAAAATCCGAATTACAAATTGCCTTCGGTAAGTTTGCTGCGCGAGGGCGAGCGTTCGCAGAAGCTCGATGAAGAAGAGCTGAAAATGCGCGCGCGCGCGATTGAGGAAAAGTGTCTTGAATTCGACGTACAAGGGCGCGTGACGCAGATCAATCCCGGACCGGTGGTTACGACATTTGAATACAAGCCGGAAGCAGGCATCAAATACAGCCGGATCATCGGATTGACGGAAGATTTGTGTCTTGCGCTGCAGGCGGAATCAATTTTGATCGAGCGCATACCGGGCAAGTCCACGATCGGCATTGAAGTGCCCAACATCAACCGGCAAACGATCGCTTTGCGCGACGTAATCGAAGCGCAAGAGTTTGTGGGTTCGCCGAGCAAGCTGACGCTGGCCATGGGGCGCGATTTGCACGGGCGAATTCGCGTGACGGATCTGGCTTCGATGCCCCACTTGCTGATTGCGGGTTCGACGGGCACCGGCAAGAGCGTATTCATCAACTCGCTGATGATGTCGATACTTTATAAGGCGACTCCCGACGACGTAAAAATGGTACTGGTCGATCCGAAGCGGCTGGAGTTGAACCTGTACGAAGGGATTCCGCACCTGATCGCGCCGGTGGTGACGGACCCGAAAGTAGCGTCGAACGTTTTGCGGAATGCAACGCGCGAAATGGAGAACCGGCTGAAGTTGCTGGCGCAGCGAGGGGTGCGCAACATCGAACAATACAACCGGACCTTCCAGAAGCAGCAATCGCTTTCGCTCTTTGAGAACGCGGAGCAAAACGAACACAAGCCTCTTCCCTATTTGGTCATCATCATCGACGAATTGGCCGACCTGATGATGGTGGATACAAACAACGTGGAAGAGTCCATCACGCGGCTGGCGCAGATGGCGCGCGCCGTGGGCATTCACCTGATTCTGGCAACGCAGCGCCCTAGTGTGGACGTGATCACGGGTTTGATCAAGGCGAACTTCCCTGCCCGGATATCGTTCCGCGTGGCGAGCAAAGTGGACTCGCGGACGATTCTGGACTCGAACGGCTCGGAATCACTGCTGGGCAAAGGCGACATGCTTTATTTGCCGGCGGGTTCTTCGCGACTGCACCGGATTCATGGACCGCTAGTCAGCGAAGACGAAATCGTCGATGTGTGCAACTTCTGGCGGCAACAAGCGCAAGCGAAGTACAACGAACAATTACTGGAAGCGCCGCGCGATGAAAACGGGAAACTGGAAGAGGGATTTGAGGGCGCTCCGAACGGCGGCGAAGGCGGCGGAGAAGAGGCCGACGACGAGCTTTACCAGGATGCAGTGCGGATATGCTGCGAGATGGGGCGCGCTTCCACTTCTACTCTGCAACGGCGGCTCCGAATTGGCTATGGCCGCGCAGCTCACTTGATTGACCTCATGGAGAAAGACGGCATTGTCGGCCCGCCGGACGGAACGCGTCCTCGCGAAGTGCTCAAGGGCAAAGGTTGGATGAAGGAATTCGACGAGTCGATGCACTGAGGTAGGGATCAGAGATCAGATACCGGAGACCAGTGAAATACGGTTCCCTCCTTATCGCGTTTTTGCTCTTCCCACTATTCCTGACAGCAGATTCGACTGCACAAACCGTACCGCGCGTCGTGCATGTGTTCGTGGCGCTTGCGGATAACGCGCATCAGGGGATAGTCCCCGTGCCTGCGGCATTGGGAAACGGCGACGATCCGGACAGAAATCTTTACTGGGGTGCGGCGTTCGGTGTGAGGACGTTCTTTCACAAGAGCGCCGATTGGGAACAAATCGGCGTCACGACTCATCACGGCGGCCCCATTATCGACACTCGCATTTTCCGCCACAAGGCATCGGGAACCTATTTGATCGCGGACGCATACCGTGGTAGCGAAATCAAAGAAGCGGTGAACGACTTCTTCTCTGCTGCAGCAGGATTTGCAACGCCACTTAAATTCGATGGCTCAAAAGACGGACCAATCCACGTTAACAAGAAAGCGGATTTGGTGGTGTACGTCGGCCACGATGGTCTAATGGATTTTGCCTTGGAGAAGACGTTTTCCGGCGGGAATGAACCGAAGCGGCAGGCGATCGTACTGGCCTGTGCGAGCAAGCAGTATTTTGGGGCGGGTCTAAAACCGACCGGGGCGGAGCCACTGCTTTGGACGACAAATTTGATGGCACCCGAAGCATACACGCTAAAAGCGGCTTTGGATGGCTGGATTGCCGGAGAGAACGGCGAACAGGTCAGGCAGCGAGCAGCGGTAGCCTACGCAAAGTACCAGAAGATTTCGGAGCGAGCGGCGCTTAAGTTATTTGCAACCGGGTGGTAAGGGTTCTGCAGTCAATGGGCCTCAATGAATTTGCCGAGCACTTGGGCGGCGTGTTCGCAGAGCTTGCGGTCGTCAGGACCGAAGGCCGCGAGGAAATGGCTGTCAATGTCGAGCTCGCCGACAACTTTTCCTTTTGCGAAAACGGGCACGACGATTTCGGATTTTGTTTCAAGAGAGCAAGCGAGATAGCGCGGATCCCTGTTGACATCATCGACGATGACCGTTTTGCCGCTGGAGGCAGCAGCTCCGCAAATGCCTTGATTGAGCGGGATGCGCGTGTGGGGCGTCATGCTGCCGCGAAACGGGCCGAGGACAAGCGTGTTGGGGTCCGTGGGGTCGATCAAATAAAAACCAACCCAGTTGTAACGGGAGAGCTTGTCGTGGAGAAGGTGCACAATGGAGTTCATGAGCGCGTCGGCACTTGGCGCGCTGGCCGCGATGGAATCGAGGCGGGAAGCAAGGGCGGTGGCTTCTTGAGCGGTGGCTGTCATGGCCATATATTGAATCAGGAAGCGAGCACGGCGCAATCATTTGGCGTTGTGACGGTTCCCTTGGGAACCTTATCGACGGTGGGGTCTTTGACTTCGGCCAAGCTTGTCTTGCCAGCAAAATTAATTTTGTGGGGCGAATTGACACGATGAGGAGAGGCCCCTAAACTAGAAAAGTTGTTTTCGTGCCGGGGTAGCTCACTGGTAGAGCGCCGCCCTGAAAAGGCGGGCGTAGCCAGTTCGATTCTGGCCCCCGGCACCACTTTTTCAGCTCCCCACCAGAACGCTCCGCTTTTTCCCAATGCAATCCGCTCTAAACTACGTCGAAACGGCTCTAGGAAAGGCCTTTGGGCCGCGGATTCCCACTCGGTGCCCCACAAGACGCCAGTTGGATTGCGTTCTTGTTCTTCAGTTCGGTTTCAGGCCGTAGACGTCAATTTCGCCTGGGGTTGTGGGTGTTGTCGTGCACGTGGTGCGGCAATCGTTGCCTCTTGTGCCGACATAGACTTTCCCGTTGGCCACCGTTGGCACGGTGAATTTCACGGCAAAGCCGGCCGCGTCAGCGGAATTGGCGTCGCTGTGCCAGAGCGTTGTGCTCACATTGGTCGCGTCGTAGGCCCGCAGAATTGCCGGACCGCAACTGGTCGATTGCGTTGTGCAATACGAGTTTGTGCTGAGCGCCCAGACGATTCCATTCGATGTGCCGCTTGCGGACAACGACGGTGTAGCTCCCGGGAAACCGTAACTCTCGCTCGACTGCGAGCCAGCCGGAAGCAAGAATTTGGGAGTTGTGGGATCGAACGTGAACGATTGCAAGGTCGAATTTCCACCCGAGCCGATAAAGTAAAAGTGGTTTTGCCAGAAAACCGGAGTGGAAAAGCTCGAGCCGCCCACGCCGAATTGCTGCACGGCGCCGCCAACATGCCCCAAATTGTCGCGGTTGAGCAGAAACATAATTCCGCCCTTGCCGCCGGTGACCAGAAGGTGCGGCACAGGGCCCGAGGGCTGGTCCGGCATGATCGTCACGCCGCCTGCGCCCACATCCTGATCGCTGGATTGCCGGTTCAAGTAGTCGCTCGGCGTGAAAGAGTCCGTAACGGAAATGCCGGACGTCGTGGAAAGCTTCAGAATGGAATCGCCGAAATCGTCGTTCGGCGCCGACGCGGAGTTCGCGTCAAACGTTCCGTTGCCGGTGGTGACATAGAGGTTGTTGCTGGCGTCTACCGATGGGGCTCCGCCGGACATCCAGATGCCCGATTCCACGCCAGTCGTTGCATGTGGCGCGGTTGTGTACACAGAAGGCGCAACGGTCAAGTCCGCCGCTGTGTAGCCCAAAAGCCATCCACGATAACTGGACAAATCGCAATGTGACCCAAAGCCGACGTACACCTTGCCACCGACCAGCGCCAGTCCGGGCCGCTGATTGTTCCTCTTCGCATCAAAAGAAGCCGAGCCGATGCTGCCGGAAATGACCGTCGGCCCGCTGAACTTTTCCGCGCTGGTGATCAGGTCCAGGGCGTGAATTCGCGCGACAATCGTGCCGTTCGCGGTGATCCTCGATTTCGAGGCAACGTAGATTGTATTCGTGACCGAATCGATCACTGGCGTGCCCACGATGCCGACATCCGGCTCAATATCGCTGCATCCCAGATCGCTGTCGCCGCCGACCCAAGTCTCTCCTGTGTTGAGCAAGCTCTTCGACCACAGCGCTGTGCAGGAACTCGCGTCGGCGTCAAAAGCGTAAATCGTGTCGTGCTGCGTCGCCACGATCAGCACGTTGTGTTTCACGCCGCTGAAGTTCACGTTCGCCACCCACAACGGCTGGGCGTAGACCACTGCGTCGACCGGGCAGGAGAACAGCTTCCCGAACGTCGCCGAAGTCACGGTCGAAGCCGTAAGAGCGTATTCCTGCGCGTTGATTCCACTGCGCGAAATGTCATTGTGGTAGGTGTACACGCCTGCGAGATCGGTCACGGCAACCGTCGAAGCCGGAGAAGCCGAAGTCGTATTCGAGGTGCTTCGCGCGACAACGTTGTGCATGCTGCCAGTGGCGGGTGGTATGTAAACACCGCCAGCGCTGATCGTTCCCACGGTTGCGTTACCGCCCGGCACCGTATCCACTTCCCACGTCACGCTTGTGCTTGTCGAACCGTTTATAGAAGCAGCAAAAGTCTGCGTCTGCCCCGTGGTGATCGCGGCGCGCTTCGGACTGACCGTTACGGTCACGGACCCGGTCGACGTAATCGTTACTGTCGCGCTTCCCGACTTCGTATTGTCGGCTTGCGAGATCGCGGTCACAGTCACAGTAGCCGGCGAAGGAACTGCCGTAGGCGCGGTAAACAATCCACTGGCACTGATCGTTCCGTGCGCCGAATCGCCGCCCGTCGTGCCGTTCACCTGCCAAGTAACGGCAGTGTTGGATGTGTTGGTAACTGTCGCCGTGAACTGCTGTGTTGCGCCAGTCTGTACCGTCGGCGTGGTTGGGCTGACGGTGACCCCAATCACTGGAGCTGGCGTCACCGTCACTGTCGCTGTGTCGGACTTCGTGTTGTCGGCCTGCGAGGTCGCTTTCACGGTGACTGCGCCGCTTGGAACGCTCGCCGGGGCCGTGTAAAGACCGCTCACACTAATCGTGCCGACGGTCGAGTTTCCACCGGTCACGTTGTTCACCTGCCACGTCACTGCCGAGTTCGAAGTGTTCGCCACCGTGGCGGTAAATTGCTGCGTCAATCCCACCTGAACACTCGGCGTTTTCGGACTCACCGTGACTGAAATCGCGGGAGGCGGTGTGACGGCGCCGGAAGCTCGGAAGGCGACCATTTGCATTCCCCAGATTTTTCCATTGTGAGTTGCTGTAGCGGCATAGGAGCCAATCGAGGCGCCGACTCGGTCTTCTGTAATATTGCCGTAAGCGAGATCTCGCGAAAGGAAACCGGAACCCGCTGCTGTGACGGAGTTGTCGGAGACCCCGGCACCAAAAATCAAATCATTGGGCGCAGTTGTAGTCGCGCTTCCGCTATTCAATGTCGCAGACGACCCCGTAGCCGAGGACGTGACATCAATTGGATTGGCCGGATCGATGCCAGAATATTCATGCACATAGAGAACGCCGAATGAAGTCACGCCAGTCTGGAAGGAGGCAGTGACCGTGTCCGCGCCCCCGGCGATATGGCTAGCGTAGAAAACCTGAGCGCTGAAACCGCCGCCCCAAACGAGAGGCGCTCCGATGCTTGCAAAGGTGTTTCCCGCGGAATCGGTGATGGTCGCAGCACCGGTATTGCTCCAAATTGCATAGACCACAATCGTGTTCCCGGTCTGCGTTGCGGAATGGAAAGCAATGGAAACCGCCGACCCGTTTGCGATTTGATTGTTGTTTGCCTGCACAAAGGATGGGGGAGTCACGACGATTGAGGCTGTAGTGACGGAGAGAGGTTGCGATTGCGCGGAGACATTGCCGGAGCCATCAAACGCAGCAACCGTGTAGGCGTAGGTGGTCGAAGCAGTCAGTTGAGTGTCGGTAAAAGTCGTAGCGGTTGTTGTTGTGCCTACCTGAGTGCCGTTGCGAAAAATCTGGTAGCCAGTAACTCCCACATTATCCGTCGATGCGGACCAAGCAAGTGTCACGGAGGTAGTCGAAATATTCGAAGATTGCAGATTTGCCGGGATTGAAGGTGGGGTCACATCTGGAGCGCCGACTGTCTGAGCGTTGACCGGTGAGGATTGTGCGGACACATTTCCAGCGGCGTCAAAAGCGGCGACGGTATACGCATAGGGAACGCCGGGGACTGCGGTCAGATCGGCGTAGCTCGAAGTCGCTGTGGTCGCAATCTGGGTGCTATTGCGGAATACCCTATACCCCAGAACGCCGACATTATCCGTCGAAGCAGTCCAGCTCAGATCAATTTCAGAAGATGAGATGACGTTTGCCGCTAAGTTCGTCGGGACAGAAGGCGGAATTGTATCGGCCGGCCCGCCATCGGACGCTGTGAAGCTCGTAAAACCATAGTCGCCTTCTTGTGCGGCGGTGCCGCTCTGAAGGTAGAAACCGATTCCAGGGTTGCCATTGGTGAAGGTTGTGTCGGTTACTTGTACGATCAGCACTCCATTGATGTAGCCGGAAATAGTGCTGCCAACGACCGTCGCTGACACAATATCGCCCGTTTTTAGACCAGGGCCTGCTTTGCTGTCGAGCAATGTGAAGTTATTGAACGGGCCGTTCCAGCGAACGACCTGAACGTACTGGTTGCCAACGGGAGTGCAGCGGAAATTGACTTCGTAACCGGCAATAGAATGTGCGGAGATGGAAGTTCGCAGCCTAAGTTCTACTTCTTCAAACAGATTGGTGCTCTGATTGACTGTGTAAACCGTCGCCTGCGTCGTTTGATCGGGGCCCCATGTGCCGCTGAGTATTGCCGTGGAATCATCATAGAGCACTGTGGCTGTTTGTGTACCAATGGCAAGTCCTGGCGTGGTCCGAACATCCGACCAATCAAGCCCTACCGTCTTTCCGTTGATCCACTTCCCTCCCTCGGAGATGGGGTTTTCCGTTAGCGGAAAGGTTGTGGTGTAGGAGTTCCCGCCGGCAGAAATCACCGTTAGTGGATCTGCAGAGCTGACCACGCTGTTCAGAGAAGCCGTGACTTGCGTAATGCCTGCACTGAGGCCCGTCGCCAGCCCCAGCCTTCCATCGATGGTGGCCACGGAAGGGTTGGAGGATGTCCAGGCAACACTGGTCGTTATGACTTTGGTGCTGCCGTCGTTATAAGTACCTGTGGCTGTGAATTGCAGCGTCTGCGACGGATTTATGGACGAATTGGTCGGTGTAACGGCAATCGACTGAAGCGTAACCGCATTTACGGTGAGCGTGTCAGATGGACTCGTCACACTGCCCAATGTTGCCGTGATTTGCGTCGTGCCGGCGGTGACGCCTGTCGCCAAGCCCGAGCTTGTGCCAATTGTGGCAATCGCCGGGCTGGAGGATGTCCAGGTAGCCGTTACCGTTACGTCTTTGGAGCTTCCATCGCTGTATTTGCCGGTGGCGCTGAATTGTTGCGTTTGCGTCGGAAAGAGGGCCGGATTAGCAGGGGACACGGCAATTGACTGAAGAGTCGGAGCATTCACGGTGAGCGTATCGGCGGGGCTTACGGTACTGCCGAGAGTCGCAGTGATTTGTGTCGTGCCGGGTGCGACCCCAGTGGCCAGACCTGTCGTTGCGCTGATGGTGGCAATGGCCGGAGTCGAAGATGCCCAAGTAACGCTGGCCGTGATGTCCTTGGTGCTGCCGTCGCTGTATGTACCAGTTGCGGCAAATTGCTGGGTCTGCGATTGATTTACAGACGGATTGGATGGCGTGACCGAAATGGACTGGAGGGTTACGGGCGCATTTACCGTCAGAGTTGCGGCGTTACTGGTCACCGAGCCGCCGGAATTCGAAACCACTACAACGAACTTTGCTCCATTGTCGGATAGTGCTGTGACTGGAGTGGTGTAACTGGAGGAATTTGCACCAGTGATCGGGCTTCCATTCTTTTGCCACTGGTAACTAAGGGGGGCAGACCCGTTTGCTACTACCGAGAACGTGGCCGTCTGGCCCGCAGTCACAGTTTGACTCGATGGCTGGCTTGTGACGGTCGGCGAAGTAATAATCGCGCCGCCCGCTCCCTTAAATGCAACTAATTGCATCCCCCAGCCCCCGGCGCTATTGCTCGCCGTCGCGGAATAGGCGCCCGCCGCGGAAACGACGCGATCCTCGGTGATGTTTCCCTGAAATGTCGAGCGCGCAACATAGCCGGGTCCAGGGGCTGTAACCGTAGTTGCCGAGACGCCGCCAGCAAAAAGCAAGTCCGAAGCATTCGTGGTGGTGACTGCTCCACTATTCAGAGAGCCTGAGTTTCCCACGGCAGAAACGGACACATCGAGGGGAGTTGCTTGGCTGATTCCAGAATATTCGTGCGCATAGACAATGCCAAAGGACTTAACTGCGGTGGCAAACGTTGCGGTAACTGTATCGGCCCCACTGCCGGCATTAATGGCATAAAAAATCTGGGCGCTGAACTGGCCGCCACTCCATCGTGTAGCAGCCGCCGCGCTTATGTAGGAATTGCCGAGTGAATCGGATAGCCCGACGGCGCCTGTATTGTCCCAAATGAGATACACGACAAGGAGATTTCCCGCAGTCGTGGACTTGGATAATGCGACGGAATTTTGAGTGCCCGAATTGACCTGTTTGTCTTTTTCCTGAACGAAGGCGGGGGTTGTGCCTTGCGCAGTAGCCACGGTCGGGAGAAAAAGAGGGAGCAATGCTAGGTAAGGAACACAACGCTTGAAGGCAGACAGCACACCGCGAAAAGCCAACAAAGGCCTGTTCAGATTCACCTTGACTCCCACTTACCGGATTGCGATGCGATTACCAAGACCTGGGACTGGGGGGTCAGCGAAGGAGATTAACATTTTTTCAAAGATCTTAACAAAGGATTTATTCTGGAAACGCTGAGATCCCCCGCCGACGACTTCCAAGAAAAGGGCCACAATCGCCGTATACATATCCAATATTGCAACTCCGTGGAGCCGAGCTCCCTCTTTCCTTGGAGCCGGCGTGACGCCACAACTTTAATTCTGCTCGTCGCGGTAACCCTGTCGATGGCAATTTACCGTACTCCCTCTATGACGTTGGATGGCTTGAGGCTCTAATTCCCTTTTGGAGTCGATGGAGACAACGGAACACGTTCCTCAATGCGGGCGCCGCGCTGCGTGCCATGGCGAACGGGATGCGCGCGAAACATTGGCTTGCCGGCGATGTTGAGGCGGACTGGTTCCCTGGAACGCTGCGGAAGCATCAATACTTGGTCCTTCTCCAAGCTGACCAACTCACGGATAGTGACCGCACTCGGCGGCAAGCTCAGGTCCACGAGGAAATGGCAATCCATGATGCGCTCACGCATCCGGCGTGCCGTGTCCCGGGAAGGGATGCGCTCCGAATAGGAACCCTGTACGGAGAGCTTTCGCAACAATGCATTTGTAATCACCGCGGGAAAGACCATGGCAAGCGTTCCAGACGTTTCCGCAATCCGTGCTTCAAAGCTGAGACAGAGAATTTTCTCTCCGGGCAACATGGTGTTCTGCATCTCGACGTTCCGCTGGCGCTGCTCGAATTTGAAATCGAGGTCAAGAACAGGAGCCCACGTCGCGTGCAGGTCAAGGAGAATCAAACGAAAAACGGATTCCAGGATCTGCTCTTCAATTTCCGTGAGATCGCGGACATCCTGCGCCTCCGTGCCGTTTCCGCCCAAAACCACGTCGATGACCGGATAAGCCAGGCTGATATCAAGTTGCACGGCCGCGCGCGCATCAATCGGCATGACATGCATCGAAGAAAAATAGGTGATGTCCGGCAAACGGCCGAGAAATTCTCGGTAAGCGAGTTGTTCCACGGAAACCAGCGTCATCTCAAATGCGACGCGCAAATGGGCCCCAATCGATCCGCTCAGCCTGCGCGCCAGAGATTCATGCAGCGTGGAAACGGAGAGCAACTGGTCGGCGGTGAGCTGATTCGAACCGCGCAGGTCCCACGGAACGATCTTTTGCAGCGGCTTGCTGCGCGATGCCCTTTGCGCCGCCTGAGCCTTGCTAAAGAGCGCGTCAATTTCGCTCTGTTCGAGAGTTTTGCGCATCTGTCCGCTCGTGCTTGCCGTCCACAAGAATACATAGCAATCGCAATACCCAATGTATTGGAACTCTCCAATGAACGCGGCCTCAGGGGCCGTGCGTGATCAAACTGACCCAGATTGCCTCCTCTCCAGAATTCAATGGCGTAGCGATGCCATCGTTCGGCTCAAGTGTGGACAGGGGAGAGTCTTCGCCGGTGATTACCGTCAGCACCGGCAGGACACAACTGTCCGCAAGTTTGTCAATTTTTGCTTTGAAATTACCGGCATAACTACCGATTTCTGAGCCGCAACGTTTTTCAACTCTCGGAAACTGAGCAGAGGGATTCCGTACGCTTGGCCCTTCAAAAGCCGGATTGGGAATTGCAGCTCCCACCGGGCCGAATTGACCCTCGGGAAAGTTTCTCCGGCGGCATATTAGCCACCGTTAATCTCAATTATTTCCGGTCAAACAATTCCTTAACCGATTCGATCAGCGAACGCAACGGTCCCTCTTGTCCCGCCTCCAGCGTTCCAACCCACTCCTGCTTCCGGTCGTCCACGATGTCCCAAGTTCCGCCGTCTTCCTTTTGCCTGAGTACAATCGGAATCCTGTTCCCCGACACTGGCACTACCATCCTCACTTCCTGGTGAAATTGCCCCGTCACTGCATCTTCCACGCGCCCGAATCGCTCCTGGCCCATCTGCGCGCGCAAACATTCCTGCGCCAGCGTCGTCGAGAAAAAATTCGGCTGTCGCAGCCGCTCTTCTTCCACCTGCATGATCACCGTGTTCTGCGAAGGGTTCCGCACCACGAACATCTCGCCAAACTTTCCCACAATCTCCACCTTGAAGAACGAAGTCCGCCGGCTGACCACCGCAAACAGACGCGTCTGCACCAGCAACGTTCCGTTCTCGAGATCCACTGTGTAAGAATTTTCGTGCGACAGCCCGCGCGCCACCAGCGAAAAACTCGAGTCCTGCAATAGAGACGATGCCAGTTGCATCCCACTGAGCTTCACCGCGTTCTCTCTTTTTTCTCCGTGCGAAACGAGGCGCTCGATCATTGCGAACGCTTCCCGCCCCGCATCCAGCAGCGGCACAAACAGCATGTCTGGATCGCCAAAAGTGCGCGTAAAGAGAATTTGCGGGAACCCGATAATCTCCACTCCCGCCGCCCCGCCTCCCGCACTTTTCTCCTGCCGGCCTGATCCGGCCTTGGCGAACGTCGCGGAACTCCTGTCTTCCCCCAAACTCATCCTCACTGCCTCCAGTTCCCGGCACACGGAAACATGCAAGCGGAGTTCCAGACAAAACTGTTCCACATCTGCACTAGTCGTAAATGTGTTTCGAAACGACGCAGTTATTCGCCACGACAGAAAAGCACTGAGGCAAAGACAGTTACGAATTCGACGTCGGCGGGCGTTTGCTCACCGAATCTTCCACATCCACCCCGGTAATCAACCGCGCCCCGCGGCTGAACGTCAGGTATTCGAATCCCCACTGAACGAAAACCACCACGCGGCTCTGAAATTCCACGATATATATCAAGTGAATGAACAACCACGCCAGCCAAGCCAGCAATCCAGAGACTTGCACACCAAAAATATTCGCAATCGCCGCAGCGCGCCCGATCACCGCCATGTCGCCCTTGTTGAAATAATGAAATGCTTTTTCAAACGTCTTCCCCTCAATTCGCGCCCGAATTGCCTTCGCCACAAACGTGCCACCCTGCATCGCCACTTGTGCCACGCCGGGAAGCGGCTTTCCTTTTTCATCGTTCAAGGTCGCCAGATCTCCAACAACAAAAATGTCCGGATAATTCGGCACCGTCAGTTGCGGCGTCACCTTGATTCGCCCGCTTCGATCCGTCTCCGCTTTCGTTCTCGCCGCCAGTGTTTTTCCAAAGGCATTCGTAGTAACTCCGCCCGCCCACAGCACTGTTTTCGCCTCGAGCCGTTCCGTCGTGTCGCCGTGTTTGTACGTAACGCCATTCTCATCCACGCTCGTCGCCATCACGTCCTTTTTCACTTCCACTCCCAGCCGCGTCACCAGCTTTTCCGCCTTCAATGACAACGCCTCCGGGAATGCCGTCAACACCCTCGGCCCCCCTTCCATCAAAATGATTCGCGCATTACTCGGATTGATCCTCCGAAAATCGTGCTTCAGCGTCTGATTCGCAATCTCCGCCAGCGCTCCCGCAAGCTCCATTCCCGTTGCGCCAGCCCCCACAATCACGAAGGTCAGCCACTTCCGCGCTTCATCTTCCCTCTCCGCGCGCTCCGCCCGTTCGAACGCGTACAACAATTTGTGCCGGATTGCCGTCGCCTCTTCCACCGTCTTTAAGCTTGGCGCATTCGGCCGCCACGAATCGTTCCCGTAATAAGACGTCTGCGATCCCGTCGCCACGACCAGCGCGTCATACTCAAACACCCCGCCATCCGCCAGCGTCACCCTCTTCGCGTCCGGATCTATATCCGCCGCTTCCCCCAGCAATACTTCGCAGTTTTTCTGTTTGCTTAAAACACTGCGCAACGGCGCCGCAATCTCTCCCGGAGAGAGCGATCCCGTTGCTACCTGGTATAAGAGTGGCTGAAAAAGGTGGAAATTCCGGCGGTCAATCAGTGTCACTTGCGCGGGCGCGCGCTTCAGTCTTTGGGCCGCCAGCAGGCCCCCGAAGCCCCCGCCTAAAATAAGTACCCGGTACATCGGACCCATGAGTAATGTATCGAAAGTAGCCGTTGCACAATCTAAGAAACATCATACTATTACAGCCTCCACAGTTGCACAGGGTAAGGCTGGTC
>JAFDVY010000289.1 GCA_018268785.1 Acidobacteriota bacterium | reverse complement strand
AGAAGGCAACGGAGACTCTGCATGCTCCGGCCTCAACCCAAATCATGCGCGGAACGGAGACAGTTTTGCTGGCTGAAGACGAGCAGGATGTGCGCGAAGTCGCGCGTGAGTTCCTGGAATCTGCTGGATACACTGTGATTTTGGCCGCGAATGGCGAAGAGGCTCTTGCGCGTGCAGCTGAACACGCCGGTGCAATCGATCTTCTCGTCACGGACATGGTAATGCCTGGGATGACGGGGCTCGAGCTTGTGCGACGTTTGCGGCGGGCCCGCTCTGATTTTGGCGTCATTTATATGTCAGGCTACAGCGAACAAGCCGCAGCCGAGGCGGCAAGAGTTGACGAAACAGCGGTTGTGTTGACCAAGCCGTTTAGTCGCGCCGCCATTCTACGGAGTGTGCGGGAAATGCTGCAAAGTAAGCCAAAACAGTAGGCAGTGGTCTTGCCGCAAACTCACACCAGCTTGGGATGTTTGCGGTGCCAATCCGTATGCTGCTGGAAGTTACGCGCCGCCTGGATTACCGCGCCATCATTCCCTGCGCGGGCAAGGAATTGCATGCCGACTGGCAGATTCTTGTCCGTGAAGCCGCAAGGAACGGACAACGCGGGGAGACCGCAGAGATTTCCAATGGCGCCCAGTGGGTCGGGAAAAACGATGTCGGTTTCAAGATTTGCTTCCAGTGCGGTTGCGGCTATAGGCTGTGACGCCGCGACAATCACATCGAAATTATCGAAAAGTTCCGTCATCTTGCGCTGAAGGATATCCCGTATTTGCAAGGCGCGAACATAATCAGCGCCGGAGATTTGTTCATTTACGTAACCCGCAATTTGACCGAGCGGGTCGGTGAGTTCAGCGGCCTTGCCGGAGCGGATTAAATCGCGAAATGCTGCCGCGCCCTCCACTCCGATGACGATCCCTGCCGCTTCTTCCCATGGCCCTTCCGGCAGAGTTGTCGCCCTGGCGGTTGGATAGTGTTTGCGGAGCGCCTTTTCCGCGGAAACGTACGGCTTCTCAGTGGCGGAATCCAATTTTTTCCATGCGTTGGTTAGAAGCCCAATACGAAGCGGCTTGGCGCCTAGTTCCAGGGAAGCGGAATAGGTGAACGCAGCTTTGTCGATCGGCAGAGTGCCGCGGTCGTTGAAATCATGGCCGGCAATCGCTGCGAAGACGCGAGCGCAATCTTCCGCGGAACGCGCAAGCGGGCCAATCTTGTCCATTGAATAGGAAAGCGCCATCGCACCGGTACGGCTCACACGACCGTAGGTGGGACGCAAGCCGCTTATGCCGCAATACGCCGCTGGACAAACAATGGAACCCCACGTTTCTGTTCCGATTGCGAATGCGGCAAGACCGGCAGCGACAATCGCTCCTGAACCGGAAGATGACCCGCAGGTCCAACATTTTGTGTCCCATGGGTTTTTCGACGCGCCCTGCAGCGAGGCGCTTGCAAACCGATAGCCCATGCCGCCGGCCAATTCAATCATGGAGGCTTTACCAAGCAACACCGCACCGACGCGTCGCAGATGATCAATGACTGCGGCGTCGTAGTCGAACACCTGTTTAGCGTATGGTCTTGCACCCCAGG
>JAFDVY010000288.1 GCA_018268785.1 Acidobacteriota bacterium | reverse complement strand
TCCTAGGTGCATTGCGTCACAAAAGTTGTGGAACAAAGGTACGGATGCTTTTGGCGCCTAAGCACCGAATTATTTGTGGTTCGCTACTTACCGGTATTTGCCAACAGGCCATACCGACGAGGGTCAGAAACCATTGGACTCCGCCGCCTTCAGACCAGTACATCACTACGCTCCAGAATCCGCCGCCACTAACGCCATAAAATCTTTTAGGGATGCCTGGGAAGGTCGAATTCATTTCCAGTTCAAAATAATCGTGATTGCCGAGCGTGTATTCGGAGCGAATTTTTGCGAAGAATCCGTTTATCGTAAGGCTCGCGTGTTTTGGAGTTATTTTGTTCTGATCGCGAGGTGATCCGAGAAGGACCCACACTTCAAGGGAATTCACTTGGGGCGGTTCAGGGATTTCGACGGTCAAAGGATAGACCTTTTTGACGTCGCGAAGCTCGGCGGCTGGCGATGGAGGAATTTTTAGGAACAATAAGTCCAACCCTTGTGGACCCCACGAAGAGCTTTCCTTCGGTCCAAGCGGCACTATTTGTCTGACGTCGATAAAGAATCTGTGGTCTTCGTTCTCTTCGTCTAATGTCAGGCCAATGCCGGCGGCGTTTTCAAATTTCTCCCAAACGTGGGCGGCGGTCAGAACGTATAGAGTGTCATGGACAGAAACCAAGGTTCCAGAGCCTTGGAAATCCAACACTTCGTTCGGACCGGAACCGGTTACCGAGAGGAGCGCAACCGTGTACGCGCCAATGTCTCGTCCGATTCGCGCCGCCAAACCTGTCGTTTCGTCGAAGAGGGCCGTTTCGATGTCGGCGGGGTGACGCAATTTCGGTACTCCGTTGGCTTGACATGGACGTGCTTGCACTGCAACATCTTTCACAATAGCTGGCGAGAACCTTGCTTGCAAGATTTCGGTGGCCAATAGATGACTGAGAAAAGCTTGCGAAGCCCAAATTGGTCTAATCCGTCGGTGCTCAAACTGGCTGGTGACGCGGATCCTGTGGAAGTGATCTCAGCGAGAGTACGAGACCTAATTTTTGAGGCCTTCGAACAAGGTTGGTCTGGACCTCCTTTCGACCCGTTCGCCCTAGCGGCACTTAGAGGCATAGAAGTTGCGCCGAGCGAGAACGTGGTAGACGCGCAGATTCTAATGGGTAAGGGCGGAGCCCTAAAAATCCTATTCAATCCAGACAGAGCACTTGCACGAATCAACTACTCGGTTGCGCATGAAATCGGGCACTCCTTGTTCCCTGATTGCGCCGAGATTGTTCGCCATCGTTTGAAACACACAGGTTCGGTGCGCGAGGAGTGGCAGTTGGAAATGCTTTGCAACATGGCCGCCGCAGAAATCCTAATGCCTGTCGGCACTCTGCGCCGCGACGATCTAGAACCAGCGATCGATAGAATTTCGGAGTTGCGGAAGCGTTACGCTGTATCAAGCGAGGCGGTACTTCTCCGAATGCTGCGATTGACTCAGGCCAAATGCTTGGGGTTTGTTGCGAGAAAAGAACCTGATTCCAGCGCTGGCCATTACCGGCTCGACTATGCCATTGGCTCCGGTCTGTGGAAGTCTCCGTTACACAGCGGGTGGTCTCTC
>JAFDVY010000287.1 GCA_018268785.1 Acidobacteriota bacterium | reverse complement strand
GGAACATCATCCGAATCTTTCCGTGTACCACGGCGATGTGCTGAAAGCGGATTTGCATAAGCTCGCAGCTGGGCGGCGCATCAAGATTTACGGAAACCTGCCGTATTACATTACGTCGCCGATTCTTCATCACTTTTTTGCGGTAGCGGATGTGATCGATGAAATCCACATTGTGATTCAAGAGGAAGTGGCGTTTCGTCTGGCGGCAAAACCAGGAACGCGCGACTACGGTTACCTTTCCGTGCTGACACAGTATTTTTCGTGGCCGACGATAGCCCTGAAGATTCCTCGGGAAGCGTTCAGACCCCCGCCGGAGGTTGGGTCAGCGCTGGTGAGCCTGAAATTGCCGGGCGAAAACGAAAAACTGCAAATTGACAATGAAGAGGAGTTTTTGGAATTCGTGAAATTATGTTTCGCGCAAAAGAGAAAGACGCTGGTCAACAATCTGCGAACGACTTCGGAGCCGGATGCTACGCGCAGCGCGCTAGACTCGCTCGGACTCACCGCAGGGGCACGTGCGGAAGAGCTCAGCGTCAAGTTGCTGGCGCAACTCTTCCACAAACTCGCTAAATAGAAACCTGCAATTGATTCGCGAAGAGACTACGTCGTTTTGGGTTGCGTGGAATTAAGGCGGTCGGGATAGTCGCTCATGATGCCGGCAACTCCGGCCGAGGCCAGCATGCGCATGTGGGCGGGATGATTGACGGTCCAGCAGATGATTTGAAGGTCGTTGCGCTTTGCTTCGGCGACCATGGCTGGCGTGACCATGTCGCCGCGAACGGCAAGCTGGCGCGCGCCAATTTCGAGGGCTTTCTCAATCGGCTTTTCAATCTGTCCGTCGTAAAGAAGTCCTGTCATCAAAGTCGGTTCTGCTTTGCGAACCGCCGCGACAATGGAAGGGTCGAAAGAGATGATGACGACGCGAGCGATTTCTCCGGACTCGCGAAGCGCGCCAATGAGGGCGTGTTCCCCGCCCCAGGAACCCTGGGGTTTGATTTCGAGATAAAAAACGACGTCGTGGCGTTTCGCAAATTCGAGAATTTCTTCGAGCGTGGGGATGCGTTCGCCAGTGAAGGAACTCGCGAACCAGGAGCCTGCATCGAGGCGGCGCAGCTCGGCAAGCGTGAGATCGTGAACGGCGCCTTGGCCGTTGGTCGTGCGATTTACTGTTCCATCGTGAATGGCGACGAAGCGGGCGTCGCGGGAGAGTTGCAGGTCGGTTTCGATAAAGCTCATCCCCATGGCAACGGCTTTGCGAAATGCGGCCATGGTGTTTTCCGGAGCGTAGCCCGAGGCTCCGCGGTGCGCGATGAGCAGCAATGCTAGAATCTCCCCGCGCTAGCGGCGAATAACACACGACGGGCAAAATAGTTGTGAAAGAACGTCGGCATTTATTTCTTATGCTAGCATCGGTTTCGCCCTCCTGCATGCACCCTTTTGGGGTGCAATGTGAATCTAACTATCCGAGAAGTTATGAGGGAGTATGCAGCAACCAAGGAGAAGAGAGATGAACAGGAAAATCCGGGCCCTTCTGATTGGTGCAACGTTCGCTTTGAGCGCGGCGAGTGTGCCGTATGCTGCCATGGCCGCGAATAAGGCCGCACAAAACGAG
>JAFDVY010000286.1 GCA_018268785.1 Acidobacteriota bacterium | reverse complement strand
CAAGCCACTTGTCATACGACCGCGAACGTGCCGTTTTGGTGATTACTGTTTCCGACCCAGAAAAAACGGCCCAAGTCTATAACGAGATGGTAGTGCAAATGAACAAGCTAGGTTGGGCCGCAGTCGACTTGCAACTTCGTCCGCGTTTGAAGGCATGAGCCACCACCATCATGAGTGTATCGGATTCGTTTGCCAAGCTGATCGATAAGATTCAACCAACCGGGCGGGAGATCGAACGGACAGTTCAGCATGCCAAACAAATCAGGACGCGGTTGGAACAATCTTACAATCTGCGCAAGTTATTCTCTGCCGGTAGCTTTCCCCGCCGAACCTTTGTTCATGGCTCGAGTGACATCGATCTGTTTGCCGTATTCTCGCGGGACGACTTACGCTGCGGAGAACGTTACGTGAATTCGTCCACGGCGCTCAGCAATCTGAAACAAGACTTAGAAGGCAGGTATCCAAGCTCCGCTGTGTATCGCGATGTGCATGCAGTCGTGGTTGAATTTTCGGACGGCGTCAAGGTGGATGTAGTTCCGAGCCGATTTCACGGCATGACGCAGGCGAATCGGCCGATCTATAAGATGCCGGATGGCAACGGCGACTGGATGCTCACAAGTCCAGAATCGCATGCGGAGTACGTTGCGGAAGCGGACGGCAAAAGCGTGGGAAAGCTCAGGAGGACCGCACAATTGATGAAATTCTGGCGGCAGTGCCGAACGCCAAGTGTTCCGCTCTCATCCTTTCACATCGAAATGTTGCTTGCTGCTTCGCGGATCTGCGAAGGCGCCAGAAGTTACGCCACCTGTGTCACAGAGCTCTTCCAACTGCTTGCCCAAAGAGAATGCCTGGCCTTTCGCGACCCGCTTCAAATCTCGGGAAACATCGGCGCCACGCGTAGCTTCCAACAGAGGGAATTGGCCCTGCGTTCGATCCTTTACTCGCGAGACCACGCGAAAGAAGCTCTGTCGGCGGAGCGAAGCAATGTCTCTGAAGCAAAGAGGCAGTGGGGCATCGTGTTTAATGGTAATTTTCCCCGATAGCTGCTCACGGTGACTACCGGTGGAAGCAAAAGCTACGGTTCCTTTGTCCTTTGGAGATTGTCTATAATCTAATGACTTCTAAGTGGTTGCGTTCTGCTTGTCGTTTCTAGGAGGGATCTATGGCGACTCTCAAGCCTGGCGAGATTGCACCGGACTCCGGAGAGCTTGTGGAAGTTGGACCTCGTGGTGGAAAGGTGCCGAACGGCCGGCGCACGGTTATCGAACGAGGGGAGACGATCCCGCCAACCTCCGAGAAGGGCAACCAATTCAAGTACAAGCGCGGATCGAAGACGACTCAACCGAAGAGATAGCGCACCATACTAGGTCGTGGATCGAAAGCCCACCGCCCTAAACGCGATTCCAATGTGGCAGCGTATCTGTCAAGAAGTGCCAACATCAGCTGCCTCTGGGCTCTGCGCCAGGATGAAAATCGATTTCCCGCAAGTCTCGCATCGCTTTAGTCCACAGTTTCTGGAATCCGTCCGCCAGTTGTTGCGCGAGTTCCTTGTCGCGGACTAAGAGAGACGCGAAACGACCCTCGGGGATAAAGGGATGATCCAAACAGAGAATCACCACATCCTCATCCATGACGTGAAATGGATGGCCCAG
>JAFDVY010000285.1 GCA_018268785.1 Acidobacteriota bacterium | reverse complement strand
CGGCTGAAGACCTGCATGCTGCAGCGGTAGATGGCCATTTGCGAGCTTGCTCCATCAGAATTCACGCAGCATAACCGCAAGCATCGGTCCTTCCAGAGACGTTTCTAACGCCCGAATTTGCGCACTCATTTGGCTATTGGCTCAAGTTTCTCTGACAATCAGCCTTGTGAAAGTGCGGTGATGGCTCAAGCGTAAGTATCCTGCTCCTTGCTCTATCGCGCGAACTCCACAGGTAATCGAATCGCTTTTGCTCAATGCTACGGAAACGAGGCCATGCAAAGTTCGACAATCATTGACGCAGCCGTAGCCCGATGGTGCGAACGACGCCGACAGCTGATTGAAGCCATCATTAAAATCAAGCTCGTTCACGGTGAAGGTAAAAGTGTCTTGATGCCTGACATGCTCTTCGTCTCGTTAGATGGCCAATGGCGCTGGATTCAGTCGCGGTTCTTCTCGCCGCCGATAATCGATTTTGATGGCGACGACGCATTCGGGACCTTGCGCTTGGACCTGCATGCAGACGTGCCGGCGTATGTCGGAATCAGAAAATCTGACCTAATCACATGTCTTGATGATTCCTCTTTTCTGTATCGCTGCCAGGTAGACGTGACGCCCGCAATATTGGAGCGACATGCAGGCATGTGTCGACGACGGCAGGATGGCGGTTTCGACATACGCCTTTTTCACCACACCAATGGCAATGCCCGCGAGTCCATTTTGAAATGCCGTTATTTCTTGGGGTCTACGTGGAACCTGCAAGGGAGCAAGCGACTCCAAAACATCGAATACGTATACTTCACAGACATTCCGACGATCCGAAGCGAAGTAGATTTAATCGCGATTGCGATGACCCAGAACGCGCACATCTTACTTCGTCCAGACCACAGCGACGCGCTGGCAGATGCAGTTGAGGTAAAAGTATACCGCGCCACAACAACCGGCCGTGGTGAAACTATTTCGATGTACGTCCCCTGCGAAATGCTCGCTTCGCAGCATACGTGGCTGCACCGCGATCTTCCCTCGCCGGCGTATTACGAAATCGTCTGCCCAAATGTCTTTCGGGTGGGCTTGACGCCGAAGTGTCGCCTAGAATTTGACTCCGACACTGTGTTGCGTACTAACAACCACAAACGATTTGACTATGCGGTGGTTGGTGACGCCAGCACATACATGGGACTTCTCGCTCCGTACGACGAAGAGACAACACAAGAGATCTTGCATACCGACAACGCGCCAGCCGGGCAAGATGTGTTCGATATCTGGCTGGCAAGGGCAAATCAACCGCTTTATCTGCCCGATGGTGTCGAACAAGCTCGCTTTCAACGTCCGAGGTGACGCAAAGTCCCTTCGATGGTTCGAGCGGCGGATTGCCGTAGAGGCGATGAATTCTTGTGCAGCGCGAAGTGATGCGAACGGATTACGAAACGCTGAATCCGGCAGGTAGGTCGAGCATCGTTCTTAGCTCAGATGCGGTCAGTACCTTGCCGTATTCGCGCGTTAGGAGTCTTACAAGAGGGGCCTCGACCGACTCTTTCGAGCCTATAGCTTTGCGAGCAAAGGCCAATAGTGCGACGGGGATTTGCTTGCGATGCACGCGCTGTTGGGCGAGCCACAAGGCCTCTCGGCGCTCGGCTGGGAAATCAAGACCGAGCTTGTAGTCAATCGTCAGTTCCAGTTC
>JAFDVY010000284.1 GCA_018268785.1 Acidobacteriota bacterium | reverse complement strand
GGGAAGAAAGGAACTGCTCAACAGAAAGACTGCCGCGATGCCAAGCGCGACAAGTAGAGCAACGCCGAGAACGACAAGCCGAGGCACGTTCTCGATTCGAAGCAGGACTTCGCGATATCCATGCTTGAGCCAGTGGACGAGAGGCGGCTCTTCCGTCGGCAGCTCCCGATTCGCCAGCAGGAGAAAACATAGTGCTGGCGTAGCGGTTAGCGCTACCAGCAGAGATGCCAGAATCGCCCAAATGTAGGCGGTGGCCAGCGGACTAAAGATTCTTCCCGCCAGCCCGGATATGTTCAGAACGGGAAAGAAGACCAGAATTATCGCGACAGTTGCGTAAACGATCGCGCTCCGCACCTCGATGGAGGCCTCGAACACAATTTGAAAGGGTGACCGCGGCTCTGGCCATCTTCGATTCTCGCGCAAACGGCGATAGATGTTCTCCACATCGATTACCGCGTCATCCACGACGGCTCCTATGGCAATCGAAAGGCCGCCCAGGGTCATGGTGTTTAGGCTCAGGCCCATCTTGTCGAGTACGATCACTGCTGCCAGTAGCGAAAGCGGAATGGCCGTGCAGGAAATCACCGCTGTTCGCAAGTTGAAGAGAAAAAGGAATAGCACAATGACGACGAGAACTGCGCCAATCAGCAGCGAATCGCGGACATTGTGGAGGGACACATCAATGAAGTCAGCGGCGCGCAAGACTTCGGCATGGATCGCAATGCCTTGCTTCTCTACGGTCCCTCGCAGATCGCCCATTGCTTTGTCGACTCCACGTGTGACTTCCAGCGTGTTCGAACCGTAGGCGCCATCAATAATGAGGAGAACTCCCGGCCTCCCCCGAACGGTCGCGGCGCCAATTGAAGGCGCCGGAGCATCGGCGACGCGCGCGACATCGCCGAGCGTCACGTTTGCTCCGTTGTGGTGGATGAGAACGGTCCTGCCGAGCTCCGCTGCCGTCAGGGATTGCCCTTCGGTTTGCAGAACTACCCTTTGATTCGGTGTATCCACGAAGCCGCCTCCGCGTACACCGGTTGCCCGCCGCGCCGCGGCGATGACCTCGTCAACGCTCACACCATATTGAATGAGCCGTTGAGGATCGAATTGGAATTGAAGCTGACGTACCTCACCCCCGTTCACTTCCACTCCCGCCACTCCTGGCACTGCCAGGAGGCGCGGTTTAACAGTCCAGTCGGCGACCGTGCGCACTGTCATGAGTGATTGCGTCTCTGATGTCAGACCGATCTCCATCACCCAGGTCGTGGAGGAAGTCAACGGTGTCATCAAGGGGGCGTGCACACCAGCGGGAAGCTCGCCAGCGACAGTCGATAGACGCTCAGCAACTGCTTGCCGACCCCGATAAATGTCGCTCCCGTTGCGGAAAACAACTGCAATCGCGGAGAGCCCCTGAATCGACCTTGAACGCAGCGCTTCGATTCCTGAAACGCCGTTGATCGCATTCTCGATGGGTTGCGTAACCAAGACTTCGACTTGTTCCGGGGATAGTCCCGGCGCTTCGGTTTGAATGGATACTTGTGGCGGTGCAAATTCCGGAAACGCGTCGTATTGGACTCTCTTGAGCGAGTAGGTTCCATAGACCAGGAGCGCACACGCCAGCGAAATCGTGATGCCCCGAAAACGCAGAGAAAAACGAACGATGGCGCTCAGCATGGGATGACTCTCGTTTCATTGCTCATCGGTCTCTCCTCC
>JAFDVY010000283.1 GCA_018268785.1 Acidobacteriota bacterium | reverse complement strand
ACTCTATCATTAGCATGGCGCATTTCCTCGCTGCGGCACATGATGCGGAACATTTACGACTGCTATACATGCCAGACGCGCCATCGCTCAGACAAAATATCAGAAAACGTCCCGTCCGTCCCCGATTTCCAATTGAAAACTCTCACTGGCTACAAACGATAAAAACGCAAAATTGGGCGGATTGGTGTGCGTGCGGTGTACGCAGAAAGCCGTTCGCCTTTTGTTCGATTTCTATTGCAATTACTTCACTCTGCGTGCTACCGTCCCCGATAATAAGTAGTCCCCGAAGGAGACGACATACAGTATGTACTTTCAAACAGCAGCCGCCCCTGTATCACATGAACCGTGGCTCAGCATAATCGGGGGCGGTCTTGCGGCCGCAATAGTCACGATCCTATTCAGTGTTCTCTGGGACAAGAAGAAGCAGAAGATGGCTGAAGATTGGGAATTCAAAAGGTATGAAGCCAATCAGATTCACTTCGCGACCGCTGGTATTATGGAGGCCTACTTCGTAGCGAAAGCCGAGATGTTTTATCTAACCGCCACCTTGGAATCACTCCTTGCCACCCTCAATCAACTAGCCACGCAAGCTGATCAAATCGTCCGTCAACAAGGTGGCCCAGAACTTACGGTCGCACAGCTAGAGCAACGGAAACGCGATCTCTTGCAGCCATTCGAAAAGTTCAATCAAGACCAAGTCAATCTTCGATGGAATCAATACGAACAAAAGGCCAAAGAAAACCACGCCAAAGCGGAAATCCATTTGGCGACTCTTAAATTCCTACTTCCTTCCGCTCTCCACGCCGATTTAATGGGTTTATTCGAAAAACTCTCTGCGCCCTTCGAGTGGAACCTAGGTGGCGGCAAGCAAAAACTTGCCACTCTAGAAGAGGCGCAGGGCGATGTTCTTGCGTTTCGCGCGAAATTGATGGCGCAGCTTGAAAGCAAACTTGGAAGGTGATTTTCGAATGTGGAGAAAACTATGAAATTCTTTATCCCTGCTGCAAGCGATGAGGCGCACGCCGAAGAGATCTACCAAGCAACCAGAAAGTTCAACGCCGAACAAATGGGCGCAAAACTTAGCGACCGCCGAATCTACACGGTAAGCGGAAAGCATAGTGGCAAATCCTTTACGGCAACCGTTGGGCAGCCCTTCGAATCTCTGGGAGAGACAGTTATTGCGATTTCATTGGATACGAGTCGCAGTTGTTATTTCATCTGTACCCCGAATCGGGGTGTCCTGCGAGGGATGCCATATCTTTCGGGCAGCGACGAAATCAATCATAGCGAGGATTTCGATGACTCAACTCCAGTTCACTGAAAACTTGGGGCAGGGATTCGACTAAATCCTTTTTGAATTATTTTTCTGTCTATGAAAATCGTCTATATGTCTTTCGCAGAAATAGACCCTTACCCAATCGGGCTTTTTATCATTGCGAAGTTCATCGTCGCCGTGAAAAAAGGTTTTGTATTTTGCTCTTTTCGGGCATTGACGACCTTGGTTGCTTAGCGCGGAACATCTCATATCCTAATCATCACGTCTCCCGACTTCGGGTCATGCTTGTGACGTTTTAGAACAAGGGGACAGGCGGGACGTTTCCCATGTTTCTTGTGCATTTTCTAGTGATCGCCGTGTTAGTTCTCAAAGCTCAGCACCGACTGCCCTGACTCTATCATTAGCATGGCGCATTTCCTCGCTGCGGCACATGATGCGGAACATTT
>JAFDVY010000282.1 GCA_018268785.1 Acidobacteriota bacterium | reverse complement strand
ATCGCCGTCTCTGCCGCGTGTACGGTTGGCAAGAGAAGAAATCAAAAGCCTCATGGGGCGGCACGACCGTCGATTACGAGGCCATCGCCGGAAAAGCCGTTCGCGAGATGAATGCGCCGGACCTGCAAAGGTTTGTTGTCGCTTGCTCGCTCGTCTCCGACCTCTACTGCCCCGGATACAATCCGCGCGAATCCCTCGGCAAGGATTCGAATCTTGCGCGAGCCGCGGCGCGCTACAAGATCGACATCGCGCGCGCTGCTTCCGAGGTTCGGGCGGAACTCACCAAAAGCGCCTTGAAGAAGAAAGGAGGCACGGCGAAAACCAAGTAGCCAAAACAGAAGCACCCAGACTAGGGTCGCGCTTTCGTGCGCGGCCCTTTTCTATGCTTCGGCGCCGGCGCGGCGGCTGCGTCCGTTCGCGACCTTCTGCGCCATCGCCAGGAGGAGCTTGCGATCCGATTCGTCGGTCTTGCTCAGACATTTCCGCAGTTTGTGCAGGTAGGTGGCCTGCCTCCCGCTGCTGCCGAACGCGATCTCGTCCGAAGTTTTTCTCTTCGCCAGATTCGGCAGCTTTAGTGGCTCGTCTCCATCATAGAAGAGTTGGTACATTGGAATTTCGAGCGCCCGCGCGAGTTTCTCAAGCGTTTCGATCGCCGGGACGGTATGACCATTCTCGACGCGCGAAATGTAGCAGCGCAGCAGGCCGGTCCGCTTCTCAATGTCACCCTGGGAGAGGTTCTTGCCCTCCCGCAGATCCCGCAAGCGATCACCAATAAGCATAATGCCCTCTCTTCTTTTCTAGGATTGAGAATGACGGGGACGGACCGACAGGATACCGATCCATTGGTCCCTTTTCCAAGTTAGATTTCTCTAAGCAACCTATTCCGCCTCCGCTTCAACGAGACGCATGGTCACGCCGATCACCCGGCCCACGACATCCGCTTCGCGAGGGTACGCAAACCGCCGCACCTGGCATTTCGATTTCGGGTGCGGTACAGCGCTGAGATGACCGTCCGCAATCTCGCACCAGCTGCAGATGAATTCCCCGCGAAGCTCCAGGAAGAAGATGGGCCGGTCGTCTTCGTCCTCCCATTTCGATTGCACGATCTTCCTCTGATTCTGATCGATCTGTACGATGGAACCGGGCCGGATGATGGGAAACATGGTGCGGTCCGTGAGTCCCACAAACCCATACACTCCGTTGCGCAAATCCATGTGCTGGAGCAGCCGGACGGGAATCTCGCCCCAGATTCTTCCAAGCTTGGCGAGGAGACTGGTGCGGTCCAGCTTGAACTGCCTTTTCGACTTCATCGGCATCACGATGGTGTCGTCCTCACCGTCGCCCCGCGTGTCCAATTGCGTTTTCGAGGGGCCGAACATCGCTTTGTCACGGCTGAATTCGCCCAGGTCGCAGCCAAAAGCGGAAAAGATACTGGACCAGTGCACGTTGTAAATCGCCCCGAGTGTGTACTGCTTACAGGCGCTCGGTGTGTACGTTCCGTTCTCGATGTTGTTCAGCCAGCCGCGCGAAATGAAATAGTCGGGGTTTTGCTTTTTCTCGGCCAGCTGCCGGCTTCGCTCCTCCACCTGCCGCAAGCTTAACCCGATGCGCTCCCGTATTCGCTTCAGGCGAATACCTATCCTCTCGGATTGCATGCTTGCTTCCATGGGCCCGGCCAAGTTTTCCTACAGCGTTACTACACAATACGGAAAGTGTAAATAAGCTAGCACAACCGCCGCCAAACGCCGCGAGCCGCGCTTTTTGTCCGGAATTCAGGACAGGCGCGGCTG
>JAFDVY010000281.1 GCA_018268785.1 Acidobacteriota bacterium | reverse complement strand
GCTTTCCGAAAAGAGCGTCGTGCAGCTCTTCGCCAATCCTTTGGGCCGCGGCCGTGGTTAGTTGTGTGGCAAGTTGCTGCTGCGCATTGGCGGCCGTGCCAGCCGAACCGCCCTGACTGCAGGGCGCACCTTGCGCCACCCATGTGTTGTAAATTGTGCCGGCGGGCAATCCACATTTGGCCTTGATCTGGTTCCATTCGGCATAGGATTGAGCGCACGTGAGTGTCGGTAGAATCAGATTGACTAGGAGAGACAAGCAAGCCGCCACAAAGACTATGGCGGTCGTTTTCCGCGATTGATCTGCGGGTGTTCGGCATGACATCGCAGCCATAGCTATACTCCGGAACGTCGTTGAAGGAGATTCCAGCTCATTATCGTTCAGGGTAAAAAAGGGCAGGTGCGCCGCGAATAGTACGGAAGTTGGGTTTGTCTGTTTGTTGCGTTAAAGGTACTTGCTTGTGTGCTTCACGACGCCCTGGAACAAAAGGCGACTTAAAGATAGAGACGCCACCAGTTTTATTCTAAGAAAACTTCACAATGCGAAGGGTCCGCTGAAGACTCTTCGGTGAGCGCCGTTCGGTGCTCCTTTTGTGCGAGCAGATCGACTTCTTTTGCCGCGCTCGCGTTCATGACTGTAATGCCAAGCCCAACGACCAAGTCTGGCCAAACAGATCGAGTATAGGGGGTGAGTAGTCCCGTTGCGATAGCCGCGAAGTTTCCAAGAACGTCGGTACGGACGGACAAGGTTACGCTGGTTAGCCGCCCGAGTTTTTCTTGTGCCGCGCCAGCATAATCGCGCAGGAGCTCTCAAAGCGCGCTCCGGTCCAACGCGTTAAGGATCAGGAAGTCGACGGCGGTTATCGACCGTGGCTCGCGGATGCGTGTCTTCTGACTTGGGGGGCACAGCTTCGGGTATATACTATCGGACGAGATGAGTCGCAGAGGATTTCACATTCTATTGGCGTTAACGCTGGTCGCTTGCGCGCTTTCGCCGTTCGTGGAGTTTGCGCTCCAATGGAATCAAAATATCTTCGAAACAGGATATGACAGCGAGTCAACTATTGCGGTTATCGCTCTTTTACTGATTCTGGCATTCGCGCTGGTTAAGCTTTTCGTCCATTTTGCTTCGGAAAATACGGGCGGCGAGCCTTTTGTAGACGCACAGCCAGTATCAGGATTCCCCCTGGATTCGATTTCAAGCCTGCGCGATTCGTCGCCACCGCTCCCGCTTCGAATCTAGTACACGCCTCCAAGCACTACTCCTTGGCTTTGTCTTGGTGTCAATATCGGTCCATACGGAGAGATTTCTATGTATGCGAAACGTTTATTCGCTTCCTTACTTCTTGGAACATCGGTCTTAAGCGGATGCGCCGTCCGGCATTATCAACCTGCGCCGATAACACCGACCGAATCGGCTTCGCGCCTCGAGTCGCGGAGTCTCGCAGATGCGGGGCTGCATTCGTTCATCGAAGAAAACCTCGGCCATCGGTTGGCAGCTTGGCCGCCTGAAGCCTGGGACCTCAACACGCTATCGCTGGCCGCGCTGTATTTCAGCTCTGCATTCGATTCGGTTCGGGCACGAGTCATGGAAGCACAGGCAGCAGTGGTGACTGCCGGTGGGCGGCCCAACCCTACTCTCAGCGTGGCACCGGGCATTCCGAGTCCTTATCTGTTCAATTTGGATTTTGCTGTCCCAGTTGAGACGGCAGGCAAACGCGGCCATCGGCTTCAGTCCGCTCGCAGTTTTGAACATGCTGCTCGATTCGAGCTGGCCGATGCCGCATGGAAGCTCCACAGCGCGGT
>JAFDVY010000280.1 GCA_018268785.1 Acidobacteriota bacterium | reverse complement strand
ATTCAACCGTTCTTGGCTGGGAGCAAAAATCTACGCGGCCCGTTTGGGGTGACATAGCGCTCGTTCCCCATCTGCGACCGGCGCCGCAGGAATTGGGTCGCGTAGATTTTCAACCGTAAATCAGAGGCTAGTTGTTCGCAATGCTTTCATTGCAAGAGAAAGCGAACAGAAAAGCACGCCGAGAAGTCCGACGAGCGGCCAATGGCTCGCCGTTTGGGGTAACTTCTTCGGAGCAGCTTCTGCTGACTGCACGGGAGGATGAGCGGGCAAGGCGACAACGACAAGGATCGGAACATCGGCCTTGGGTGCTTCCGGCGGGGGCGGCATCGTTCCCGTTCTCCTGACTTCTTGCGAAACCACGGTTTCAGGAACCTCAGTGATGGCTGTTGCCGAAAGATTCATGCCTTTCTTGAGACCAAAGGCGTCTGTCTCTTTTCCGTCGATCGTGAACTTTTGCCCCTTCGCAATTTTGAACGATTGGTTGGTACCGTCTTCCAAGGTCAGTATGACGCTGCTAGGGGGCGTGACGTGCCACACCTTGCCGGTCACGGTCTTGACGGTTGTGATCATTCTCGGCGTTGTCGACGTCACAGTCGTCCGTTGTAGTTTCATCCCTGGCTTGAGATCATGAATCGAAAGTCCCTTGCCGTCGACGGTGAACCTGGTGGTGTCCAGCACATCGGGAAAATGCCGAATCTCTCCATCTTCCATCTTGATAACGAGATCGTTGCCGGAAACGTAGACCACTTCCCCGCGTTCCACTTTCACCGAGCGCGCTGTGGGACCGCGCTCCACCTTTGTTTGGGTTTTCACTTGGGCCTTCGTAGTGGCGACTAACGTCAATAAAGCAATCGCCGCCAGCCCCAGCAATTTAGGCACAGCAGCTGCCGTAATTTGATTTGCATTCATCTCTTATCCTCCTGTGCGTTTATCTTTTTAACTGTGGACCCTGGGTGACTAATTTCGCGTTGAAACTCATCAAAGCCTGTTATCGATGCATGAACGATGTAGCGTTGGGGAGCGTGTCCGATGAAGTAGAAAGGATAGCAAGTCACGAGCGTCAGAGATGGTCTGGACGTAGGTTGCAGCACGCTGACGTCATCCGGATTCACAATTTGCGTGCTTTCGATCGAATACCTGTATGTTCGTTGTGGCGTAACGAGGTCGATTGTGTCGCCCACTTCTGCGTCCTTCAATCCCCGGAAAAAGCCGTCCCTGTGGCCAGCAATAGCAATGTTGCCGGACTGACCCGGCTTTGCAGTGCCGATGATTCGTCCAACACCGCGGTTAAGTGTCAGATCCTCGGTTCCGTTAAAAACCGCGGCTTTGATATGCAGTCTCGGCACGGCAAGCACGGCGATTGGAATATCGGTGCTGCTCCCCAGGCTTTCCTCGTATGCCGCAACTCGCTTGTCGGACCACAAAGCAAAGTCAATGTCGCCTTCCTCTCGGGACTTACTTATTGCTCTGGATTTCGCTTCCAAGAGCGCAGTCTGCCTGGTTTGTTCGAATGACTGGAGCGCCATGCGAGATGAGATTTGGCGATGCGCAAGGGCCAATCCATAGATGGCTAAGAGAACCAACCCAAGCACAAGCAACAAGCGCTCGAGGACTCGCCACGAACTATTCAGAACCCTTAATTCGATTACTTTATGTCGAAATCTCATTTTCCCGCCCGGTTGCTAAGCGCTGGCGGGAAGGTCATCACTGCCTTGGCCAGGGTGACGAGCGGACTCCGAGCGAAGGAGGCAGGCACCTCCACAAGATACGCTCGTGTAATGAACCCCTCAAAAACTGGACACCTGGCACGTGTAGGATAGGGGCCT
>JAFDVY010000027.1 GCA_018268785.1 Acidobacteriota bacterium | reverse complement strand
TGTTTTCATTTTTTGTCCCCTGCCATGCAAGCCATCACCAGAGTGTATGGACCACGGTTTCTCGGACTCGTGTTGACCATAAAGGCTGGATAGCCAGAGTTCCCAGTTGCATACCCATGCTCGTTCAAGATCGTAAAGAATTGCAACGGGTTTGAGCCCATCCCCGGCTGCATAAACGGTTTCTCGTTACTCACGAATACTTGGCCTGACACCCGCCCAAAGTAAAGGTCAAAGGCAAAGTCAAACGCAAAGTCAAACGCCGCTCGCCGCTCGCCACTCGCCACTCGCCACTTCCGTATGTCACAATGCACTCATGGCTCCTGAGGTTCGCGACATCCAGCGCCACGTGCTCCCCAACGGGCTCGTTGTCATTGCCGAGCCGATGTCCCACGTGCGCTCTGTCTCCATCGGCATCTGGATTCGCAACGGGTCGCGCCGCGAAGTTCCCGAGGAAAACGGGCTCGCGCATTTCATCGAGCACATGGTTTTCAAAGGCACCGAACGCCGCTCCGCTGAAGCCATCGCCCGCGAAATGGATTCCATCGGCGGGATGCTCGACGCGTTCACGTCGAAAGAGCAGATTTGCTTCAACGCCAAGGTTCTCGATCAGAATCTACCGACCGCGTTCGACATCATCAGCGATCTTTGCCTTCATCCACGCTTCGATTCCACGGACATCAAGAACGAACAGCAGGTTGTCCTTGAAGAAATCAAGATGGACATGGACAATCCGGAATATCTTCTGCACGAAACATTCACGCGCGGGATGTGGCCGGAACATCCGCTTGGCCGGCCAATTCTCGGCACACCCGATACCGTTGAGAAGTTTTCGCCGAAAGTTCTGCACAACCGTTTTAAGGAATGGTTCGCGCCGGATCATCTGCTGGTCACCGCGGCCGGCAACGTTACGCATCAGCAGGTCACCGATCTCGTTGCGGAAAAGTTCGGCCACCTCAAGCCGAGCGGCGGACTCGAAGATCACGTTGCGCCGCAAACCAGCGCGCCGATCCAGCTCGACCGCAAAGCGGATCTCAAACAGGTGCACCTGTGCATGGGAGTTCCATCACTTCCCATCGCGCACGACCGCCGCTTCGTCGTTGCCGTGCTCAATAATCTTCTCGGCGGCGGCATGTCTTCGCGCTTGTTCCAGAACATCCGCGAAAAGCGCGGCCTGGCATACGCCGTTTTCAGCGAAGTCACTCCCTATTCCGACGCCGGCATGTTCACGGTTTATGCGGGCACAGCGAAAGAAACCGTTGGCCAGGTTGTGGACCTTACTATTGCCGAATTCCGCGCCCTCAAGGAATCCCTCGTCTCCGAAGAAGAGCTTTTGCGCGCCAAGAACCATCTGAAGGGTTCGCTGATGCTTTCGCTCGAATCCACCAGCTCGCGCATGTCCAATCTCGCTCGCCAGGAACTTTACTTCGGACGCTTTTTCACGCTCGACGAAATTCTCGCGTCCATTGAAGCCGTTACCCGCGAGGGTGTGCAGTCCCTCGCGCGGGAGTTTTTCCGTCCTGAACAGATTTCCGCCACGGTGCTCGGCCCCCTCAACGGATTCACCCTCGACCGATCCCGCCTTTCCTGCTGAGGGGCGCTCCTTTGTTTTCTTTTCTCCCCGGCGCGCTCCGTGCTCTCCGCGGCTTCTGTGCAAAGTGTTCCGCTTCGCCGTTGACGCGATTTCTCCGCTCTGCGATGATTCTGAAATTAGTTTTTCCGTTTCCTGGGGGAAACCGATCGGTCTTCGCGTAACCATTCTGGCGTCCGGCAGCTCCGGCAACATCACGTTGCTGGAGACGGAGCACACCCGACTCCTTGTAGACGCGGGACTCGGAAAACGCGAAACGCTGGCCCGCCTCGCGGCCATCGAAAAGACAGTAGACCGTCTCGACGGAATTTTAATCACTCACGAGCATTCGGATCATTGCAGCGGATTGCCGCAAATGCTGGGCATGTGGAAAGCTCCGCTCTATGTGACCGAACCGACGATGGACGCGCTCAACCGGACTTTGCCGGACACGTTCGGCAAGCGATTGAATGGAATGGAGACGATTCACGCGGGGCAGCGGTTCACGATTGGCGACATTGACGTTCATGCGTTTGCGATTCCGCACGATGCCGCCGATCCGATTGGATTTACGTTCAAGGCGAACGGCGCGAAATTCGCGCTGGTGACGGATTTGGGGTATTTGCCGGAATTGGTGAAAGTACATTTGCGCGACGCGGATTGCCTGGTGCTCGAATCGAATCACGATCTCGATATGCTGAAAGTCGGGCCGTATCCGTGGGTGGTGAAGCAGCGTGTGCTTTCCCGTACGGGTCATTTGTCGAATCTGGCGGTGAGCGATTATCTTTCCGACCCGGAAGGGTTTGATGCGCGGGCGCGTTACCTGATCATGGCGCACATTTCGCAGGAAAATAATCACCCCGACGTAGTGCGCATTTCGGCGGAACAGGCTCTGCAAAAGCGCCCGGCGGAAAACGCGTTCACCGGGGAGTTGATCCTTGCCTCGCAAAGCGTTCCACTGAGGCCGCTCGAGCTGTAATCCAGAAATTACTTCGACAGGATTTTTTCGAAAAATTCCAACGCGCGCGGATCGTTGGATTGTCCTAGCCAGAACATCGCCTGCTTCCGCACTTCGCGATTTTTGTTTGTCTCCGCCACCTGAATCAGTTTCGGAACGCCTTCGTCTTTCGGCATCTGGCTCAATGCGAATACGGCTTTCTTCTTCACTTCCGTGTTCGGATCGTTGTCGATTGCATCGGTGATTGTGGCCGATGCCTTCCTGCCGGCTTTCTGCGCGAGCCAGAACAAAGCTTGCCCGCGCACATGCGTGCTTGCATCTTCCTTTGCCAATGCGAATCATTTCGTCCACCGCGCCGGGATCTTTGTTGAGCGAAAGAGCAAACGTAACTTGCGAACGGACTTCACTGCTGGTGTCCGTTTTGGCGAGTTGCTTGAGGGTTTGTAAGCCAGAAGCGCCACGCGCTTCACCGAGCCAGAACACAGTTTGCTTGCGGAGCGATTCAGGCTGATCTGCCGCGACGAACGAATTCAGTGCTTTATCCGCGCTTGTGTCACGGTGCATTGCGATTGCTGTAAGAGCACCCTGTTGCAGACGTTCCGGGCCATGATCGCTGAAGTCCTGGCCGCGCACAAATCCGGTCAGATGTTCAACGCTCTTCGCAGCATTGACTCCGGTGAGCCACGTGACGCGGAGACCGCCCGCATCGAGTTTGCAAAGTTCGGAGACGACGCGAATCTTGCCAATTTGTCCAGCGGAGGCGCGGAAGAGGACGATGAGGGCGCGAGGGCCTTCGAGTTTCACTTCGCTGGGGCCGGAGGTGAAACTGGCGTCGTGTCTACTGTCTTCGAGGTAACAGGGACCGCAATCGCGATAGCCGTTCCAATCGCCGTTGCCGCCGCAGCAGATGGTGCGTTCGCCATCGATTGCGGGAACAGCGTAGCCGAGCCACTGAGCATCAGTGACGGATTGCGCCCAACGATTCAACTCCGCAGAGAGTTCGCCGGCGAGGGCGCGGGTTTCGACTTTGGCATTTTGGAAAATTGGAGTGATGCCGGAGAGGTCAGTGGACTGCACGTTCGAATCGGGCATGACTTCGGCGGCGACGACGAAAGAATCCGAATCGATGTGAATGTGCGGAGAGAGCAGGAAGTAGATGCCGGAGGCGATGAGTGCGAGCGACATGATGGTTCGGGGGATATTTGTTTTGCGATTCATTTTGTGCGTCCTTCGAGGAGAGCTAAGAGAACTTTGCCCATAAGAGAGACGAAGCGAGGAGGCCAGCGGTTTGGTGAGCAAGTAGGGAAAGCCGGCTGCACGATGGAGTGATGTTTCGCACCTACGGCGCTAGATTCCGTTTAAAAGTTAGCCCAGCCCGTAAGGGCTGGGCTAACTTGTGTTGCACCTACGGTGCATCTCGCGGATGTGGCCTGGTTTGGGACAGGCGATTTCGTAAGTGCCAGCTTATTTATTGAGAAGTTCCATTAGGTAGTCGTTGCCCTCTTTGGAGCCCATGAGGGAGAGCTTTTCGACAGCTTTTTTCTTTAATGAAGCGTCTTTTTCGCTTTTGGCCACGGCGATGAGGGCTTTGGCGTTCCCGGACAGGAAATAGGAATTTAAAACTTCTTCCTTGAGGCTGTAGTCGGTCTCCTTGGCGTAGATGGATTGCAAGAGATCGCTCTTGCCCATGAGGCCGAGATTGCGTATGGCTGCACGACGAAGTTCCGGGTCTTTTTCGCCCATTGCGGCTTGTTCCATGCGCGAGGAATCGCCGGCAAGGAAAAAGGCCTGGAGGATTTCGCGTTTCACGTCGGAAGAAGTTTCAGACTTGTAGAGCTGATCGAGTTCACTGGTGCCGCCGGTGAGGCCGAGCGTGCGAATGGCTTCCTTGCGGAGCGCTTCACTCTTCTCGTTCTTCGCTTCGGCAAAAAGACTGGCTTTATCTCCATTCAGCAAATGGCTGCGAATGATGGCGCGCTTGACGCCCTCGTCGGAGGTGCTGGCGTAAAGCTCCGAAAGGGTCTTATGAGCTTTATCGCCGCCGAACATGGAGAGGTATTCGACCGCTTTGCGCTGCAGTTCGGGGTTCGCTTGGCCGCGAGCGATCCTGGTCATCAGCTCCGCGGCTTGAGGCGAGCCGCTTTGGGCGGCAACAAACAAGATATTGGCCTTGTACTTGGGGGAGCCAGAGCCGTTCAGAATTTTGTCTGTGACGGGCAACGCACGCTCGGGATCGCTTTGCCAAATTGCGCGGAGCGCCATAGCTTTTAGGTCGTCAGGTTCGTTTTCGGGATTGGTTTTTACGCCGCTGGATTGCTTGACCTCGAGTTCGAGAACCTCGGCGTCTTTCTTGTAGCGACTTTGCGCGTACTTGCTCTTGATTTCTGCGATGGAGGCAAGGGCTGCGGCCTTTCTGCCGAGCTTGTTTTCGGAATAGGCTTTCCAATAGAGAGCGGCGTCGGTCTGGGGCCCGTTCAACTTAACAAGCTCCGTGTATTTGGAAAGAGCCTGCTCGAAGTGTTCATCGTCGAGGGCTTCCTGGCCGTCGTCGTAGAGTTCCTGGAGACGTTCGAGTTTCTCCTGTTCGCGGTCGCGCTTTTCCTGCTCCCTGTCGCGAGCTTCCTGTTCTCGATCGCGCTTCTCTTGTTCGCGATCCTGACGTTCCTGGTCTGCGTCGCTTTGCGATTGAGCGCTTTGCGGAACGGCGGCAAGATCGTGCAGGCGTGCGGCATGAGCGGTGCGCGAAGACGGCAAGAGGAGCAGTCCAAGCGTCAGGCTGACGATTGTGCTTCTTATCCAAACTGACTTTGCAAAAGAGTTCCCCGTGATCATGCTCTGTGTCCTTCCTGTGAACTGCCTTTTGAAATGTTTTGCTGCATTGGTTTTTGCGCAGGCTGTTTTGCCGGCTTGGACCGGTCCTGCAGACCCTGCCGGATCACTCGAACTTTGAACAAGATTCCGCGCGAGGCGAGCCGCTTTTGCATGGAATCGAAGCGAGCGGGGGTGACTTCCTGCGGGCTGTTTGCGATGTCGATGAGCACGCGTTCGAGATCATCGAGAGTGCTGGCCATGACTTTGTCGCCTTCCTGAAGCGCCGTTTGACGGTAGAGCCGGTTTTCATCGAGCAGATCTCCGGCTCTTTTTTGCTGCGCTGCAATATTGACGAGTTTTCCCGAGGCGGAGTTAGGTTGAGCGTTGGAAAGTTCGACAAGGAACATTTCGGATTTGCTCAAGTGGTCGCCGACAGCGACGACGAGAATACGTTCACGAACTTGCGCGGCATCCAGCGGCGGTTGACCGGAGCTCGGATGCCCCCAGAATCTGCCGGCAAGGAATGCTGCTACAGCAATTGCCGCGAAAGCGCCGACTGCTACAAGTCGACGAGGGGCAAAGAACGATTCCCACCAGCTTTTCCACGAAGAGGGCTGACGCTCGTGGAGGCGCGAAGAGATTTGCGCCCAGACACGCTGGCCGTAATTTTCGCCGGGGTCGGGGATGGGCAGAGAGTCCATGGCGGCGAAGACGGCTTCGATTTTTTCGAGCGCGGCGCGACATTCGGCACAGGAGGCAAGATGCGCGGAGACACGTTCGCGATCGGAGCGTTCGCCATCGTGGAATGCGATCAACTGTTCTTCCATTAGGTGTTCCATTTTGTTTTTCCCACTCATTCCATACCCATTACTTTCGCAGCGCGGCCACCTTCGGCAAAAGGTTCGAGCGCGATGCGCAATTTTTGGACTGCGCGAAATACCGTGTTCTTTGCGGCGGTGGTGCTGGATTTCAGAGTTGCTGCGATTTCCTCGATGCCGCAGCCGTCCCAGTGGCGCATGACGATGGCGGTGCGCTCGGCGGGCGTGAGTTCGCCAAGCGCTTGCTGCATGCGAAGAGCGAGTTGCGTGCTGCCGGCGAGGCGTTCGGGCGAAGGGGCGGCGTCCTTGAGTTGGGCGAGCGGATCGATTTCGCTGCCGTCTTCGGATTCGCGGGAAGGCTGTTCGCGGCGAGCGTCTTCGACTTTGCGCTGGCGGAGGCGGTCAATGGCGTAGTTCGCGGCAATGCGATAGACCCAGGTACCGAAATTGGCCTGGCCGGCGAACTGTTTGAGTTTTTGGTAGCCGCGCAAAAATGCCTCCTGAACGATTTCCTCCGCGTCGTGTGAATTGCCAGCCATGCGATAGGCGAGTCGATAGACATTCTGGCTGTGCCGTTCGACGAGAATGCGGTAAGCGTCGCGGTCGCCGCCGAGGGTGCGTTCGACCGCGACGGCGTCCGGGACCGCGTTTGCGGCCAGGCCAGGCTCGACACTAAGGTTCATCTCGTTCATTAGACAGGAAATGGGCGGTGCGGTTAGGAATTGAAAAGGACGGCCCAGCCGCAGAATCCGATACTAGCAATTGCTTAAGTATTTATAAATGTGTAGCTTATGAGCTTTGAGACGAACGAGGGATGGTAAGGATGGCTGAAATCACGATACGCATATCGGATATGGTCCTAAAGATAGCAGGTTCTGTCGTCTTAGCAGGCGTTGTGACTTTGGGGGTGTTTGAGATCTTGCATTCGGGCGTTCTGCTCCGAAAATATGAAATCAGGATGTTCATGCCGGAAGCGAGCGGGCTTAAAAAGGGCGCCGCTGTACAACTAGATGGAATAAACGTCGGAACGGTGATTGGAGTCACAATTGCAGCGTCTCCGTCGGACCCGAATCGTCGGGTCGACGTGAAGCTGCAAATAGAAAAGCGATACCAAGATTTGATTCGCGCCGACTCGGCTGCATCGCTGATTACGCTAGGGCTGCTGGCAGAACCTTCCGTAAGTATTACGGGAGGAATTTTGCCTCGACCAATTGAACCTGGAGGAGAGATTCGGTTTATCCCACCGAAGGAGAGCGTCAGTGCTGCAGATTTTCTGAACGCTCTTACCAAACTGGCAGATTGCAAGAAAAATGAAAAAAATGATGAAGCCAAGAAGACTGAAGCTGGCTCGAATAGATCATCAATCGCCAAGTAAGTGGCTCAATGTGTTTGCTTGCCAGGGGGTTGTCAGGCGACTAAGCGGGGAGTAGGCTCTGTGCAGAACTGCTCCCCTTAACTGCCACTGCGCGAATTCGCGGAGGAGGACAGATCCTGTGAACCTTCCCAACAAGACGATTGTTAAGAAGTTCTATCAGGAAGTGTGGAATGAGAAGAAGGTGAAGGCGGCGCAGGAGTGGCTTTCGCCGAGCCATGCGCTGGTGGATCCGAATGCGTCGGATACGTTGACGGGGCCGGAAGCGTACAAAACGATTGTGGACCGGTTCATGCGGGCGTTTTCGGAGTTGAAATTTGAAGTGCAGGACATGGTTTGCGAGAAGGATAAGGTGGTGGCATCGTGGGTGATTTCGGGCGTGCATACAGGCGAATACAACGGGCTGCCGCCGACGAACAAGAAGATTTCGGTGGAGGGGATTTCGATTCATCAGATTGCAGACGGAAAGATTATGGATACGTATAGCGTGTGGGACACTCTGGGGCTGTTGAAGAAAGTGGGCGGAGTGGTGACCGTGGAGAAGGTGGCAGTGGCGGGGAAGGCGAGAGGGAATTAGGCTTCCAGTTAGAACTTCACATTTAGCACGTCAGAAGTGGTGTCGGCGGATGCCGGGCTAAAGCCCGGCGCTACATTCAAACCTTAGGTTGACGGCGCGGTACGAAGAAATACCGTATGATTAGAGGGGATTTGCGAAGGAGAGCGAGTTGATTTCACGGTATACGCGCGAGGAGATGGGACGGGTCTGGAGCGACGCGAACAAATACGCGAAGTGGCTGGACGTGGAGCTGGCGGCGACAGAGACCCTCGCTGAGGACGGGCAAGTCCCGCGTGAGGCGGCTGCGACGATTCGCGCGAAAGCGAAGGTGAACGCAGCGCGGGTGAATGAGATTGAAGCACGCGTGAAGCACGACGTGATTGCATTCACGATGGCGGTGGGTGAATCGATTGGAGACCCCGAGACGGCACGGTGGCTGCATTACGGAATGACGTCGAACGATGTGGTGGATACGGCGCAATCGTTGCTGGTGCGGGATGCATCGCGGCTGATTGAAGCAGCGCTGGTGAAATTTTCGGATGTGCTGGCGAAACGGGCGCAGGAGTTCCGGCACACGCCGCAAATCGGGCGCACGCATGGGGTTCACGCGGAGCCGATTACGTTCGGGCTGAAAGTGGCGAACTGGTACGCAGAGAATCAGCGGAATATCGGGCGGTTTGAAGATGCGGCGGCGCAGATGCGCGTGGGAAAGATTTCGGGGGCCGTTGGAAATGCCTCGCATCTGGGAACAGACATCGAAGAACGAATTTGCCAGCGGCTCGGACTGAATGTGGCGCCGGTGGCGTCACAAGTGATTCAGCGCGACAGGCACGCGCATTATGTGAGCACGCTGGCGCTGATTGCGGCGACGCTGGAGAAAATTGCGCTGGAGATCCGTCATTTGCAGCGGACGGAAGTGCGCGAAGCGGAAGAGCCATTTGGCGGAGAACAGCGCGGAAGTTCGGCGATGCCCCACAAACGGAATCCGGTGACGTGCGAACAGATTTGCGGATTGGCGCGACTGGTGCGTTCGAATACGATTGCCGCGTTCGAAAATATTGCGTTGTGGCACGAGCGGGATATTTCGCACAGTTCGGTGGAGCGCGTGATTTTGCCGGATTCGACGATTCTGGTGGATTACATGCTCGCGAAGATGACGACGATAGTGGCGGACATGCGGGTGTTTCCGGAGCGAATGAAGAAAAATCTGGATGCGACGCAGGGACTGGTGTTTTCTGGGCAGTTGCTGCAGGATCTTGTGGAAAAGGGAATGCCGCGCGACGAGGCATACAAGACGGTGCAGGAAAATGCCATGGCGGCTTGGGAGAGCGATACGAGTTTTCGCGAACGCGTTGGGAAAGATGCGCGGATTACGAAATATCTGAATGGCGGGGCGCTGGAGCATACGTTCGAGCTGAAGAGGCAGTTGCGGTATGTGGACGCGATTTTTGCGCGGGTGTTTGGGGAGAAGACGGCGGCGAAGAAGGCGTAAGGAAGAAGTACATAGAGCGCGCTGAGATCGCCGAGGCCACAGAGAAGATTGAGAAAACAGAAAGCGCCCCGATTGGATGGGGGCGCTTTTGTTTTTGCCTCTTCTGAATTCGGCTGGTGAGAATTCAGCTGCGGAGGCGGAAATCCAAGAGTAAACCGCCGATCTAAAGATCGGCCACTACAAAATCAACAACCAAAGCTACATGGCGTCGACGCGTTGGACGTAACGCGCTTCGGAAGTGTCGACGCGGATTTTGTCGCCTTCGTTGACGAAGGGCGGAACGTTAACGACAAGACCGGTTTCGAGAGTTGCGGGCTTCATGACGGCGCTGGCCGTGGCTTTTTGAAGCGTGGGTTCGGTCTGGACGACTTTGAGGTCCATGGTGTCGGGAAGATCGACGCCGATGGCTTTTTCCTCGAAAAATTCGATTTTGACAACGGTGTTGGGGATGAGGTAGTAGACGGTTTCGCCGAGCTCTGCCGCAGTCATTTGCATCTGCTCGTAATTTTCCGTGTTCATGAAATGGTATTCGTCGCCCTCGTGATAGAGGTATTCGAATTCGATTTCGTCGAGGATGGCGCGCTCGACGAATTCTTCTGCGCGGAAGCGATAGTCGATCATCGTGCCGGTACGGAGACTTTTGAGGCGCGTTTGCATGGAACCGCGCTTGTTGCCAGGAGTGCGATGGTCGGTGCTGAAGACGGTGTAAAGCTCGTTTTCATGGTTGATGACCATGCCGGGGCGGAGTTGTGTGGCTTTCAGGCTGCTCATATTGGGTCGAATGCTCTCAGTTTGATTTCGAAAATTCCAGCAGCTGCGGTGCGTGCGGAATCAATCGAGGCGCACTGGAAGGAAAAACGCGTCCAGTGCGAATGAACAGTATAAGGGTGGCGATTCAAGATGGTCAACGCCATGAAAAGTGAATCAGCGGTTTGCGTGAGCGCGTTCCGCGGCGGCTTCGGCCATGATTTTTTCAATAGTGGCTGGATCGCGGGGAAGTTTTTCGCTGAGGAATCTGGCGCCGGATTCAGTGACAAGGAAATCGTCCTCGATGCGGACGCCGAGATTTTCTTCTGGAATATAGATACCGGGTTCGATGGTGACGACCATGCCGGGGCGAAGCGGTTTGCAGTTTTCGGTGGGATCGTGGACGTCGAGGCCAATACCGTGGCCAAGGCCGTGAATGAAATACTGGCCGAGCGGTTTGCCGTGAAGATCCTTGCCGTGGGTGTTGATGTAGTTGTAGGCGATTTTGAAGAGGCTGTTCTTGTCGTCGCGGCAGAAATTCATGCCGGGTTTGATGGCGGCGATGGCAGCATTTTGCGCGCCCAGGACGATGTCGTAGATTTCGCGCTGGCGCGCACTGAATTTTCCGTTGGCAGGAAGAGTACGAGTGATGTCGGCGGAGTAGCCGGAGAACTGCGCGCCGACGTCGAGAACGACAATGTCACCATCCTCGATCTTACGGGATAGCTTGTCGTAGTGAAGAGCGGTGGAGTTCGGGCCGGCGCCTACGATAGGGGCGTAGCCTTCGGCTTCGGAGCCCCCCATCGCGTGGACTTCCACCATTTTTGCGCCGATCTGATATTCGAAGAGGCCCGGGCGCATCATTTTCATGGCGGCAATGTGGGCATCGCCGGATAGATCGATGGCCTTTTGGAGGAATGCGGTTTCACCAGAAGATTTGATCTGGCGCTGTGCTTCGATTTGCGGGCGAATGTCCTTGAGTTTTATTTGCGGAACGACGAGCGCGAGCCAGTCAGTGAATTCCTTTTCGTGAGGATAGCCGCCGTTTTCATAGCGGTAGGGGAGGATAGTGCAGAAGGTGGGATAGGATTTGGCGAGATTTTCGACAGTCGCGCGGATTTCTTCGCTGGGCTTAATGGTAGTGAAGCCGGTGATCGTCTCTATACCAGGATCGGCGGAGGACATGCGGACGCCGTTCCATTTTTCCCTGGCAGGGTCTTTCCTGGGGAGAAAGAAGATTTCCGACGGATCGTTTGGGGCTGCCGGATTTTTTCTGGCGGGAAGAATGATGAGGCCGGCTTCTTCTTCGTTGTGGCCGGTGAGGTAGTAGAAATTGTTTTCCTGGGCGAAAACATAAGTTTGTGCGAACTCTTCGCGGCCAGAGAAGCCCTTGAGAACGATGGGGCCTTCACACTCCGCGGCGAGGGAGGCGCGGCGCGCTGCGTAGACGGAGTTGGGCTCGCGTTCACGGCGCTGCTGGGCGGAAGCCAACTGCGTTGCGAACAAAACTGCAAAAGATGCAAAGACAGAACGCGCGGCACGTGACCGGATCATCCGATTTCTCCACAATTTGTAGATGCAACCACCAAAGGGAACGCTGGATTGTACTCGAAATTGCTGACGAGCGGCGAGTGGCAGGCAGGACGTGAACTGCGGACGGCGGGAAGAATTGACGCTGGCCGACGCTGAGCATCTCCAGGACACCGGCGCCACACCGAAGACGGTGAGAACAACATCCGTGCGCCAACAGTCAGGTGCAGCAACCAGTCAGGGTAGGATACAAGGATGGACTACCGGACAAGTCATATCCGAATGAGATTCAGTCTTGCGGGCATAGCGGTTCTGAGCGCTTCGTTCGTGCTTCTCCTGCCTGAAGGCAGGTCTCAGACGAACAAGCGAGTGCCGACATTCAACAAAGACGTGGCGCCAATTCTTTTCAAGAACTGCGTGAAGTGTCATCAGTTGGGCGAATTGGCGTCTGGAACGCCGCTCACGTCTTACGAAGCGGCAAAAGCTCGCGCTGAGTTGATCAAGCAAAAAGTCGCCAGCCAGGAAATGCCTCCGTGGCCAGCCGATCCGGCGAAGAGCTTGAAGTTTCGCAATGATCCGCGATTGAACCAACGCGAGATAGACACAATCGTGGCGTGGGTCAACGGAGGGGCGCCAAAAGGGAATGATGCAGACCTGCCTCCTCTTCCGAAGTTGGAAGAAGGCTGGTCGCACCCTCAGAAATTGAAGCCGGACTTTGTTGTTTCGCCGCCAACGGACGTTCACCTGCCGGCGACGGGAGCGATCCGATACGTGAGGATTATGGTGAAGGTGCCATTTACCGAGGACAAATGGGTGGCGGCAAGCCAGACGAAACCCAGCAATCCAGCTGTCGTACATCACATGGCGCTGACGGAAGTGGCATTGCCGGAGGGGATGACACCATCCGATGTAGCCCAGCTCAGCCACCAGATGGGTTTCGCGGGTGCAGCGCTGGATACTCCCGTGGTGACCACGCCGACAAATCCGCCCAAGCCCGATATGCTTGCGATTTATACGCCGGGGAGCACTTTGGAGATGTACGGCGAAAACAACGCAAAGCTGCTGAAGGGCGGCAAGAACATGTACATCGTGTTCAACATCCATTACGAGACGACAGGCAAACCGGAAACAGACCGGTCTCGGATTGCACTTTGGTTTGCGCGGAAAGCGCCGCAGCATCAACTTTTTCGGGTGAACGGCGCGGGAGAGACAGTCCTGGCCAACGGTAAAGAACTGCTGGCCGATGCACCCGGGATCAAGGCGGAGGGCACCGCGTTCGCAATTCCACCGATTCCACCCTTCGCGAAGAACTACGAGCTAACCGGGATTACGGCTTACATGGATCCGGTGACAATTTATCAATTGCAACCCCATGCGCACCATCGAGGAAAGGACTTTACTTACACGATCGTGTATCCGGACGGACGCGAACAAACGCTGCTCAGTGTGCCGAAGTACGATCACCGATGGCAAATGGCATACGAACTGGAGACGCCGCTCGAACTGCCAGCGGGCAGCAAAATGGTCGTCACGGCTCACTACGATAATTCGAAAATGAATATGCACAACCCCACGCCGGAAAAAGAGGTCTACTTTCGGGACATGAACCAGAGCTGGGACGAAATGTTCACGCCATTCATCCAATACAGCATTGATGGCCAGAACGGAAAAGGCGAGGCGGAAGGAGCAGGTGGGTCTCAGGAGCAAAAAGAGGCGAAAGCGGGCCGTCTGGGTATTGGCGAAGTTGTTGGCTGTTTAGAAGCGAGAACCGATGGCAAATGGATGCTGACTCATGGCAGCCAACCGGCGCTTTCGGACACGCAGTCTACGACTTCCGCGGCACTTAGACAGGCAGAAGCACGACCGCTGAGCGACCAGCGCTATTTATTGCTAGGCGTGAATATTTTCAACCCGTCGAGCCACCGGGGCGGAAAGGTTGCGGTCAAAGGTGTTGTGATTCCAGACGCAAACGAGACTCGGATTAATGTTACGTCTTTGCAAGAGGCGGGAGCGGCATGCGCACCGTAGAGCAGGCGGCCCCAGCCGGACGGTTGCGTTGGCGCCAATCAACAGCGGCGTTACGCTCGGAACTTCTCCCACAAAAGACCAATTGGAATGCACGGAGGGTGTGGCGATGCACAGAAGTATTGTGGTGTTGAGCGCGGTTCTGGTGTGCGCATGCGTGGTGAAAGGGCAAGAAGGGCACCATCATGAGCTGAGCGAACAGGAAGTCGGCTCGGTACATTTTGTCACTACTTGCGGTGCGGGGAGGAGCACGGCGGACAAGCTGGCCTTTGACGCGAGCTTCAACAAAGCCGTGGCTCTGCTCCATTCCTTTCAGTACGAGGATACTCGATCGGCGTTTGCGACGATTGCGAAGAAGAATCCGAATTGTGCAATGGCGGAATGGGGCATCGCCATGTCTCACTATCACGGATTGTGGCGGAGCGGAGATGTGGCTGCAGGGCGGACGGCGATTGAGAAAGCTCGGGAGATTGCGGAAACGAACACAACGACTTCGGAGCGGGAGAAGGAATACATCGAGGCGCTGGCGGCAGCATATGCGGAGGACAAAGCGGATTATGGAACTCGGGGCGCCGCTTTCGAGAAAAAGATGGCGGAGTTGGCGAATGCATATCCTACCGACAGGGAAGCGCAAATTTTTCACGCGGTGTCTTTGAAGTTCGCTGCCTCGCCTTTGGACAAGTCCTTTTCGAACGAAAAGAAGTGCGGGGAGATACTGGAACCGATTTTCAAGGAACAGCCGCACCATCCGGGAATCGCGCACTACCTTATTCATTGCTATGACAATCCCGTCCTTGCGCAGGAAGGAGTGGGTGCGGCGCGCATGTACGCAAAGATCGCACCCGTTTCCGCACATGCGAACCACATGCCATCGCACATTTTTACGCGCGTGGGTTCGTGGGAAGAGTCGATTGCATCGAATATCCGATCCGCTGAGATTGCGGCGTCCCAGGAAAAAGATTCGAAAAACGGAGAAGCGAGGGATCAGCGGCTTCACGCGATGGATTACTTGGAATATGCGTACCTTCAGTCCGGACAGGTTGCGAAGGCAAAGGCTGTTTTGGATGAATACCGGAGTTTTCAGGAGGTGCCAGGGCTGACGTTGACGGGAAATTATGCGACGGGAGCGATTCCTTCACGATACGCGATTGAATTGAAGAAGTGGGAGATGGCCAGCACATTGGAACCCATGACAACAGGCGTGCCGTGGGCACAAGCGCTTGTGTGGGAGGCGATTGGGGAAGGAAGCGCGAGAACGGGTAAGCTGGAGCGCGCTGCGGAAGCGGAGAAGAGATTGGGAGAATTGCGCGATGAAGCGCTGAAGAAGAGCGAGTATTGGTCAAAACAGATTGAGGTTCAGCGGAGAGAAGTGAATGCGTTGATCTTGGAGCGCAGCGATAAGAAGGAAGAGGCGCTCGCGGCGATGCGCTCCGCGGTGGAGCTCGAAGAGAGCATGGACAAGGATGCGGTGACGCCGGGTCCTGTGACTCCTGCGCGGGAACTGCTTGCAGGAATGTTGATGGCGCAGAAGCGAGACAAGGATGCGCTTGTTGAATATACCGCCGTCCTGAAAGTAGCGCCGAACAGGTTTAATGCGCTTTACGACGCTGCGGTGGCGGCAAACCGGGCGGGCGACGATGCCATGGCAAAGAAATACTTCCGAGAACTGACACAAGTTGCGACTAGCGACGAGCGGGCAGAAGTGAAAACGGCAGCCGCGAAACTGCATGAGATGGAGCAAGCGGCAAAATAGTTGACGGATGTTAGAAACCGGGGGCGCCGGAGGCTGCGGGGCGCATCTCCGGGGCGTTGACGCCGAAGCGGAGATGGGCGAAGTAGGTTTGGCCGAGCGACATGCAGCCGGTGTAGAGGTAGCCCCAGACGAAGAGAAGAAGAAACGGGATGGTGGCGTAGTTTTCGTTTGTGATGGCGTAGACGACGGTGGCGGCGAAATAAATTCCGAGAAAAACTTCCGCGTAGGGAATCCAGCCTGCTTTGTTCTTGTATTTCTTGGCGACGAAGGTGCCTTTTTTCCCTTCGATATTGAACTTTGGGGTGCGTGCGAATTCGCTTTTTTTGCCGACGATGGCTTCGAGGACGGCTTGCGCGTTGCGGATGGAAATGCCGATGCCGACGGCCATAACGAAGGGCATGTAGAAAAACGTCTGCCACCAGGTTTTGGGACGAATTTCTTTTTGCGCGACGAGATAGAAGCTGGAGATGGAGCAGGTTGAGGCGAGGAAAAGGGGCAGGTCAATGACGAGCATCTGGAACCAGCCCTGATAGAAACGGACGATCATGACGGGGAGAAGCGTGACAGAGAAAACGACCATCAACGGATAGCTGATGTTGGCGGTGAGATGGAAAAAGGCTTCGGCTTTGACGTGCCAGGGAGCGTCTGACTTGAAAACTTTGGGAAGGATTTTTTTTGCTGTTTGCATCAGACCCTTGGCCCAGCGCGCTTGCTGGGCTTTAAAGCCGTTCATGTCCACGGGAAGTTCGGAAGCGCACTCGATATCCGGCAGATAAAGAAATTTCCAGCCTTTGAGTTGCGCGCGATAGGAAAGATCGGTGTCTTCGGTGAGCGTGTCGTGCTCCCAGCCACCGGCGGCATCAATGGCGGCGCGGCGCCAGACTCCCGCAGTGCCGTTGAAATTGAAGAACGTGCCACGGCGGGAACGTGCGCCGTGTTCGACGACGAAGTGGCCGTCGAGAAGGATCGTTTCTACCTGCGTGAGGAGCGAGTAGTCGCGATTGAGGTAGGTCCAGCGAGTCTGGACCATGCCAATATTTTTGCCTTCTTCGCCCTGGAGAAAATAAGGAATGGTGCGGCGAAGGAAGTCCGGCTCAGGAATAAAGTCGGCGTCAAAGATGGCGACGAATTCGCCGCGCGAAGTTCTTAAGCCGTTCTCTAGGGCTCCCGCCTTGTAGCCTTCGCGATTGGTGCGGTGAATGTAACTGATGGGCATTCCGGCGGCGGCGTGGCGATCCACACAGGCTTTGGCGACTTCGCGAGTTTCGTCCGTGGAATCATCGAGTACTTGAACGTCGAGAAGCTCGCGCGGGTAGTCGAAACGAGAGACAGCTTCGACGAGACGCTCGATCACATACCGCTCGTTGAAAATTGGAAGCTGAATGGTAACACGCGGCCACTCTTTTACTTCGGGCGGCGGGCCAGGAACGTTTTTCCGGTACTTGTAATAGTCGTAGACGAGCCAATAGCGATGGAGGCCATAGCCGGCGAGGATGATGAGGATGATGAAGTACGGAATCATCATCGCAAGGTCGAAGGCGTTGGCATGGTAGACGCCCGCAAAGGTGCGGTCGGTGATCTTGTGCCAGTAACGGCTCACACCGCTTTGCGAAAGAAGAATGATGGTTGTCAGCAACACCATGGGCGCCACAAGGAACTCCGATTATACGGTGAGAGTGTGGCGTGGCCAAGCATGCGGAATTTACGGCCAATTCGCGCGAGCAAGACATAATCCTTGCGCCATGACTGAAGAGATTCCGAAGGGTTGGAAGAGTGAATCGCGGCTTGGATCAGGTTGTGAGGACGATTTTGCCGGAGGCTCCAGGCGCCAAGACGTCCAAGTGCGCTTGTGGCGCGTCTTTTAACGGGAGTTCTTTGGCCACAATGGGGCGGAGCGTTCCGTTAGCAAGGCCTGCATTGATTCCGGCGAAGCAATCGGCCGCTTCCGCTTCGGTGAGAGCCCAGAGTGTGAAGCCGCGCGCAGAAGAGCGGCGAAGCATGAAGTCGCGCGGATTTAGGGTGATTTCGCCGCGGTTGCCGATAATGATGACGCGGCCATGGATCGCAAGAAGCTTCAAATCTTTGGCGAGATTCACGTTGGCAAGCATTTCGAGGATAACGTCGACGCCGCGACCACCCGTCGCCTTCATGATTTCGTCGGTGTAATCGGGTTTGGCGTGATCGAACGCCTGATGCACGCCTTCTCGTTTGATCAGCTCGATGCCTTTCGCGCTTCCTGCCGTACCGAAAACAGTCAGCCCGAAGTTGCGTGCAATCTGGATTGCGGCTGTGCCGACCCCGCCGCTGGCTCCATGAATCAAGACGGTTTCGGATGCGCAGGTTTTGGCTTCGTGGTGTAGCGCGTGATAAGCGGTTGCATAGGGAACGTGGACGCCCGCGCCTTGTGGAAAGCTGATTCCAGGAGGCAGTGGTTGGACCTGATTTTCCAGCGCGAGGCAATATTCGGCATAGGCACCAGTGATAGTGCTCGCCGTGTACACACGATCCCCCGCTTTGAACTTCTTGACGCCTTCGCCGACGGCTTCGACCACGCCTGCAGCGTCAGAACCGGGTGTGTAGGGAAGCGGCGGTTTCACGGCGTAGGTTCCGGCGCGCATGTAGGTGTCGTAAGGATTGACGCCGGCGGCGTGAACGCGGACAAGAACTTGGCCCGCTGTGGGCTTGGGTGTGGGGATTTCTTCGAGTTTGAGTTGTTCGGGACCGCCGAATTCACGAACTTGAATGGCTTTCATTGTAAATCTCCTCAGAATCTATATCGTGCTCGTCCGCAAAAGCGCCGGTGCAGAAATCATGTGCGCATTGTACTCGCTGAAGCGCGGGACGCGGCTACGATGCAAGTTTTGCGGAGACGCTGATTTCAGCTTTGAAGAGTTTGGAGACGGGACAACCGGTTTCGGCGCCTTTTACCGCAGCGTCGAACTTGGCTTTGTCTGCGCCGGGGATTTTCGCGACGAGATCGAGATGGCTTTTGGTGATGGAGAAGCCGTCGCCAACCTTTTCGAGGGAGATCGTGCAGACGGTTTCCAATTTCTCCGCAACCATGCCCGCGCCGCCGAGTTGCGCGGAGAGCGCCATCGTGAAGCAGCCCGCGTGAGCCGCGGCAAGGAGTTCTTCAGGATTGGTGCCGACTCCATTTTCAAAGCGCGTGCTGAAAGAATATTGCGTTTGCTTGAGGACGCCGCTGTCCGTGGAAATGGAACCTTTGCCGGTTTTCAGATCGCCAGACCAAACTGCGGAAGCTTTGCGTTGCATAGCTAAATCTCCTGACTTGTGGGGTTGATTTCGCCTGGAGGTTCGATTCTACGGCAGAGCGAAGTGATACATCAATTGTGGAGGAGCCGCGAGCAGACCAGAATTCGTTATACGTTCAACGAGAGCGAGACAAGGCCCGCAGGCGTGGCCGCCGGGAGTGGCGGAAGCTTGGAGCGATCGATTTTGTTGTAGAGGGTGTCGCGTTCGACGGGGACCCGGCCAGCGGCGCGGATCAGGCGTTCCAGCTCATTGCGCGGAGTGAACTCGGACGTTTTGGCGCCGGCGTCGTGGTAAATCTTTTCTTCCACCACAGTGCCGTCGAGATCATTCGCGCCAAAGCGAAGCGCGATTTGCGCGATGCTGGGCGTAAGCATGATCCAGTAGGCTTTGATGTGATCAAAATTGTCGAGCATCAGTCGTGCGACGGCGATATTGCGGAGGTCGAGATAACCGGTCGTTTTGGGAATGTGCGAGAGAGCGGTGTTGTCCGGGTGAAAGGCAAGAGGGATGAACGCGACGAAACCGCGCGTGATGTCCTGAGTTTCGCGGAGCTTGATGAGATGGTCGACGCGCTCTTCTTCGGTTTCCACATGACCGTAAAGCATGGTTGCGTTGGAGTGCAGGCCCGCTTCATGCGTTTTGCGCGCTAAGGTGAGCCACATCTGGCCGCTGACTTTGTGGTCGCAGATGATGCGCCGTACGCGCGGATGAAAAATCTCCGCTCCTCCGCCTGGACAAGAATCCACACCGGCGGCTTTCATTTTTTGCAGCGTCTCTTCGATAGTCAGTTTTGCGATGCGAGCAAAGTAGTGCACCTCGACCATCGTGAACGCTTTCAGGTGCACGTGCGGATGGCGCTTTTTGAGGCCGCTGATGAGTTCGAGAAAGTATTCGAAAGGCAAGTCCGGATGCAACCCGCCGACGATGTGAAACTCGGTTGCACCTTCGCGGACGCCCTGGTCGGCGCGCTGATAGATTTCGTCGAGTGCATAGGTGTACGCGCCGGGGGCGTTGGGATCCCGGCCGAATGCGCAGAGCTTGCAGTGTGCGACGCAGACGTTCGTGGGATTGATGTGGCGATTGACGTTGTAATAAGTGACGTTGCCGTGTTTCTTTTCGCGGACGTAATTGGCGAGCCAGCCAACGGCCAACAGATCGGGCGAGCGATAGAGTTGCACGCCGTCGTCGAAAGAAAGACGTTCGCCTGCTCGCACTTTGTCGGCGATGGGCTTAAGGCGGTCGTCGGTGAGGATCAGTTCACTCATTTCAAATCCGTCGAAAGAATCTCGCGGTTCACACGCGCCAAAGCGCGGTTGCGGCGCCCCAGAACAAAAGGAACGAAATACTAATATAACCGTTCATGGTGAAAAACGCAGCGTCGAGCTTGCTGAGGTCATTTGCTTTGACAAGAGAATGTTCGTATGCGAGAAGCGCGGCAACGACAGCGATTCCAGCCCATGCCGGCCAAGGCAGGGCAAAACTTGCGGCGAGCCAGGCGAGCAAGACGACGACTCCGATGTGCATGACGCGCGCGATAACCAAGGCGGTCGCGATGCCGAAACGCTTTGGAATGGAAAAGAGGCCGGCTTGGTGATCGAACGCTATGTCCTGGCAAGCGTAGAGAACGTCGAAGCCACCGACCCAGAACGTGACTGCGGCGCAAAGAATCAGCATGCGGAGATCGAGATGGCCCGTTACGGCGATCCACGCCGCCGCAGGCGAGATTCCCAGCGCGAAACCGAGAAAAACGTGCGACCAATTGGTGAAGCGCTTGGTGAAAGAATAGAAAAAGAGAATCGCGAGTGCGACCGGTGAAAGTTCCAGCGCGAGAGGATTGAGTTGCCATGCGGCGATGATGAAAACGGCGATGGCGATGAGCGTGAAAAACCAAGCGAAGGAGATACTGAGTGCTCCAGTTGCAAGCGCGCGCATTTTTGTGCGCGGATTTTCCTTGTCGAAACGCAGATCCACGATGCGGTTGATGGTCATGGCGGCGGCCCGCGCGGAGACCATGGCGACGATGATCCAGAGAATTTGGCGCCACGTTGGCCAGCCGTGAGAAGTGAAGCGCGCCGCCAAGAGAGCGCCGGTCAACGCAAAGGGCAGCGCGAACACGGAGTGTTCGAACTTGATCATTTCGAGGACGGTGCGCATCCGGGAGGCCATCGCCGCTTATGCCTCGGCTTTCTTTGCTTCGGAGTGTGAGCCGGTCCAACGATACATTCCATCCTGAGGGAGGCCGATCTGCGCGAGGACACGACAGATGTATTGCGTAACGAGGTCGTCGATCGTCTTTGGATGGTGATAGAACGAAGGGACAGCGGGCATGATGACCGCTCCAGCGGATTGCGCGCGCATCATGTTTTCGATATGAATGCGGCTGAAGGGAGTGTCACGGATGCAGAGGACGAGCTTGCGACCTTCCTTGAGCATCACGTCGGCTGCGCGCGAAACCAGATCGTCGCAAGAACCGTTGGCTACGGCTGAGAGGCAGCCCATGGAGCAGGGAATGACGAGCATGGCATCTACTTCGTAACTGCCGGAGGCGATGGATGCGCCCACATCTTTATTCGGAAGGACTTCGATTTTCTCGGACGATTTGCCGAGGAGGCGAGCGGGAAGCTGTTTTAGATCGCCGCTCGAAATGCTCAGTTCTTCAGCGAAGAGACGCTGACCGGTTTCTGTGACGACCAAATGAATTTTTGCAACGCGCGCGTCTTCTACAAGCAAATGCAGCGCCTTTTGCGCGAGCAGGGCGCCGCTGGCGCCGGTCACACCCAGAGTAACGATTTGTCCTTTGGTCTGGCTCATGTTGTTTGCGCGAATAAATCCAGTCTCGCAGCGCAGGAAAAGCAAGTCAAGAAGGGCGCTCGATTGCAGCAATGGTAGAATTTGCTGCGAAGAAAAAGAACATGGACACACGCGAACTTTTGAACATTCTGGAAGAAGTGAAGACAGCGAAGCTTTCGCCGGAGCAGGCGCTGGAGCGCGTTAAGCATTTGCCATTTGAAGATTTGGATTTTGCCAAAGTAGATCATCACAGGGCGCTGCGGCAGGGATTTGCCGAGGTTGTGTTCGCGAAAGGGAAGACTCCAGGGCAAGTGGCGGAGATTGTGAAGGCAATGCTGCGGAAGAAAGAGTCGCGGCACAATATTCTGGTGACGCGGGCGGATGCGAAAACATTTGCGGCTCTTAAAAGGTATGCAAAGGATGCGAAATTTCATCCTCTCTCCGGCGTGATTGCGATTGAGAGGAATAAGAAAATCACGGGCAAGGGGACGATCGTTGTAATTTCCGCGGGGACCAGCGACATTCCTGTGGCGGAAGAGGCGTTAATCACAGCGCGCGTCATGGGAAACCCTGCGGAGCATTTGTATGACGTTGGCGTGGCGGGAATACACCGGCTTCTTGGGCACAAGGAAAAACTCGCGCGGGCCCGCGTAATTATTTGCGTGGCCGGCATGGAAGGCGCCCTGCCAAGCGTGGTTGGCGGATTGGTTGGCGTGCCGGTGATCGCGGTGCCTACGAGTGTTGGTTATGGCGCGAGTTTCGGAGGCGTGGCGGCGCTGCTTGGGATGCTCAACTCGTGCGCATCAAATGTGACCGTCGTTAATATTGATAACGGTTTTGGTGCGGCTTGTGTCGCGTCCTGTATCAATCGTCTGTAGGGGATCTTTCCTTTAGAGCTTCAGCAGAATCTTCATCACACCAGGCCTCTTTGCGAATTGGATTGCATCCGCAGCTTGTTCAAGCGGGAATGTTCTCGTAATAAGAGGCGTCGCGTTGACATTGCCGGAACGCAGCAATCCGATTGCCTCTTTGAACGGACCGCAGCGTGAGCCTATGAGGGACAGCTCTTTGACGACGATAGGCCAGGTTTCGACCGGCGCCGCGCCGTGAAACGTGGATTTCAGGATCAGGGTGCCCCGCGGCTCGGTCATTTCCTGGCCAAGCCGCAGGCCGGTTGGCGAGCCGGTGGCTTCCACTACTAAAGCGTAGGAGTCCCGTAGTTTGGCATGATCGCGATCGTCGCCATGAACTTTCTGCGTTTTGATCTTTGCCGGCCGCGCCAGGTTCAACTTTTCTTCATGTTTGCCGTACATGGTTACGTCTGAGAGTTTTGTTCTTAGAACGCGGGCGATCAATTGCGCCAGTTTTCCATCTCCCAGCACCGCCGCCCTGCGAAATTTGCGAATATTGATTTGGGCGAGGATTTCGCAAGCCGCCGCGAGCGGTTCGACAAAAACGGCTGCTTCGTCGCTTACGTCATTTGGAACTCGATGGAGGTTTTCAAGCGGCAGCGAAAGATATTCGGCGAAAGCGCCATCATGGCTGAGAATGCCGAGCACGGTGCGCCGGGCGCAATGTGTTTTCAATCCGCGCTTGCAGTAACTGCATACGGGCCTATAGCCGAAAGCCGAACACGAAATGTTGATTTCGCCAGCCACTCGCGAGCCAATCCATGTGCGTTTTTCAGTTTTTGAAACGCCCGCGACCTCCACGACCTCTCCGACGAATTCGTGTCCTGGCGTTCCGCGAAACCCGTGATAGCCGCGAAGGATTTCGATGTCGGTGTTGCAGACCCCAGCGAGGCGCACTTTTATAAGTGCCCAGCCGTTCCGCAATTTCGGCATTGGTTTTGCCGCTTCTTTCAGTTTTCCCTGGTCTGCGACGAAGGCGAGCACGATTGGCCAGGCCTTATCAACGCAAGGCAGCTGCTAGGGCTGTCAAAAGTTCAGGTTCCTGGTCTTCGAACACTGTTCGCAAATCGATGACGACATGGTCGTTTTCGATGCGAGCAATCACGGAAGCTCCGCCAGCACCACGGCGAAGGCGTTTTTCGAGTTCGGCAGCGGAGCGATGGTCGCTGCGAATGTGAAGGACCGGCGAGCGAAGACTCTGAGAGGGCGTCGAACCTCCCCCCGCAAGCGATTCGCCTTCGACAAGTTCGATCTTTGCCCCGCCGGCAGGAAGCTCCTGTTTCAGTCCGCGCAGGAAATGATCGGCACGCATTGCAAGTTGCGAGGTATCCGCACGAAGCATGCGCAAAGCTGGGATTTCGTCCGCGGCGCCGCGCAGGTATGCGCTCAGTGTCGCTTCCAGCGCGCAGATGGTCAGCTTATCCACGCGCAAAGCGCGAAAGAGCGGATGGCGTCGGACTTTTTCGACAAGATCCTTCTTGCCCGCAATGATCCCCGCTTGAGGGCCGCCGAGAAGTTTGTCGCCGCTGAATACAACGAGAGACACACCGGCTTCGACGCTGCGGCGCACGGTCGGCTCGGCGATTCCGAATTGCGACAAATCAAGCAAACAGCCGGAACCAAGATCCTCGATTAGCGGAAGATTTGTCTTCCTGCTAATTGCGACCAGTTCGCCCAGCTCCGGTTTGTCCGTAAAACCGCTCATCTGGAAATTCGATGGGTGGACGCGCATCAGCGCGCGCGTCTTTTCGTTGATCGCGCGTTCGTAATCTTCGATTTTCGTGCGATTCGTTGCGCCGACTTCAACGAGCATGGCGCCGCTTTCCGCCATGATTTCCGGAATGCGAAAGCCGTCGCCAATTTCAATTAACTCCCCGCGAGAGACGATGGCTTCGCCACCCTTGGCGAGTGCCGCAAGAACGAGTAGTACTGCCGCAGCGCAGTTGTTCACGACAATCGCGGACTCCGCCCCTGTAAGGCGTTCCAGAAGGTGAGAAGTGTGCACGTCCCGTTTCCCGCGCTCCCCCGCCTCGATGTCGTATTCCAGATTCGAATAGCGCGTCGTTGTCCGTTGAATTTCCTTAGCGGCCGCGGGAAGCAGCGGTGCGCGACCCAAATTCGTGTGGAGAATTACGCCAGTCGCGTTGATGACCGGAACCAGTGAACGGGAAAGGATCAGATCAACTTCGTTGACTATCGCAGCTTCGATCTCTTCGCGGCGCAGTGGCAAAACACGGATCGGATGTGCGCCGGCGATACTTTCGCGCAAACCTGCAAGGGCTGCTCTCGTGACATCGACCACGAGCTGCCGGTCCACGCGCTTTGCCAGCTCCGCCAGCCGTGGTTGTAGCAGGAGTTCGTCCACGGAAGGAATCTGCCGCAGCAACTCCGCCTTTTCCGAACTGATGTTGCGTTTAGCGCGAGCTTCCATGCCGCTATTGGAGCACAGCGCTTAGGGAGCCGCAATCGGCGGCCTGTACGTTCGTACAGGTTGTTTCGTGACCGGGCAGGTATAGATTCCGTGACGCCCAAAATAGCGAGCGTTGACGCCCCGATTGGCGGGTTTTAGCATGGGAAGACGAGGGTCCCCGCATGGCCACCATTGACGAAGAACTCGGCCAGATCGAGCGCGATATCCGCCAGCTCAAGATTGAATACGACCAGTTTTTTGGCGGCGGCCGGAAGCGCCCGCCCACGGAAATCGAATGGCGCCTTGAACTTTTGATGAAAAAATATTCGGACCGCGGCGGCGAACTGAAGTCCGCGCAGCGTTTTCGATTTACTAACCTCAACCAGACTTACGCGAAGTACAAGGACATTTTCAGAAAAAAACTGAAACAAAAAGAGGAAGGAACCGTGCAGCGGCATTACGGCGCGGCTGCCAAGGCCATCGAAGCAGAACGTGCGCAACGCGTGACTGAAACGGAAACGCATTTTTCTGGCGGTGCGCCACCCGCTGCAAAAAATGGCGGCGCAGAATCCACGGCGTTCCGCATGACTTGTACAGAACCGGATCGCGAGACAGACAAGGTTGACCGGCTGTACCAGGCGCTATTGAACGCGAAGCAGCAAGCCGGAGAGGACGTTGGCAAGCTGACTCCGGAAAGTTTCGCGGCCTTCGTGAAAAAGAAGACGAAAGACCTGCAGCAACAGAAGAACTGCTCGGAAGTTGAGTATGTGGTTGAAGTGGTCGGCGGGCAGGCGAAACTCAAAGCGCTGGTGAAGGCGTAGCGCGGCCTGCTCATTCAAATTCGAAAATAAGACTAAAGTGCCGACACCATGTGTGCGATGGCGTCGTCGAAACTTTCCCGGCCATCCAGATATGGTTGCCAGAATTGCGTCAACACGCGCAGATAATCTTCCCAGCCGCGTTTGTACAAACCTTCCCGAACGGCGTACGGAACGTAGCCTTCCTTGACCGAGCCGGATTCCGAGGAAAAAATCGTCGGACGAATGACTTCGCCCGTAGTGTAGAAAAGCAGCGCGTGCCATAAGTCTCGCGGAACCGGTTTATCTCTCTGGCGACATTCACGCAGAATTGCGTTCTGCACATTGTCGGAAATCCCGTGCGACGCTTCGTGAAACAGTACTTCCAGCGCTTCCGCCCCTTGATTGCGGGAGTCTGTGCTGGATACGGTTACTCGAAGCGGATCAAGCGTAGTGTATGCGCCGGATGCATTCGCAAAGACGGTCACATCTACGCGAATCCGTTCCTTCGGCCAATCCGTTTGGTAAATTTCAGCGAGGCGATGCGAGAGATTGACGCCGCTGCGTCGCACTAGTGGAGCGACTGCCGCAATCCACCGGCGATTGGTGCGATCGTGTTCCGCCCACAAATGGGAGCGATAGGCTGGCGCAGCCGCGGTCAGTGCGTCGGTCAGTTTCTTTGGAAGCCCGGCATCGCATGTTTTCTTTTTCAATCCGGAAAGATCGTCGCAGGTTTCAAAATCGCCAATCTGGTTCTTGATCAAAATCATCTCGAGGCTGAAGAGGAGGTCCTTGGAGCCGTACGCATCCTTGTAATACGCAACCGCGGAATCCCACCCCTTTTGCTCGCTGGGCGAAAGATTTGTCATCAGGGCGATGGGCGATGAACCCGGAGCGCGCTGCTGCTGGCGCGCCTGGTAGTAAAGTGTGTGATGCAGATTCAGCCAGAAACCACTGTGAAATTCGAAAACCGGCAGTGGCGAAGCAGAGGAGTCTCCCTGCGCCAACAAATTGGCGGGAATCCCAAACCCAACCACAAGCAGCAAGAATAGTCTCGTGAGGGCCGCGGCGCGCATGAAGGGAATCTGATGTTATCGCCATTGCGAGGAATGGACAAACGGTATCAGAGTCGCAGATGAGCCGAGTTTTCCAGCCATCGCGTAAGGATGTTCATTTGTTCCTCGGCTACTGGCTCTTGAAATTGAAGGCCCATTCCTAATCCGGGGCTGACGTACATGACAGTCCCCACCGTTTCAAAGAGTTCCTCTCCGCGTGTCAATTCCACTCTAACTTTCGTTCCCTTCGGCAAAGGATTCAATGTATCCACGTAGCAACCCGTTTTGCTGACGTCGCTGGTTCGTGTGGCGATCTTGGTTTGGCTTGCAGTTTCCGTGATGGTCGCGAGCAAAATAAGAGCGAAACGCGGGGAGTTGCGGCGGTCGGCCATGACATCCGGCATGCTTGGTCTCCTTGTATCCTGCCCAAGCAAGGAAGACCCGAGCCGTTTTGCGACCGGCTCATCCGGATGGTTGACCCAACCTCATTCTGACAGATTGGAAACGCCTGCGCACCTCACGTGCCTTGGCGTGCTGCGAGGTTGATACGGCAAAAGTCGCGTCGCGTTAGTTTACCTTTGGGTCGAGATTGCTTCCAATCGCGCCTTGGTGATCTCCGGCGTGAATTGCGCCGGAAGTGTCTCGGAAAAACGAAGTTTTCCCTGTGCGCCCGTAGATGGAAGGTGTCGCTGAAAGCTCGTATTGCGCCGGCGCGCCGACATCGTTCGCACCGACAATCACATAACGGAACGTGTAGCCGTTTTTCCTGCCTGAGGCAAGTTCGATGCCCAGTAAGCCCGCTGCTTCCGGCGTTGGCTCCCCTTTTTGTGGTGCGTTGAGCTTGAGCAGCGATTCGGGAATACGTGCGTAGCTGCGGCGGTAAGTTTCAATAGCGCGAGCGATGGCTTTCAGAGATTCCAGCGCTTGCTGTTCGCTCGAAGAAATTTCCGCCTGATCCCATTCGATCTCCAGCGAAGGCAAGTCCAGAAGCAAAAGCCCAATAGACAGGACTTTCCATTGGCCATCCTCCCGCACCATGCCGAACAAGATGTGATGGGCCGCCCCGGTATCGGGATCGGATGCTTCGCGTAAATCCACGGGAATAAACGCGATCGCATCGCGCGTATCCGCGCCTCCTAGCTGGATTTCCGCCGTTCCGAATGGCGTGGCACAGCTTACTGTGGGGCGCCCGGCGGGATTGGCGCTCATCGCTGGTTTGCCGGGGTCGCTGAGGAGAACGAACCGCTTCATCAACTCTGTGCGCGCGGAAACGGTCAGGCGGGAAAAAGATTCTGCATTGCGAGCACTCAGAAATTTCTTGAACGCGACTTCGTCATGAGAACAGGCGGCGCCCAGCGCATCGCGCAAGGCCAGGGAAGGGCCCGATACTGGAGCGGAAACATCGCCGCGCGAACTGGATTCCTGCGCTCCAAGGGTGCTTACCCCAAGCGCGAAAATACACGCGAAGCAGGAAATGAATCGCCTGGTTCTCATTTCAATCGTTTGCCATTGCAAGGATCTGCGGCAGTTTGCTCGTGAATTGCGAGCGCGGCATCACCTGCTGAAAACCGGCGGCTTTGGCTTTTGCTGCAAGATCGGTCTGCAAATGCGAAAGGAACCCGATAATCCGCAACGTTGGCTGCTGTTCGCGAAGCTTTGCAACTGCTTCGAGCGGGGCATTCCGCGCGTTTAGATCCACGATTACGAATTTTGGCGGCGGGTCCATCAATTGCAGCAACGCTTCCTGACTCGTGGCGACCTTCACTTCCACTTGCAAATGCTTGGCGGTCTCCGCCAGCTTCATTTGGAAAAACAGGTCGTCCATATATGCAACTACGCGCGGCATGCGGTGTTTCTCCTGGGTTGTCTCCATCAGTATGCCTAAGGAATTAGGATGCGCGAAGCCTTACAGCGGTCGTATGCCGAAACTTGGTCATCGAAACAAATCTTTGACGCGATTTAGAATTTCCTCACACGCATTGACGGCAGCGGAAAGCCTTTTTTCGGGACTCCCGGTGACCAGTAAAAACGGCTTTCGTAATCGAGTCATCTCCTCTATGAAACGCTTGTGCATCTTAAGCCGAATGTGTTCGCCGTCGCGAAGGCCGTCTTGTACAAATGGAATATTCGCATCCGTGAGCAGGTAGAGATCCATCCTGCGATTCTCGGCCAAGGCGACCACCTCCGCCGATTGGAATCCCAAATACCGCTCTTGCCAGATACAAGTTGCGAAGGAATCCGTGTCGCAGATCAGAATGTGGTTTGCCTGAGGGGCAAGCGAATCTTCAAATTGATTCTGCACATCGGCAATGAAGCGGAATTCCTCCGAGGTCCAGGCAGTGCCGGGAGGCAAATACATTCGTCCTTCGGAGTGAGTCCGCCCGAATTCCGGAACCCATGCGGTTCTATAGTGGTTGGCAAGAGCTTTTGCCAGCGTCGTCGATCCAGTCGACTCTGCGCCTATCACACAAACCTTCGGAACCAGCGCGGCGCGGACGCAACCCGGCAGAAACTGCCAATACGCGAAAATGTCCTCGCGAATTTTGGCAGCCGATATCGGCACGGACAAACGCAGAGGATCAACGCTCGCGTGTTTGCATCCGAGGAATCTTGCGTAAGCATCTCCGTATGATTCCGAAGTGAATACAACATCCGGTGCGAAGCCCAAAACGCGCATCGTTTCGTTCGCCCAAAATTGGGAATCGTCGTCGCGGCCGGTGTCTTCAATCACGCGCACATCTGCTTCCGGAAACATCTGCGCCAGCCAGCTTGCTCGCACGTTTCCGTTGATTTTCTGATCGGGTTTTGCGCATACGAGTACGATCACCTGGTCCACTTGCTCGTGCGCTCTTGCAATCAAATGCGAGTGGCCGAGATGTGGCGGGTAGAACTTGCCGATAACCAAGCCTCGTGTCATGGCGCGGACAACTCACCCAGAACTTCATTCGAAACCAAGCTGCGCAGCGTGCGCTTCCATTGAACGAGCCCCGTGATACACATCGCGAGAAAGATTCCGTAGAGAAGCGCCGTAAGCTCCAGCTCCTTGTAAAGATACAGCCCGATCGAAAGCGCATCCGTGACAATCCATAGCCACCAATTCTCAATGATTTTTTTCGTTAAAAGGTATTGTGCGCAGATGCTCAAAATCGACGTGCAAGCGTCGAGAAACGGCGCGGTATCGTGAACGCTCCGCAAGTACAGCGTCAAGCCCGTCACGGAAGCGGCGATGAAAATGGCCAGGTAGAGTACGGTGGTCGCGCCGATTCGGCTTATGGGAAGTTCGCCTTTTTCTTTTCCGCCGTAAAGCCAGCGGTACCACCCCAGAAATCCCAGAACGATATAAACAAATTGCAGGCCCATATCCGCGAAGAGACGCGCTCGCCAGAAGAGAATTACAAAAAATATGTTGTTCGCGATTCCGACGGGCCAGTTCCAGATATTTTCTTTGACGATCAGCCACACGCACGCGGCGCCACTTAGAAAGCCCAATGTTTCTGTCAGGGAAACAGAGTGCTTGCGCCAACTCAAGTACGTTAGTGCAGCGCCCGCAATGGAAAGCAAGACGTAGGCGCTTTTTCTCATCGATTAGCGGACAACCGCGGAACTAAACTTAATGGCCGGCGCCGGGGCTGTGCGCGCCGACTGTTTTGTCAGGTACATCGCCTTCGCGGCCCTTTACGCGGTCGTACACCGTAACCTGGCTCACCGAACCAAGAGCCTCGTTGTAAAATGTGGGAATCCCGAGCGCAGTGAGCAGTTCTTCGTTGTACTTGCGCAAATTTTGCAGGTGACTCGCAAGCGCGGGCAGTTTGATGCCTTCATCGGTCAGCAGAAATTTCTGATAGCCAGCATCCCATAGCCGCGAGAACTGTCCCTTGACCATAATCGTCGGGATAATCGTCATCTGGTAGCGTCCGTCGCCGTCCTGGCGAAATTCGGCGCCACATCCGTATTTTTCCACGCGAACCACTCCGCGTGTGCTGCCCACCGTGAATCCCAGCGCGGCCAAACTCTCGATTGCTTTCTGCGAAAACCGTTCGTCTACATTCCACATGGTCCACCCAGACTAAAGAATCGGCGCGTTTCTGTAAAGTCCGGGGCTATCTGATCTCTTTCTGAAGAGTGGCGCCATTGGTTGATCGCCTGAGTGCGCTCGAAATCCACAGCTCGTTACAATTTTTTTCCTTGTCCCTTTTGCTCGAACGGTATAAAAGTTCTTCCACTAGTTACTGTAATCCTCCAGGTCAGGCTAGATCATCGCGATAGCAAGCCGTCGCGCCGGTTGTAGTGCGGCCGGATTTAGGCAAGACAGGGTGGATTATGAAGAGTTTGTTTCGTCGTTCCTCATTTGGGCTCATTCTGGGAATTCTCGCAGCGCTCACCTTTACTTGCAGTCCCGCTTTTTCTCAACAAACGCTTGGCTCCATCAACGGAACGGTTACGGATAGCAGTGGAGGCATCATAGCTGGCGCGACTGTAAAAGTACGTAACCTGGCAACGAATTTTGAGCGAACGTCAACCACAAATAGCGACGGTTCTTTCGTTATCCCTGAATTGCCGATCGGAACATACGAAGTCACCTTCTTGCGAGATGGCTTCAAGAAGGAAATCCACTCGGAAATTCTTGTCCAGGGAAGCAGAACGACAACCGTTCTTGGGTCGCTTCAGCCGGGAGAAGTTGCTTCGCAGGTTACGGTCACGGCCACGCCGCTTCTCAATCAGACTGACACTACAAATGGATACGTCCTTTCCTCGGACATCATCGAATCTACCCCGCTCGGTACCGGCAGTTTCACCCAACTTGCCATTCTGGCGCCAGGTGTGAGCGCAGATCTATTGAACAGCTCGGGGACGAACGGCGGTCTAGGCAACCAGAGCGTTTTTGCAAATGGCCAGCGGGATACGAGCAACAGTATTTCCTTCAACGGAATAACTGCGAATAACTTGTTTAATGGAAAGACCTCAAGCCAGGTTGCCGCGAACCGCTTTGTCCTGAGTACAGGCGAAACGTTTGTGGGCAACACGGGGGATATTCAAACCAGTACTTCCGTCTATAACGCCATCGGTCAAGGCATTCCCTCGCCTCCACAAGAAACTCTCGAAGAACTTGACGTCAACACTTCGATGTACGATGCGTCGCAAGGAGCAAACAGCGGGGCGCACATTGAGCAACGGACCAAATCTGGAACGAACGAGTTTCACGGAGGCGTCTACGAATATCATCAGACGGATGCATGGAACGCGGCCCCATTTTTCCGCAAGCTCGACCCTAGCATCCCAGCTAATCAGAAAGTACCCAGGCTCCACTACAACCGCTTCGGCGCGACGATTGGCGGCCCTATAAAGCGCGACAAGATATTCTTCTTTGGCTCTTACCAGGGCATCCGGGTTTCGGACAATCTCAATGCGACTTCGTTTCTCGCCGTACCTCCCAGTCTGACGGACGATCGAAGTCCAACTGCTTTGGCCGCCGTTGCCCAGACAGACTTCGGCGTCACAGTAGATCCAACTCAAATAAATCCGATCGCTCTTCAGTTGCTCCAAACAAAGACTGCTCAGGGCGGTTTTCTGATACCCTCCGCTGCAAATCCTGGAACGCCGCCGGTGAATGGCCACACAGCAATCATTCAAGGGCAAGGTGCAGTTTTTCTTGCCGATCAATTCAATGGCAACGTGGACTACAACTTCAGCGCCAAAGACAGATTGGCGGCTAAGTATTACTTCCAGCACGATCCAACAACTAGCCCCTTTGCCACCAGCCAGGTTTTGGGTTTCCCGCAACAGTTGAATGCCGGAAGTCAGGCTCTTTCGGTCGTGAATACCACCGTCGTGAGTCCAAGTTTCGCTTGGGTCCAGAAGATTGGCTTCATTCGTGAACGTGCCTTTGCGACAACTACACAGCCGTTTGGCCCGGACAAGTTCGGAATCAACATCTTCGGAAGCAAGGTCTTTCCGGGGATTACCCTAAGCGATGCGGATGCGAATGGCGATCCGCTCGGCATTGGACCTTCCGGTTCGCCGTTTGCGAACGCGGGCGTTTTCCAAAATCAGTTTTCCGGCGGCACGAGTGCAAGCTGGGTGAGGGGCCGTCACACAATTGCTTTCGGTTTCAGTTGGGATCACACGCAACTTAACATCATCAACAAGAGCAATCAGGCGGCGAGCCTTACTTTCGCCTCTTTCCCTGACCTCCTGACCGGCACACTAAGACTTGGCGAAGGAAATTCCGTCTTCTTTAATGGCGCCAGCAACCGGTACTACCGCGCAAACCAGACCGGCGCTTTCGCGCAAGACAACGTCAAAGTGGCAAAGAACCTGACCGTAACGCTGGGTCTGCGCTTCGACTGGGACGGGCCACTGACTGAAAAGAACGGATTGCTGACCAATTTTTATCCAAAGACTTATACCTACGATCTGGGAACTGACACGGTTACGAACATCGGACTCGTGGTTGCCGGGAACAACAGAACATTTGGCACCAAAGGCGTGAGCGATTCCACACTCACAGGACGCCAATGGGGTTTAGCGCCGCGAATTGGCGTTGTTTGGAATCCTTCCTTCGTGCCGAATTTTGTCATTCGTTCCAGTTTTGGCCTTTACTACGATCGAGGTGAGTTTTTCTCCGAATTTTCGCCAAGTGCTGGCAATGGCTTCAACGGCCCCTTTGGCGTGACGCTGGCGCCTCCCTTTGTTGTTCCCACTCTAAGTACAGCTCAAGATACGTTTGCCAATCCCTTTGGCACTACAGCGCCCGCGGCTCCGCCGACGAATCTTTCCCAGGTTGCTGCACTTGTGCCGTGCCAGGGACTAAATGCTTCGCAGACCTGCCAAAATCCGCAGGCCGGCGGGATCACTACAAATGGTCTGGTAACGGGTTCGAATCCATTTCTGTTTGGCGGATACGATCCATCCAACAAGCTTCCGTACTCGGAGAATTGGAGTCTCGATCTCCAGTGGCAACCGATTAACACGCTGGCTCTGACTCTTGCCTACGTTGGCAATCATGGGGTCCATGGAGTGCTTCCTATTCCATTCAATCAGCCGCGCATCGCGACTACCACAAATCCGGTGAATGGCCAGACCGTTTCTTATGGCTATCAGGTTCCCGGGGTTGCAGAAGAAATCTACAACACCTCCACCGGGGGCAACACGGATCTGCGCGCGCCCTTCATCGGATACAGTCCGAATTCCGTTTTTTACGAAGCAGAGGGAAACGCGAATTACCATGCCCTCCAATTCAGCGCCAAAAAAAGATTGAGCCATGGTCTCACGGTCGATGCCGCCTACACGTGGTCTCACAGTCTGGACATGCAGAGTGGATTGGGTCTTTTCTTTACGGGCAACGATCCACTGAATCCGAGGTCGGCATATTCTTCATCCGATTTCGACCGAACTCATATCTTTTCCGTCAGCTATCACTACCTGCTGCCGACAATTGGGAGCAAAACCGGCCTGCTGCCGGTTGTCGCAAATGGGTGGGGATTCAGCGGGATTACCGTAGCTCAAAGCGGACAACCTTACAGCATTTATGACTTTAGCGGAGGCGTGGCTAGCATCTACTATGGAACTAACAATTTCATCGGAAATCCGATAGTTCCACTGCTGCCTGGCCAGTCCGTTTCCAGTGCACAAAAGGTGCCGCCGTGCTCCGGCCCAGGCGGCAGCGAACCGGCCTGCAGTGGACCGACGCTCGTGAACATCGCATCGTTTGGCATTCCCCTTATCGCAGCCGGTCAGATGGGTGTGCCTGCGGGTGATCCCTTCGAGACCAGCTTCGGAAACACTGGACGAAACATTTTCCGCTCTCCCTTTCAAACACGTTTTGACTTTTCCGTTTTCAAGGAGTTTCGCTTCAGAGAGAGGTTCAAGCTCCGCTTCGATGTCCAGGCCTTTAACATCTTCAATCACGCGAGTTTTGACGCGCCGAGCAACAACGTGAGCTTTAATCCCTTTTTTGCAAATCCGCCTCTCAACATCGACAATTTCACTACAGGGTACACTGTTCCGCCCCGCGGCTCCGGAGGCACTATCCAGCACACCATCGGCAGCCCGCGCTTCCTGCAAATGGCGCTCCATCTGACATTCTGACCATCAAAACGATTCATCGCGGAAGCAGCCTCCTTCGACGGGCGCTGCCTCCACTTCTTGTTGCTGAGCAAGGGTTTATTCTTCCTTTTCCAACCCAGTCTGTTTCATATTGAGTTAACTGGACATTGTAGGAAACCTACGATATCATTTTCTTTTCGCGCGGCGGGTTTGCGCTGACGCGCTGATCTGTTTCTTTGAAATCATGGCTCCTCCTGGCACCCCGAGCTGCCTTCTCAGTTGTATGTAGTTCCGGTACCCACCGCTATCCTCCGCTTATCATCTTTAGAATCAATACTTGCAGAAAAACAGGGGGAAGGGGGCTCCCCAATTTCCCTCTGGAGCGAATGACCGGAACTGAAGTAGACTATCCTTCTATCCGAACCATGGGCTGTTGCATCCAATTCGGAGTATTTCGGTCGCATATCGATGCGACCCGCGTCTCAGGAAACGTCCAGAGATGGCTACGACAGAACGTGCATCTGCAAAGGTCGAATTACCGGCCGCACGCCAGGCTGTCGGACAGTCTTTGCTTGAACGCATAGGCAATACCCCTCTTCTGCGCCTCGATCGCGTAGGCAGCGAATTCCCCAACGCACAATTCTTTGCAAAAGCGGAATGGTTTAATCCGGGCGGCTCCGTCAAGGATCGCCCCGCACTCAGCATGATTCAGGCCGGCCTCGCGAGCGGCAAGTTGGCCCCCGGCAAGACTATCGTTGACGCCACGAGCGGAAACACTGGCATTGCCTACGCAATGATCGGCGCCGCGCTCGGCTATCCCGTCAAACTATTTTTGCCGCACAGCGCTTCGCACGAGCGCAAACGCATTCTCGCTGCTTATGGCGCGGAACTAGTGATGACGCCCGGCGACGAAGGCACGGACGGCGCGATTCGTCGCGTGCGCGAAGTTGTCGCGCGGAATCCCGGCGCCTATTTCTATCCGGACCAGTACACCAATCCCGCGAATTGGCAGGCGCACTATCGCACAACCGCAAACGAGATTTGGGAACAGACGCGCGGCGAAATCACTCACTTTGTCGCTGCGCTCGGAACGAGTGGAACATTTGTCGGCACAACGCGGCGCCTGCGCGAATTGAATCCCGCGATTCGTTTCATCAGTTTGCAGCCGGATGGGCCTTGGAATGGCCTTGAAGGCTGGAAGCACATGCCGACGGCCCTCCGCCCCGCGATTTATGACGATTCGCTCGCGGACGAAAATCTTGAAGTTTCCACGGAGCAGGCCTATCGGCTTGTGAAGCGGCTCGCTCGCGAGGAAGGCTTGCTCGTCAGCCCCAGCGCTGGTGCGGCGCTGCTAGGTTGTTTTGAAGTTGCGAAAAAACTTGTTCCAGGTGAGCACGCAAAAATCGTCACCGTTTTTGCCGACAATGCGTCGAAATACCTGAGCGAACGGTTCTGGGGCGAAGACTAATCATGGCGGACACGCATCTTAAGATCAGCAGGGAACTCGCGGACAAAATTCGCGAACATGGTGCGGAGACCTATCCGCACGAGTGTTGCGGCGCGCTTTTGGGCAAAGGCAACGACCCGCGCGAAATTCTCGGCCTGTTTCCTTTGGTAAATCGGCGCGACGATTCTCCGCGCAATCGATTTTCGGTTACATCGCAGGACGTGCTCGATGCCGAAAAAGCGGCGCGCCAACAGGGGCTGGACGTAGTCGGCTGGTATCACTCGCATCCGGACCACCCCGCCCGGCCGAGCCAGTACGACCGCGATCATGCCTGGCCCTGGTACAGCTACATCATTGTGAGTGTCGCCGAAGCCAAGCCGCAGGATATGACCTCCTGGCGCTTGAACGACGACCGCGAAGCATTTTCACCCGAAGCAATTGACGTTCAGCAAGGCGCGGCAGTTTAAGAACGAAAACGGTTTTTCAGTTTCAAGTTAGAACCACAGATGGAGAGAATAATGTCAGTAAAAGTCATCATTCCGACGCCGCTACGAGTCTTCGCGTCAAAACGCGATTCCGCGGAATTTCCGGCAGCATCCGTTGGCGAAGCGTTGCGCAAACTCACGACGGAATTCGGCGACCTGCGCAAGCACCTCTACACCGATGATGGAAAGTTGCGCAGTTTCGTCAACGTTTATTTGAATGACGAAGACATTCGTTACCTCGGTAAGGAAGAAACGCCGGTCAAAGACGGTGACGTAGTGAGTATTGTGCCCTCTATTGCCGGCGGGAGTTGGTTTGGTTTGTTCCAGTAGGATTTCGGATGACTGATGAAGCGATAGATGACGCCATTCTGTCGATCCTCGTTGAAGGGCACTGGCAAAAGGTCGCTAAAGTGATTCTCAAGGTGAGAGATAAGATGGGTAAGGATCACGACGAAGAGAGCTATGAACTGATTGCCCGACGAATTAAGCGCCTTGTCAATGAACG
>JAFDVY010000279.1 GCA_018268785.1 Acidobacteriota bacterium | reverse complement strand
GGAGGCCCCTATCCTACACGTGCCAGGTGTCCAGTTTTTGAGGGGTTCATTACAGCGCCTTCCAAGTAGGCCTTTTCCTTAACAGACTTGACCCCGAAGGTCACTGTACGACCGATCCGCCCACCCACCTTTGCCTGCCCGAGCGTGTGCAGTGGCACTTCTAGATTATTCACAATTACAACGGGACTGCTTAAGGTGGTCGCATCCAGCATTGCCGCAACCACCTTGGGCGATACGCCAGATTTCTTCAGTTCGAGGAGATCAGCATCATCCAGTTGAAACTGACATTTCTGCCCTTTAATTCTTGCAATGATGATGTCGTCGTCCAAGCCGAGTTTTGACATCTCCACCACGCGAGCATTGTCCACAGCTCCTGTCGGTTTGGAAGAAGCTCGCGACGCCGGTTTAGCGGAGGCTTCAATCACCTTTGGCTGGGAATCCTTTGCCACCTTGCATGCGTTCCCATTAATGATGGTTTCGTCTGGTCCAACAAAATTTCCTGTCGACTCCAAAGGCCGGCAGGTAAGCGTCTGAGTGCTCTGCCCTAGCGTCACGAATGGACTCAGGGTGCCCAGTATGGCCAGAACCAATATCCTTTTCATTTGTCTTCTCCTAACTGGAGGATAAGACGAAATTTGATGTTCCAGATATTGTCTGCGGGTCTATATAGGCTCGAAGTTAACTGTCCGTAAGTACAGTAGGAGCAAAACCTACTTTTAAAACACGCTTCTAGAACAGGATCAGAGGTGTTCTCTCATCGCATTACCAATAGAATTTTACTTCGCCCAAATTATCTTCATCTTCGGCTCAAGGCACGCAAAATCCGCGTCCGAAGTCGCCAGTTCCGCCTTCCGCTCTCTCGCCAGCGCCGCCGCAAACCCATCTACATACGGCAGCTTCGTCTGCGCCCGCAATTCCGCCGCCTGTTGCGTCAATTCACAATCTGCGTCAACCAACTCAATCGGCAGCCGCGCAATATCTTCAATCACTTTCTGTGCCACACCCGGCCCCTTCGCCCGCCACACCGAATAATAAATTTCGCCCCAATTCACGATGCTCATCAGCAGATGCCGCTTCCCATTCATTCCCTGCTGGATTAGCTCCTCCACCTTGTCCGCACCCGGACGATTTTCAAAAAATGTCATCAGAGCGCTCGCATCCAGCACCACCCGTTTCACAATTCCCGCTCCCGCTTTCGTTCTTCAAGCAGGTCCTTTAGCGCCGAAGGCCCTTCCGCCAGCGACCCGCGCAGACTCCGCAAATATTCCGGCGTCAGCGGCTGCAGCACCAGCCGTTCCCCTTCCTCCAGAAACGCCACCTTCGTCCCCTTCCGGATCGAATACTTTCTCCGCAGCTTGGAAGGAATCACCAGCTGACCCTTCGTGGTTACCGTGGAAAATTCCCGTTTCATGCCAACTCCTTCAACTCAGTTTCATCAATAAGTATGACACTCCCAATAATGTAAGCCAATTGATTTTACGTCTTACTTATGCCAGACGACACTTCGTCATCCCAACCACAATGCACAAAAACACGAAGCGTGCCCCAGGTTCCGGTTTTGGGAACCTGGGTCTTGGGCATGACGTTTTTTTCGCATTCGCACTGTTTTCCACAGCTCATTCGAATTACACAATGAGATACTTATTGACTTTATAATTGCGCTGTGCTAGTCTGTGTCGTGTAACTTGGCCCTGCGTTCACTCTCGCCCCGCCTCTTTCCCAAACCCTTCCTCTCCCTCTCGACCCAAAATTCACAGCTCCTAACCACCTTTAGTTTCAACACATACAGATTTGATAGAAAACAAAGGACTTTATCCCCCTTTAGAATCAA
>JAFDVY010000278.1 GCA_018268785.1 Acidobacteriota bacterium | reverse complement strand
GATTCTAAAGGGGGATAAAGTCCTTTGTTTTCTATCAAATCTGTATGTGTTGATTCTAAAGGTGGTTAGGGAAGGGCCATCCAGAGCGGGAAGCGCGGGAGAGAAGCGGGGAACCAGGGTGGAAAGGCCGCATTGAGGCAATCTATGCACAGGGCACGCTAGCACAGGATAGTAATAATTACAATAGCTAATAAACAGGTAATTCGAATGATCTGTGGAAAAACCGTTTGAGCTGGCAGGATGAAAGCAACAAGCGAAGCAGGACGAGCGGGAAAGATCTATGCGCTCTCGTCCAAGGAAAACGCAATGACTAACGCCAAGATTCTGAATCTCGTGCCTATCGGTCGCGTGAAATCGGAATTGAAGAAGAGGAAAAATGCACCGAGGCAGGGATATTGGGGCGCGCCGGAAGCGTGGATCGAGATACTGCCGAGGTATGCGAAATGTTTGCACCTGGTTGAGGCCGGGCAGGAAGTGATTCTGATTACCTGGCTGCATGAAGCGAAACGGAATGTGATGAAGGTGCATCCGGGGAGGGACAAGAAGAACCCGCTGACGGGAGTGTTTGGAACGCGCTCACCGGACCGGCCGAATCCGCTGGGATTGCATCGAGTGAAGATTCTGGAGCGAGAGGGGTTGCGGCTGCGGGTGGGGCCGCTGGAAGCGATTGACGGGACGCCCATTGTGGACATCAAGCCAGTGCTGGCGAAGAGCCGTGACCAGTGAAGCGAAGCGGGAGGCTCGCTATCGCGCTTCAACGCGCCAGGTGTCGCCCGCGCGCAGAAGTTTTTCCAGATCGCCGGGCCCGCGTTTGGCGAGAACGTCTTTTAATTGATCGTGGATGACGTCTTCGTAGCGCGCAACATCCGGCCATGACCGTAGAACTCCGATCGGCGTGGGAAATCCTTCGCGGTGCTCCATGTGCGAGAGCAGGAAGGCATAGTACGGGCGCGGATGGTGCGCGTCGTGAACGAGCAAATCGGCTTCGGTGATTCCGTTGCCGAGCTGCACGATCTCGATGTCGCCGTCGGGCCTTTGGCGAATGCCCTTGTCGCGATTCTTGCCGTACACCATGGGCTTGCCGTGTTCGAGCTGGATGATGTGCTCGCTGCGCGCGTCTTTTTCGGTGAGGGAAAACCACGCGCCGTCGTTGAAGATGTTGCAGTTCTGGAGAATTTCGATGAACGCGGAGCCTTTGTGCGCGGCTGCCTGCTTGAGCGTGTCCTTGAGGTGGCCCTGGAATACGTCGACGCTGCGCGCGACAAACGTGGCCTCGGCGCCAATGGCGAGGGAAATCGGATTGAAGGGCCGATCGAGCGAGCCGTAGGGAGTGGACTTGGTTTTCTTGTTGAGCTCGGACGTAGGCGAATACTGGCCTTTCGTCAGCCCGTAGATGCGATTGTTGAAGAGCAAAACTTTCAGGCCCACGTTGCGGCGCAGCATGTGAATGGTGTGATTGCCGCCGATGGAAAGCGCGTCGCCGTCGCCGGTCGCGACCCAAACTTCGAGGTCGGGGCGGATCGTTTTCAGGCCGGTTGCGACTGCAGGCGCACGGCCATGAATCGTGTGAAAGCCGAACGTATTCATGTAATACGGAAATCGCGAAGAACAACCGATGCCGCTGATCACAACAAAATTTTCGCGCTTGATGCCCAGCTCAGGAAATACGGATTGCACGGCGGAGAGAATTGCGTAGTCGCCGCAGCCGGGGCACCAGCGGACTTCCTGGTCGGTCTGAAAGTCTTTTTTGGTGAGGACTGGTAATGTTGCCGTGGTCATTTAATTCTCCAAAATCGCCGATCTAAAGATCGGCCACTACAAATAATTCTCCGAAATCGCCGATCT
>JAFDVY010000277.1 GCA_018268785.1 Acidobacteriota bacterium | reverse complement strand
GCATGGGCTCGATGAAAATAAGGTGAAAATGTGGGCGGAGAACTTCGGAAAGATCTCCAGGCGCTACGCATACCACCGAAAGAACGAAGGACGAGAATCCTTAAGAGATCCCCTCAATGTCGCGGTGAAGTTGGCGAAGAATGCTGGATTAGTGCGGCATTTCAAATGGGCAGGAGGATGGGCCGAAGCCATCGCATTCGGCGGAGCAGTTGGCACGGGAGTCGGGACGTCACTTGTGATTGATCGCTACGTTCCGGGAATGCCGCTCTGGGGCGGTGCGCCGCTCGTCGAGGCTGCCGCTGAGGGCGTTGGTCTTACACTCCGCGAAGGTATTTCATACACCGTGAAAGTCATCGGCACGTCGAAATGGGCACTGCGTGGCCTCGCCACGCGCGGCAAGTGGTTCAGCGGGCGCCTGTTCTCTTTCGATGGAATGGGCTGACGGGACGGTTGGCCGCACCTAACGTCCGAAAACGCCTTTGGGTTGCCCATCCTTGCGGGCCTTGCAAGGGTGGGGACTTTCTCTTCTCCCTTCTCTAATTCTATTTTTCTATTTTGGAGGCCGGGCCTATTTGCATTCGCCGCCAGCGATGCGATCATGCTTCCATGGCTACACTCACCATTCGGCAACTCGATCAGAAGACCAAGGCCCGCCTGCGGGTTCGCGCGGCTCATAACGGGCGCTCGATGGAAGAGGAAGCGTGTGAGATCTTGCACTCAGCTTTGACCACTCCGGTTCGAACCAAAGGAAACCTAGCCGAGGCGATTCGCCACAGGTTTGCGTCGTTTGGCGGGATCAAACTTTCCCTGCCCAAGCGCGACGGCTTGCGCAACCCCGCCCGCCAAGCTAAATCGCTTGTGTGAGAACCGACACGGGCAAAACCGAAAAATAAGAAAAGGCTGGCGACGTAAAGTCGCCTCCACAGAGACCGAGGCTTGTGACCTTTTCCCCTTTTCTTTTTTGGCGTGATGGAGGGCGGAGGTTCATCCCGCAGAAATCGGCGGGATGGGGCGGAGCCGGCCCGCGGCAAGGTCTTTCAAGGCGCGGAGGCGTCTATCGAGTTCCGCCGCTGTGAGGCGTCCTTTGCGGTAGAGCGAGCGCAGAAAATCCTGGGCCGGACGGTCGCTCTTGCGGAAGTTACATTCCATACAGCAGGCAACGAGATTGCGGTAGGAATTACGGCCGAAGCGCGCGCGTGGCACGACGTGGTCGAGGCACTGGACGTTAGCAGGGGTGTGGCGAAGGCAGTAAAAGCAGATGCCGCCTTCGCGATCGAAAATGGTTTTGCGAAGGGCCCAAGTTTTGAGGAAGTCGGTGGCTTCAAGCGCAGAGGCGGAAGGATTTGCGCTGAGCGGATAGGCCTGATTCCCCAATCGCGCAATTGGCTGCGCCGGTGGGAGCGCGCGGACCCGATCGGGCAGGCGCATTTCGACAAAATACCCGGCCTTGCTCCGTTCGAGCAGGATTTAACACAAAGAGCATGGAGTCCAGCGCACAGAGGCCGGTGAAGGGCTAGAGTGCACAGCATGTTTAACGGATTGCGGACGAGTCGAGCGATGCAACGAGTGAACCCGAAGAACCGCTGCAGAGAGTGGCCAGAAAAACAAAAAGCCCCGACCGGAGTCGGGGCGCAGCTTTCTATGACTATTATTCTACTAGAGTCGTAATGCCTTTGTCAACAAGAATTTCGGCCACGAGCCAACCTAAGTAAGTTCTTGGCGGATAAGGAGATGCGGAAACAAGGTGCTGGCAACCAGGCGACGCCCCCCTTGCCCAGATACCCCGCGCTTTCTTGCGCGTCTTCGCCGCTTCCGCTCCGCCCGGTGAACCAGCCGACGATTCGCGTCTAATAAAACATA
>JAFDVY010000276.1 GCA_018268785.1 Acidobacteriota bacterium | reverse complement strand
GCCTACCACCGTCACACCCGCCGTCGGATGCAACTTTGGTTCGCCGATATCCGGCTGGCGGTCGTGATTGTTTTTCAACTCCTCGCGCAAACCCTCATACTGTCCGCGTCGCACATTCTCCAGATTCACACGGTCCGGGCGCGTCGCCGCGGCTTCATAAAAAAAGATGGGCACACGATGCCGCTTCCAGATTTCCAGGCCAACGCGCTTTGCCAGCGCCACGCAATCTTCGATGGAAACGCCATCCACGGGAATGAATGGCACAACATCCGTCGCACCCACACGAGGATGCGCGCCGGTGTGCGTGTTCATGTCAATCAATTCCACGGCTTTGCCCGTGGCCAAAATCGCAGCTTCGCCGACGGCATCCGGTTCGCCCGCAAGCGTAATCACGCAGCGATTGTGATCCGCATCCATCTCGTGATCCAGCACATACACGCCCGGCACACTGGCCATCACGTGGATCAACGCTTCCACTTTTGATTTATCGCGGCCCTCGGAGAAATTCGGCACGCACTCAATCAGTCGTCTCATTGCTGGGGCTTCCTGCCGCGGAGCGGAGGAAAATAACTCGGCGGAAATTTTTTCTTGCCATCCGGCCCAACAGGCACTGGTTTGCGCGGCGCCGGCCGAATCGGAATGAAATCCGGATTGGGCAGCTTTTCCTTTTCAACGGCTTTCGCTGAGAGTCTCGGTTTGGGCTTCCAAGCCCTCGCCGCACCGCCATTGGAATGAGAATACTGCCAGAACTGATAGGCCACGGACGTTGACGCCGTCACGAGCAAACCGACAAGAACACCCGGATAAAAACCCATTCCCCCCGCGCCAAAAAGCAGCGACACACAGACAAACTCTGCCGCGAGCACGCCGTAGTAATACTCCTCGAAGAAGCTCTTCGGCGGAGTCTTTCTCGGCGGAATGACCTTCACGACGACGTTCTTCTTCGCGCCGTTGGGCCCTTTAGGCGGCATAAATCACACGACCGCCTTTCATGGTGAGCCAGCAGGTGTTCACTCCAAAATAGTAGGGAATTTCGCGGTAGTCTTCCACCTCGAACACGGCCAAATCCGCTTGTTTGCCAACCTCGAGCGAGCCGATCCGCTTGTGCCGCCCAAGTGAATACGCCGCATTGATTGTCGCTGCCACGATCGTTTCCGCGGGGGTCATACGCAATTGCGTGCAAGCCAGCGAGAGAATCATGGGCATGCTCATCGTCGGGCTTGTGCCGGGATTGTAGTCGGTCGCGAGCGCCACCATCGCTCCGGCTTCAATCAGCTTTCGCGCTGGAGCGTATCCCTTAAGGCTGAGGTGGAAGTCGCATCCGGGCAATAGTGTGGCCACTGTGTTCGATCTTGCCAGTGCGCGCGCGTCCGCCGCGTTGCTGTGCTCCAGGTGATCGCAGCTCGCCGCATCAACTTCCACTGCCAGTTGCGTCGCGCCGGTGCGCGAAAGTTGTTCCGCGTGCAGGCGTGGCTTCAATTTGTGCTCTATTCCCGACGTGAGCACCTGCTTGGATTGAGCGCGTGAAAACGCGCCGCGATCACAAAACACGTCGCAGTATTCCGCTAGCCCGTTTGCGGAGACCTCTGGGATCAGCCAATCGGTCAGCAGCCTGACGTATTCGTCCGGCCCGTTCGCTTTGCTGCGGAACTCCGCCGGAACGACGTGCGCTCCGAGAAACGTCGAAACAATTTCAATCGGTTGAGCGGCGCTTAACTCTTTGTGCAAAGAGAGAATCTTCAGTTCGCTGGCGACATCGAGCCCGTACCCGCTTTTTGCCTCAATCGTCGTCGTGCCATGCGCCGCAAATATTTCCAATGCGGCACGCGCGCGTCGTTTTAACTGCGAACTCGTCGCCGCCCGGAGCTTCTTGACG
>JAFDVY010000275.1 GCA_018268785.1 Acidobacteriota bacterium | reverse complement strand
TTCTACGTGGAGGCCCGGAGATATTCAACCGAGACCTATCATCTGCGCGACTTCAAGCTTCACATCGACGGACAGGATTCTCCCAGGCCCAACTATCTGGCCAGACAAAAGCGCGAACCTTCGAAGACCGGTATCAGTCAGTCCGAGCGCGACTGGGCGTTCGCCAAGCGCGCGCTTGCCCGCGGTGACAACCCGGAAGATGTCATTCAAGAAATCGCGCGCTACCGGAGTAACGACAAATCCGATCCGGAATACTACGCGCGTCTCACCGTCACAAAGGCGCTCGCCGATTTAAGGAATTCCGAGACCAAAGCCGTCGCCACCCCGATGGACGAAGAAAGGTCTTGAACCAGGGAGGAACCATGTCTTCACGTCACGAACACCACGTAAGTACGCTCACGAATCCGCCGGCCTTCGCACGGCTTGCCCCTCCCAAGCCCGACAACGGCGCAGTGCCAAGTGCACAGGTTCTTTCCATCTCGCTCGAAGTGATAGACTCTGTCGAGCTGGCAAAAAGGCTAAGCGTTCCAGAAAGCTGGATTCGCTCACGCACCAACAGCAAGCGAACGAGTGATCCGATTCCGCACTACAGACTCGGAAGATATATTCGTTTCAGCTGGGGCAGCGCAGAGCTGAGCGATTGGCTGCAACGCCAGTTGGTGAGCACGGACGGGGTATGGTCAAGGAGAAAAATATGACCAAACCTGTTCGTTATCAGAAGGGGAGTTTGTTCGAAGACCATGGTGCCTGGTTTGTGCGCTACCGCGAACCCATTCGGCAGAATAACGGATCGATCAAATTTCGCAGACAGACCAAACGCCTCGGCGACGTGGAGTCGTTTCCACGCGCCGTTGACGTTGAACCGCTGCGCGTCAGTTTCATGCAACGAATCAGCCACGATTGTTCCAATGGAGATTCCAGCATGACCCTCGACGAGTTTGTCGATTGTTCGTACCTGCCCTGGGTCGAGTCGGAGCGCAGGGCCAGCACCAGCAAGGGATACCGGGAACTCTGGAAGAATCACATGGCCGCACGCATCGGTGGACTCCGCGTGCGCGAAGTTCGCACTGTAGACGTTAGCCGTATGCTCCGCGCGATCGCTGCGGAGAACGACTACTCGAAGAACACGCTTCAGCACATCAAGTCCGTGCTGAGCGGCATCTTCACTTTTGCAAAAAATGAAGGTGCGTTCGACGGTGCGAATCCCGTTCAAGGCGCTTTGCTTCCGAGCAAGGCGCGGGAAGCGAAAGAAACTTTCGCCTACGACTTGAGCCAGATTCTTCGCATTCTGGAGGTCTTGCCGCTTCTCCCGAAAGCAGCGGTCGCGACGGCGTCATTTGTGGGCCTGCGCGAAGGCGAGCTTCGTGGACTGGAGTGGCAGGATTACAACGGCACGGAAATAACGGTGAGCCGATCGATCTGGAAGTCGTTCATCAATCGGCCGAAGACCAAGGCGAGCCGCAATTTCGTTCCGGTGATTCCCGCGCTAGCTGCGATTCTCGACGAGTACCGGCAGAGCATGCACAATCCAATGTCCGGAGTGATTTTTCACACCGGCGGTGGATGTCCGATGGCGATGGACAAGCTGGCTCAAAAGGTGATTCGTCCTGCAATCGAGGCAATCGGGCTGCCGTGGTATGGTTGGCACGGATTCAGGCGAGCGGTCGCTTCGAATCTTTACGCACAGGGCGCGGACGACAAAGTTGTCCAGCGCGTTTTGCGTCACGCCAAACCTCACGTAACCCGGGAGCGCTACATCAAAGTGTTCGATCCAGCGGTGCTGGATGCGATGCAAAAGATGCAAGCGACTCTCGAGAATTTGGGTAATGGCCAGCAATTGGCCAGCAGCTTTTTCCCGATTGGTGGTAAACTGTTGAAACCAAACGCCGGAGAGGTGGCCGAGAGGCTGAAGGCGGCGGTTTGCTAATTCACCTTGACCTGTT
>JAFDVY010000274.1 GCA_018268785.1 Acidobacteriota bacterium | reverse complement strand
AGATGCCGCCCAAGCGAGCCGTAATAGCCAACATCAATCATGGTCTTCGAACCGATCGTTCGCTGTACGTCCAGGTTGAACATCTGCGTATAGGGCGAGGTCCAGGCATTTGGCGAGGGCCCGCCAATCGTCCGAGCAAAGGGATTGGCGACGGTCGAGCCGTTGGCAGGATTCGCGAAATTCGGATTTGATATGGTGGTGGACTGCACGATCGGCGGATTCTCGCTGGCAAATTGCTCCACCGAATTTACCGCTGGCGAATCAAAGAAGATTCCATACCCGCCGCGGACGCTTGTTTTTCCAGTCTTGAAAGGATCCCACGCAAAACCAATGCGTGGACCAATGCCTTTGTGAAAGGTCTTGGCAACCGCATTTCCAAAAGGCGAGTTCTGGCCGCCAATAATGATTCCGTTCACGTAGGATCCGGAGTCGGCGCCTCCGGGGAACGTGCCGTCCGGATTGAGCGCTGGGGCATTTGCCGGATTGAATAGCGCAGGGTCAAACGTAGACAGATTGCCATTGCCGTAAGTCGGCGAGAGAAAGAGCGAATACCGCACACCGTAGTCCAGAGTCAGATTGGGACGCACGCGATATTCGTCTTGCGCGTAAAATTCGATTTCGTGCTGGTGGACCAGCGCACGGAAATCTGTGTTGCTTTGGCTGAACTGGTCGACACTGCCCATCAGGAAGTTCGCCCATATTTGCTCAAAAGTGCCTTCGGCGGGACCGTTCCCTTGAGGGCTTCCGTCAAAGAAGAAGTACGTGCCGTTGGCCCCCCCACCGCCGTTTACGTTTTCGTCTTTCGTGTAGTAGTTGTAGCTCGCTCCGAATTTCAACGAGTGATGGCCTCGTATCCAGGTAAGGCTGTCAAAGATGTTGTGATTTTTGTTGTAGTCGCGGTACGGACCAAATCCAGTCAGCCCTTGCCCGCAAGCATTCGCCGTCAAGGCGCAGAAGTCTATGTCCGGGATACGCGGGACGCCCGTATTGAACACCAAGGTAGGAGAGATGTCTGGCGAGTTGGAGGATTTCAACAAACCGACCGGGCTGCTGAGTACCGCACCCCAAGAGAAAGAGTATCCGGCATCGTTCACAAGGGTTGGCCGAATCACGTAAGTCGCGTGCGCCACAAAATTGCGCCCGGGCGAGTTGGTGGAAGTCGTTGCGACACCAGGAACGCCGAGACCGGTAAACAGCCCACCGGGTTCTTGCGTAGGAATTGAATCGTCCAGGTATCTTCCAAAAATGCTGAATTTGGAAGAAAACGTGTGATCGATGCGGACGTTCTCTTCGCGATAGTTAAAAGCGTTGCGTCCAGTCCAGGTAATGGTCTGGTCCACGTTATTGGTGAGTTGGGGAAGCTTCGCAAAGATGTCCTTAATATAGGCCGCCGCCACCGGGTTGATGTTGGCTATTTGCGTTCCTGTCGTCGCGCAGTTGCCGCTGGCGTCGTACGAGGTGCAAACGGGGTGCAGCGTTCCAGTGCCATCCTGCATTGTTCCCCCGATCTCAGCCGCAGTAGGCAATTCGCCGCTTGTGAACGTGTTATAGGTGATGACGCGGCGCCACTCTTGCGAATAGAAGAAAAACGTCTTGTTCTTCACAATCGGGCCGCCCACGGTAAAACCAAAATCGTTCCAGCGCAGCGGCGGCCGGGAAATCCCAAAACGATTGTTGAAAAAATTGTTCGCGGCAAGCTTGTCGTTGCGGAAGAATTCATAAGCGCTGCCATGCAGTTCGTTCGTGCCAGAGCGCGTTACTACGTTGATAATTCCTCCTGAGCTCCGGCCATTCTCCGGCAAATAACTTGAGCGAAGCACCTTGAATTCCGCGATGGAATCGATGCTGGGATAATTGAGAAGCGTGAGGTTCGCGCCGCGGTCGAAATTGTCGGCCCCGTCGATCGTCCAGTTATTCTGGGTTGGACGATTGCCGTTGACGGCAAAATTCACCTGGTTCGAAAGCCCCACAGGGTTCGAGACGCCAACGTAAAGCTGGTCCGAAGCCAGGGCCGTGGATACTCCCGGCTGCAAAACGAGGAGTTGTTCGTAATTTCGTGTAGGTAAAGCGAGTTCTCTGATTTGCG
>JAFDVY010000273.1 GCA_018268785.1 Acidobacteriota bacterium | reverse complement strand
AAAAGCAGTGATTAGCCAAGCAGATGCCCAATGGTCTCAGTGATTCTTGAAGGTCGCATTTTCTCTTCGCTGCCCTAGAAATGGGCAAGAGAACCCTGTACTCTCTTCTTTCGGAGTCATTGTCTTCTGCATCCTACAGGTCATGGCACACCCGGCTCAGGAACAAACAACAGATGTGGTACGAGACTCCGCTAAGGCATGCTTGCGTTTGAGCGTATTCGCCGCTCTGCTGTTACTTCTCCCTGTCGTTCTTCTGGCTCAAGTTCAAATGGTAATCGACCCGTCCACAAGGGGAATGTCTAATTCGGACGAGCGGGCCAACATGCAATCGCCTGTGAACATTTTTGTAAACGTGCGGGAGGTGAACGGATTGGCGCTTGAGCAAAGCGCAACTGTGACGATTGATTGCCCGCTGTCCGGACTCAAGCTGAGCGGTCCAACAAAGAACACCGCCGAAGTGCAATTCATGCATGTGCCCACTGGCGACTGCAACGTCGAAGTCACTTCGGACGGTTTCAAGTTGGCTAAGGACCGTGTGACCGTCAACGAAAGCACCGTTGCTCGCAATCAATATGTTTTTATCTATTTGCATCCTCAATCGGAAGTAACCGCTCCAGGAGTTCGGCCTGTTGTAACACTGGCACTTCTCGAAGAAATGGATAAGTCCAAGGCGGACATTCGCAAGAACAAACTTGCCGAGGCAAGAAAACATTTGGATAAAGCATTGCGTATTTCCCCGAACAATCCCGATGTCCTTTACCTGAACGGGCTTTTAGCCATGAATCAGGGAAATCTGCCTCTTGCGAAGGAGCAATTTCAGAAAGCCGTCTCCGTTTACCCAACTCATGAACGCTCTTTGCTAGCCCTCGGGGAAGTCCAGGTAAAGCTTAAGGATCTGGAACCAGCAGTCCAGACCATGGAAGGGCTTCTTGTTCAGAACAATGCTTCCTGGCGCGCTCATCTGATTGCGGCTGCAGCCTACGGCCAATTGCAGCAATATTCCAAAGCGGAGCAACATGCACAGCGAGCCGCGGAACTCAGTGGCGCAAACTCGGCCAGTGCAAGGCTTCTCCTGGGCCAGATTCTTGCCGCTGAAGGGAACCAAGCGGGGGCAAAGCAAGAATTCCAAGAGATCCTGACCAATTATTCGAATGATCCGGCTGCGGTTGAAGCAAAAAATGAGCTTGCCAATGTTGAGAAGGCTGAAATGCAACCGCGAGTTGGCACGGTCGGCTCGGCGGTACTGCCTTCTCTATCTTCTGCGTCCCTCCGTGTCTGGGCGCCGCCCGATATTGATGCCGCTAAACCCACCCTTGTGCAAGATGTCGCCTGCCCTACTCAAGAGGTAGTTGAGCAAACCAGCTTGGCAGCAAACCAGTTATTTCAGAATTTTGAGCGTTTCGTCGCTACGGAGCATATTGAGCATGAAGAGATTGGTCCGAATGGCGATTCGGAGCATTTGCGGACGCGCGACTTCAACTACATGGTCTTCGTAGAACAAGACAAAAAGGATAAGCAGCTGTATCTCGACGAAAAACGCGATGGAGGAACCGGACTGGATTCCTTTCCCACTTCTCTTGCAACAGTGGGCTTGATTGGGTTGGGAGTGGACATTTTTCAACCTGGGTTTGCCCGAGCTCTGGACTTCAAATGCGAAGGACTGGGACAGTGGCGTGGTAAACCGGCCTGGGTAGTGCACTTTACGCAGAAGCAGGGCCAGCGTTCTTTTTTGCGCCTATGGCAAACGAAAATTAGAACCGTGGAAGTGCCCCTAAAAGGGCGTGTCTGGGTTGCAACGAGCAGTTTTGAAGTTCTGCATGTGGAAACCGATTTGCGTGACCCAATGAAAGATCTTGAGTTGATGCGAGACCACATCTCCATAGACTACGGCCCTGTCCAGTTTAAGAAATCGCAGACAGAATTGTGGCTCCCCTGGAACGCAGAGATATTCTTGGATCTCCATGGAAAGCATTACCACCACCGGCACACGCTTTCGAACTATGCGATCTTCGATGTCGCAACGGACAACAAGATAAGCGCACCGAAAAATGTGCCGCCACCGCAAGAAGACGAAAAGCAGTCCGAAGA
>JAFDVY010000272.1 GCA_018268785.1 Acidobacteriota bacterium | reverse complement strand
AACGGGTGTCTTGCCGGTCCTCTGAAAACACGCGTCAACGAGGAACGGCTGTGCGATTTTGAGCACAGACTAAAGCATCGATTCGGACTTGCACCAACCACAATCGAGACACGCACGATGCATGTTTCATTTCTTTTGACCTGGTTAGCAGAACGCAGAGTACAACTGCGTCACGTCACACTTCAACACATCGAGCGATATCTCGATTTTAAGAGGGATGGCGGATGGGCTCGGACCACACAGGGTCTGGCCGCCCATTCTATTCGCATGTTCCTCAGGCACGCCGAAGAACGTGGATGGATTAGGCCCGGTCTTTATCACGCGGTCCCGCAGTTTCCAAGATCCAAGCACCAGTTCACTCCTAAAGGCCCGTCCTGGGACGGAGTTCAGCGCATCATCGCCTCTCTGCGCGGGAATACACCTCTCGAAATCAGGGATCGCGCCATAGTGATGTTGATTGCCATTTATGGCTTACGATACGGTGAAATTCGCGACCTCCGTCTGACAGATGTTGACTTGGAACGCGCTGTCCTGACTGTGAGAAGAGGTAAGAATCGCCGGGCGCAACGCTTTCCTCTCAATCAAAAGACGGCTTTCTGCTTGCGAGAATATGTGTGTGAGGCTCGTCCAAATTGTGAATGTCCGTCGCTCTTTGTCACATCTCTCTTACCTCATCGACCACTCTCGCATGGAACGGTCTACATCATCTGCAATCGTCTATTTTGCCAGAACGCCGTCGATTCCCCACGCAAGGGGCCGCATGCTTTGCGTCATGCTTGCGCCATGCGCCTTATGAAGGCGGGTCTGTCGCTGAGAGAGATTGCGACATTTCTAGGACACAAAGACACATCAAGTGTTTGCCAGTATGCGCGGTATGACTTAGAGGCCCTCCGCAAAGTCGCGAATTTTAGCCTCCGAGGGTTGATGTGAAAACCTATTCATGCGTCGAGGTATACATCGAGCGAAAGCGTGCCACTGGTCTCATCTATAGGGCGAGTGCGAAACTTCTGTGGCGATTCGCGCATTTCGTTGGGAATGTAGATATTGCATCGATCACGGAACATCAACTAGAGCAATTTCTTTCTCGAAACGCCCTTTCGAATAATACGTGGCGTCGGTACGTTTCCTACTTGAGTAGATTTTTTGTGTATTGGTTCGCGCGGCGGCAGTTAAAGCATATCCCGAAAGCAACGCAGAAACCGGCGACCAAGACAGCCTTTTTCCCATTCGTATATTCGCGTTCGGAGATTCGAAGGCTTCTAGACGCGATACCAGCCTGCGTCCGATATCGCCGCTGCGCAATGGATGCAGAAACGCTGCGGACCATCCTGCTTATGGTTTACGGCACAGGAATGCGGATAGGACTTGTGCTGGGGCTCTCACATTCTCATGTCGACCTGGAACGGAAGACCATTCACATTCAAAGCGAGTACCCCCAACTATCGCGGGATATTCCAATCGGATCGGATGTGGCGCGTTTGTTACGACGGTACATGGAGGACTCGCGGAGAGCCACGTTTGGCTCGGGCAGAGCATTATTTCTTACGGTCAAAGGAGAACCGGTTCGCTATGCCGTAGTCGGCCATGCCTTCCAGCAACTTCGAAAGCTGACCGGTGTGAGTCGGCTTAACAGTTCCTACCAACCGCGCATTCATGACTTACGGCACAGCTTTGCGGTTCATTCAATTACGAATTGGCGGAATCAAGATCTCTCGCTAGAGAAGATGCTCCCGATGCTTGCTGCCTATATGGGCAACGTAAACCTTGAAGGATTCGAACGCTATCTCGAACTCGCTCCCTCCAGCTTCCAAACCCAGATTGGCAAGCTAGAAATGTCCAAGAGTCAATGAATCGCTCTGTTTGCGGTGTGGAAATTCGTTATCTCGTTCTTTACTTCGCCGGTCCTTCAAACTTCTTCGCGAGACGCTTAGGCTACGTCGAAATCGGCTTCATGTACTCGCGAATAATGTTGTAGTTCCCATCTCTCCAATCGCTGAGGTCGGCGCTGGCGACGAACATGTCGCAGGCGTACCGGAGACAAAAGCTGGTCTTGTCCGCGAAACGGACGGTGAAGTAGAGCGTGCCGTCATCGATGGTGTGGGTGATGAAGTCCACGACCTTAC
>JAFDVY010000271.1 GCA_018268785.1 Acidobacteriota bacterium | reverse complement strand
GGCGAATCCATTTGCCCGAATGCCACAAGCGGTAAGGATTGACGCTAGCCGAGCCGCCTTGGGCTTTCCTGAATCATCGGGCGTCATGAGGATGCAGGTGCCCAAGTTCTCAGGCCCATACTCTTCCCGATCTACAATGTTGATGGTTCCAGTGAACGGCAAGCGCGAGATAAGGTGAGTGATACCGTTGCCAATCGCACCTGCTCCGACCACCAACAAGTCATATGGAAGATTCTCCGGAATTGTCGGGCCGTAATCGGTTGGGCTCTCAGTGTAGTTCCGCAGAGAAAAGCTAAAACCGTTCAACATCGTACCCCGCTCACCCTTCAGCCGGATGAGCCGCTTGAATACTTCCCCAATACCTAGGCAAGCCGCGGCGAGTGCTCCGACCGGGTTATAGATATCGCATGGTCCTGGAATATCAGTGACTCCAGAACTGACACGGGCTAAGAAACCGTTGGAATTTATTGTCGTCCACGGCAAGCCGGGGCGCACCTTAATGCCGATCGATAGGATTGCGTCGAATTGACTAAAATCGGGGACGTGACGGAGAAGCTCGACTTTCTTGCCGAAGGCAATGCCGTCTGCAAGCCCCTCAGCTTCGGCCCTCAAGGCATCGTTTTCGCTGCCGATGTAGACAACTACATTTGGGCAAATCCGCACCGCAAGGCGAATGGAGTTTAGAAGGCATTCCGGGCCGTTTGGAATGCTGAGCAGTTCCGGCTCGCCCGTGAGAAGGATTCGCTTGTTCAAAAACCTGTGCCGATCCTCAGCTAGCTCGCCAAGCTGCTCGGCTGTTTTTCGTGGGCGGCTGTAAGCGAGGTCAGTTTCCATTCTCGGCTCCGACAGTGATAACAGGAACGCTTGCGCCCACAACAATGCGGAGACGACGGTCGGCTTCAGCCGCGTTCAAACGGACGTAACCTTGCTTTTCCATGAACACATGGGCACCCCAGCTTCGCAGCGGTGCTGAGGACAATGCATAGTCGGGAGCCACAAGCGACAGATAATAGGGAGTCTTGATCCCATAGGTTCGGTCGGTGTAAGAGAGACTGATGCCATAGCCGGGTCCGTGAGAATGTACTTGACCAATCAGCCGAACCTTGTTGCTGAGGGCTACGTCCGTGACCTCATTCAGCAACGACGAGTGGATGCTAATCTGGTCCGGATATTTTTCTAACCCGGGTCCCCGCAGCTTTACCAGGTGTGTCACTTCGGCAGCACCGTTATTGTCCCGGCCAAGAAATAACGCAATTCCCTCATTGCCCTGGCGCCCGTCGATCGCCATTTCCTCGAGCGCGTCAGCTACCACCATTTCAGGGATCTGCCAGCCCTCAATTTCGGAGAAGTACGGGTTTGTCATTTGAACCTGCCTTGGAAATGGTCGTCTAGTTCATCTTGCAGTTGCCGCAAAACCCGGAGAAGAGGATTGCCATTCGGATTCCATCTGAAACGAGGGTCACTTCTCCATTCCGGATGCAAAGCAAAACCCTCCAGGCACCAGTTAACACATGCGTCCAAGCTTTGTGGCCGGAACCCGCGAACGACCGGCCACGCTTGTGGCAGATCAAGTCGGCCCGTGCCTGGGTCCCGAAATTTGAGAGAAGGGGGCTCGTCCGGATACTTGGTCCACAGCAGACGCGCCTGAAATCGTTCATTGGGCGCGTTCGCCGGCGACATGGTGGCAAGCACCTCAAGGTCTCCAGGCATCTCCAGTGCCCATCTTGCTGCATCCCGGACACTCTTAGCCTCTTCAAAGTCATCCTTCAAATTGAGCCTGGACAGTTCGTCGCTCATTTCCCCTGTGTTACCTGCTGACTCAACTTCAACTCGAGCGTGTGCTTTTCGCCTGCAACCTGCCCCAAGGTCTCGTTGAGGTTTTCCAACGGCGTTTTGTGGTCGTAGAGCGTGTAGGTGTAGGTGTTACCGTCGGCGTGTTGGCCTTCCGTCAGACCGAACGCATTGAGCACGTTCGCCTTAAGGGTGCCGACAGTCTCCTGGCGGCTGACGTGGTCCTGCTCGTACGGCTTCGCTGCCGCCGCGTAATGTACAATTACTTTCAGAGTTCCTTCGTTCATGTGGTTGTGTCCTTTTTCTAAGTCGTATAAGTCATTGCTGGGATTAGAGTTCCACCCCACGCATGGA
>JAFDVY010000270.1 GCA_018268785.1 Acidobacteriota bacterium | reverse complement strand
ACCAACGTCCTCATCAATCGCCTCGGCATGGACAACGTCAACGCGCTGCTCGATTCCCTCGGCCTCACCCACACGCGCCTCCGCCGCAAAATGATGGACCTCAAAGCCGCCGCCGAAGGCCGAGAAAATGTCGCCACGCCACGCGAAATCGCACTCTTGCTGGAAGCTCTCTACAAAGGAAAAGTTCTGAACAAACAGTTCACCGAAGACTTTTTCAATCTCTTGGCCGTCCACAAGGAGAGTTACATCCCGCGCTATCTTCCCGAGGATCTCCGCGTCGCCAACAAACCCGGCGAACTGGAAGGTGTCCGCAACGATTGCGGCCTCGTATTCACGGGTAAGCGCCCGTACATTCTCTGCGCCATGTCCACCTACGTCCGCCGCGAACAAGACGCCGGTGACGCCATAGCCCGCATCTCCCTGACCGCCTACCAACTCTTCGACCGCCTCGACCGCAGCTCCAGCCTCGGTCGCGTCGTCTCCTCTCACGACTCGTCGCCACCCTAGTGGCGCGCTCTTATTTCTGACTTTTCCGTATAAAAACCTCTTTGAGAACACGGTATTAGCCGTGCAACGAATCCCAAGCACCGGAGGTGCATCACAAGTTAGCCCAGCCCGTGAGGGCTGGGTGAACATTCAGTTCCATCACGAGCGCCGTAGGCGCGGCACACATTTCCCGCTAAAATAGTCCTCGCTCACCCGCCCTCGAAAGGTTTTATGTTCGCAACCCTAAAACTCGCGGCTCTCTGTCTATTCGCAATCCCTCTCGCCGGTCAATCACCTTCGTCCGAAGCGCAGCAATCCTCTCCTTCACAATCTACCGCTGCGCCATCTCAAGACTCCTCCCAATCCCAACATTCCCCCTCCTGGCATAACCCCAAGAAATACAATCCAATAAAACTCGTTAAGCGCGATGGAAAATCCGCCAATGACCAGCTCGCCGAAAACGAAGAACTCGAACAGCGTCTCACCGGCCAGCTCCAGGCTCATGGCGTTCTCGAAAAAGATGCGAATCTTCAGGACAAGTGCTCCTCCTTCAAGTCCCTGCAAACATGCATTGCCATCATTCGCGCAAGCAAATCTCTCAATCTCGAATTTCTCTGTCTCAAATGGGATGTCACAGGAGTCAAGCCGGAAAGGGTCTCCGACGCTTGCGCCGGGCCTTCTAACGGCAAAGCCATGTCCTTCCGCGATTCAATCTCGCTTCTCAAACCCGAAGCCAGCGCAAAGGACGAAGCCGAAAAAGCCCTCAAGTCCGCGCACGACGACATCAAAGACGCCAGTTCCTGACCGCCCCAATTTCCGTTAAGATTGAATTGTGTATTTCCTACAACGACTTTCGCACTTCTTCGGAGCCAAGGAGCGTATGACCCACATCGTCGCCGGCAACGTCGCCCCCAACTTTTCTCTCAAGTCCTTCGATGGAAACGAATTCTCACTCTCTGCAGCTCTCAAAAAGGGCCCCGTCCTTCTCGCCTTCTTCAAGGTCAGTTGTCCCATCTGCCAATTCACGTTTCCATTTCTTGAACGGCTCTATCAGCGTTCCAAATCTCCCAACCTCACCATAGTAGGCGTCTCGCAAAACGGTCCCGAAAAAACAGCAAAATTTAATCAGGAGTATGGCGTTACATTTCCCGTCCTTGTCGATCCCGAAGAAAAAGACTACCTCGTCTCCAACGCCTACGGCCTCACCATGGTTCCCACTCTCATTCTCGTGGATGCAGATGGCTCCGTCCTCGTCAGCTCCATGGGCTTCGTAAAAGCCGACATCGAATCTATCGCCTCGCAACTCGCCAATCGCGCTCAACTCGCCAAAGCTCCGCTATTTCTTCCAGCGGATTCTGTCCCCTCCGTCCGCCCCGGTTGAGGCTCCAAAAACTAGGTCCGGTCGGGCCTAACCACAAAACACTAGGTGGCACAGCCATTTCCTGCCTGCCCTGAGCTGCGAAGGGACTATGCTCAAGCGATTTCAATTCTAATTAGAGCGAGATCGCTGGCGAACAAATGCGTTCACAGCCGTCAGGTCATCTTCTTTCTCTGCGATGCTTTGCGCACTCCTTCGCAAGACACCGGGGTGTACCCTCTCTGTCAAACCTCAATCTCTTCTTTCCAATCCTTCTTGTGCTTCTCCGCCTTTTTCCGTTTGTCAGGAATCACTTT
>JAFDVY010000026.1 GCA_018268785.1 Acidobacteriota bacterium | reverse complement strand
TCCGGAAGTCTGTGGCTGGCCTCGCTGCGAGCCGCCGAAGAAATCGGAAAAGAGCTCGGCGACGCGAGAGCGGCGGCGCACTACAAGGAGCTTTTCGCAAAAGGGCAGAAGACCTACATCGAAAAACTCTGGAACGGAAAATATTTCAGTTACGACACGCAGAGCGAATACAAGGACAACATTCAAGCCGACCAGCTCGCCGGCCAGTGGTACGCGGATATGACCGGACTCGGCGACATCGTCCCGAAGGCGATGACAAAAAAATCGCTGAAGAATATTTTCGATTTCAACGTGATGAAATTCGCGAAGGGTGAAATGGGCGCCGTGAACGGAATGGCTGCGGACGGAACAATCATCACGACGAACGAACAGGTCCAGGAAGTCTGGACGGGGACGACGCTGGGGCTTGCCGGATTCATGCTGGGCGAAGGCATGAAGGACGAAGCGTACCGCACCGCCTGGGGGATCTACAACGTAACCTATCAAACGAAAGGTTACTGGTTCAGAACTCCGGAAGCGTGGGACATCACGGGAAATTACCGCGCGTCCATGTACATGCGCCCCGCGGCGATCTGGTCGATGGAAATGACCGCACCGCCAAAATCGGCCGGGCTAACGCCAGCGCCGAGCAACACGTCAGCCTCGCGCGTTGGGGCGCAATAGCGCAACAATCGTCAGCATAATAGCGCAGCCAACGAGTGGCACGATCAGGCCGACCCTCAGGCTGGATGTTGCCCGGGAGATTTCTCCAACGAGCCAGGGCAGTGTGGCGCTGCCGATTGCCGCCGATGCAAACATCACCCCGCCCACTTTGCGGGCGCGCGAGCCGAACCATTTTGTCAGCCAGGCGACGTAGATTGGATAGAGGCTGGAAAAACCCAGTCCGGCAAAAAATGCTCCGATAAAAAGCAGTGCGGGTGAATGGGCCGTCAGAAAGATGAGTTCACCTGCTGCGGCGATCAGCAAGCCGCCAATGGCGACAGTGCCTTCTTTCAGTCGCAGCAGGATTGCCGCAGCGGCCCCGCGCCCGCCGAGCAACCCACCGAAGAAAAACATCGGCGCGAGCGTGAATGTGTTTGTGGCCCAAGTCGCGGCGCGCTCGGCATGAGTTGCGGCCCAGTACGATGTGCTGACTTCCGTTCCCACGTAGACGTAAAACAGGATGCACAGAAGAATCGCTACACCGTTACCAGCAACTTTCGCATTGTCCGACGGTAGCGACGCCGCTTCCTCGTGCGGTTTTCCAAAATGCTGGCGTGCCAAATAGAGCGCCAAAAGAATGGAGATCGCGCCAGAAATGTAGAGAGCCGAATTGATGCTCGAAGTCCGGATCGAGTACATCGCGGTGGGGGCGGAAAGGATTGCGCCGAGGCCCCAGGCGAGGTTTGCAAGATTCAACGCGGAGGCGCGGCGCTCTCCGTACGATTCGCCGACCCAAAGATTTGTACCCGGGGTCACGAAACCATAGCCAAAGCCGTAGACGCCGCTGGCTACCAGAGCCAGAGCGAAGGTCGGCGCATTGAGAAAGGCGAAACCGATCCCCATCAGAGCAAGCCCAAAGGTGATGGCCGGCTTAAATCCTTTTTTCGTGATGAGAGGGCTGGAGAGAAGCACGCCGACCAGGGAAACCGTGAATTGCACCGTGGAAAAGAGGCCGGCGCGGCCGTCGTCGAGCGCCCATTTTGCGCGGAAGGTGGGGAGCAGCGGGCCGACAAAATTGATGATGAGGCCGTTGATGACAAAACCGAAACAGAGCAGCCAGAAAATGAGCGCGCGAGAAGAATTTTCCTGCACGGGCTGGATTTGCGTTTTCGAAGACATCATGGCATTTTGCCTGCGCCGGAGTGGCAGCGCAAATGAATGTGGCGTTGGACGGAAGACGAAAAGCAGATTTCTCGCTTGGCCCCGAAAGACAATTTTGCGATGACGGGGATAGGAATGATTGATTGCGGATTGATTGGGTTTGGGCTGGGCGGGAAGGCGTTTCATGCTCCTTTTATCGCTACAGTGCCGGGGCTGAAATTGGCTGCGGTCCTGCAGCGAAATGGGAATGAAGCGGCGGAAATCTATCCGGGAACGAAGATTGTTCGCTCGATGGAAGAGCTGCTGGCGATTCCGAGCATCCGGCTCGTGGCGATCTCCACTCCAAACGACACGCATTTCCCGATGGCAAAGGCCTGCCTTGAAGCGGGACGCGATGTGGTGGTTGACAAGCCGTTCACGACGAGCGTAGCGGAAGCGAAAGAACTGATTGCTTTGGCGCAGAAGATGGGGCGATTTCTGACGGTCTATCAGGAGCGGCGGCTCGACGGAGACTTCTACACGCTGCAAAAATTGATTTCGGGCGGCGAACTGGGGCGAGTGATTCGGTTCGAGGAAACGTTTGATCGGTGCCGGCCCGCGATTCGCGATTCCTGGAAAGAGCGAACCGGGCCGGGGAGGGGAGTTTTCTTCGATCTGGGGCCGCACTTGATCGATCATGCGTTGAAATTGTTTGGGCCGCCGGAATCGCTGCTGGCGGATATTCGCGCGGAACGCGAAGGCGCTGCGAACAACGACGCGTTCGACGTTACGTTTTATTATGCGAATGGATTGCGGGCTTATCTTTCTTCCAGCACGCTCGCGCCGATTGCGCGGCCGCATTTTCGTGTGCTGGGGACGAAGGGAAGTTTTGTGAAGCAGGGGCTCGATCCGCAGGAAGCGCTGTTGCGCGCGGGAAGCCCGGTGGGCGGGGCGGACTGGGGCCTGGAAAAAGAGGAAGAGTGGGGAACGCTGGCGCAATTTGATGCGAGGAATTCCAGTCAGCGAAAGGTACCAACCTTGCGCGGGGATTACCGTGCGTTTTATGAAAATGTGCGTGACGTGATGCTGGGCAAGGCCAAGCCACTGGTGACGATGGAGGATGGACTGCGTGTCATGTATGCGCTCGAGCTTGCAGTTGAGAGCAGCGCACAGAGAAAAGCGCTTCCGTGGAAATTGTAGAGGCGTGCGGAAACCAGCTTCGCCTTTGCAACCGCTAGGAAAAAGCAGATTCATCGCGCAAAAGACGCGCGATGGAAAACCGTACCCCGGGCAAACACCGCCCGGGGAATGACAAGTGTTTAGCTTTGCCACGACTATGTCACTGACCCAGCGGTGTGTGGCGTAATAAATATAGGCTGCATGAATGCGGCGGCGATAGGAATCGGATATGCTAAAGCTACTGGCAGAAATCATTTCCTCAGGGGCTAAAGCCCCGATTTTTTGGCCGGTTAACGTCGGAGCTAAAGCTCCGACCCCCTGAGAGACGAAGGCTCGGTTCTTGTGCGATAAGAATGCCGGGACTGTTTGCGGCTTAATTTCGCGAGCAGAGCTTGCGGGCGAACTTGAAAAGCGAGGAGCGAAACCTTGGCACGGAAAATCGAACTGGCGCCGTCCATACTTTCCGCGAACTTCGCGAATCTGGCCGCGGACGCCAAACTGGCGCTCGAAGGCGGCGGGACGCTGCTGCACGTGGACGTGATGGACGGGCATTTTGTGCCGAACATCACGCTGGGGCCGCCGGTTGTGGCTTCGCTGCGCAAGGCGATTCCCGATGCGATTTTCGACGTGCACCTGATGATTGAAAATCCCGATGAATTTATTCCCGCGTTTGCCGATGCTGGTGCGACATGGATCCTGGTGCATCAGGAAGCGTGCAGGCATCTGGACCGGACACTGCACTTGATCGAGGATCACGGGTGTAAACCGGGCGTGGTGATCAATCCGGCGACACCGATTGGCGTGCTGGACGATGTGCTGGAGCTGGTGCATCACGTTCTGGTGATGAGCGTGAATCCTGGGTTCGGCGGGCAGAAATTCATCCGCAACTCGCTGAAGAAGATTTCCGCGCTGGCTCGCGAGCGCGAAAGACGGGGGCTGAATTTCCGCATTGAAGTGGATGGCGGCGTGGCGCTCGATACGATTGGCGACGTGGTGCGTGCCGGAGCGGAATTGCTGGTGGCTGGCAACGCCGTGTTCGGCAAAGGCGATATTCGCGAGAACGCGCGAAAATTGTTGCAGGCTGCCAGGTCGGCAACAGCTGCCCACGCCTGAAAACTGACAAACCAGTTCTTCAGCGGGTAGAGCCGGGCTAAATACTGAGTAGTTTTTTCGCAGCTGAAGCCGCGACCTCCTAAAGAATCTTGCTACCCCCACCCCGGGGCAATTCGGATGATTATCAAAACAAAAGAGTTGTTGGTGGAGGCTAGCACATGAATGTGAAAAGAAAGGGTTTATAAGTGCAGTGAACTGATATTCATGCGAGGCGTCTGTAAGTACGGCAGGGAAAGGACTTAGGAGCGAGAGGGGTTTGTGAGAAGGTAAACAGCGGAGGCCTTTGGATGCGGGAGGTTTTTGAGGGACCGCCCGGCGAGGCCGCATAAGCAAGGGAGCGCAAAGATCGCGCTAACCTATCCGTAGATTATACTTCGTTGGTGAATATTGTCAAGTGATAAATACTAAGACTTTTGTTTACAGTGGCCTACGAAGGTGTGAACTCGAATTGGCGGTCGGGAGTAGGGGAAAAATCAAAACCCGCACCCTTGGAAATCGAAGGGTGCGGCACCCCGGCGCGGGAGTTGCAGTTGTCTTACTTGTGAAAAAGCGTTTGTGACTGCCAAATAGTTTCATTTCGACATCGTATTGAGGCGCGAAAGGGCCGGCTTCAGAAAGCCGGCGCTACATGAGTCTCTATTGTTCCTGGTAGTTCCAGGTCAGGCCGCCGTCGAGGAAGAAGGTGGTTCCGGTGGCGTAGTCGGATTCGCTGGAGGCGAGAAAAACGGCCATGGAGGCGACGTCTTCGGGCTTGCCGAGGCGCTTGAGCGGGATGTTTTCGAGAAGCGCGTGCAATTTTGCGGGATCGTTCAGGAGTTTTGTGTTGATGGGCGTTTCGATGGCTCCGGGAGCGATGGAGTTGATGGTGATGCCGAGCGGGGCGAGTTCGATGCTGAGATTGCGAGTGAGCATTTTGACGCCGCCTTTGCTGGCGCAATAGGAAGCGAAATGCGGGAAGGGAAGCTCTTCGTGGACGCTGCTGATGTTGATGATTTTTCCGCCGGGTTTCCTATCTGAGGAAGGGACATCCATGCGGTGCTTAACAAAAGCTTGGGTGATGAAAAAAAGGCCTTTGAGATTGACGTTTAGGACGGCGTCGTAATCGGCTTCGGTGACGTTCCAGAAGTCGGCGTTGCGTTCGAGGCCGGCGTTGTTGACGAGGATGTCTATGCGGCCGAATTGGGTGACGGTGTCTGCGATGAACTTCTGGCCGTCGGAGACTAGGCCGACGTCAGATTGGAAGCCGGCGCACTTGCGGCCGAGCTTTTGAATGTCTTGCACGACTTCATCTGCGCCAGCTTTGTTCGAACGATAGCAAAAAGAGATGTCCGCGCCCTCCTGCGCGAAGCGCTGCGCGATGGCGAGTCCGATGCCCTGGCTGCCGCCGGTGATGGCGACGATTTTTCCTTCGAGGCGATTGGCCATGATGCGCTCCTTGTACTGATTCAGACCAGTAGGATGCACTAAGGCCTTAACTGTTGCATGGAAGATGGAAGAGAGCACCAGCCCGCTTCAGCATGCCAGCGTTAGCGGGAAGAAATGTGGCGTCGAGCCGCGCCTGGACTTTCCCGGCGCGAGTTTCGCTCAAGAAAAAGAGGGGCACGATATATCGTGCCCCTACATCAGGAAACGAAACACCAGGAAACGCAGCGTCAGGAAACGAAACAGCGACGTTAGGCGACGGTGACTTCGGAGCTCAGGTAAACGTCTTGAATGGTGTTCAGGAGTTTTACGCCTTCGTTCATGGGGCGCTGGAACGCTTTGCGGCCGGAGATGAGACCGGTGCCGCCAGCGCGCTTGTTGATGACGGCGGTGGCTACCGCTTCTTCAAAGTCGTTTGCGCCGGACGCGCCGCCGGAGTTGATGAGGCCGGCGCGGCCCATGTAGCAATTCGCGACCTGATAGCGGCAGAGGTCGATGGGGTGATCGCTGGCGAGGTCGGTGTAAATGCGTTTATCGAATTTGCCGTAGCTGGAATCGCCCATATTGAGCATTTGATAGCCGCCGTTATTTTCCGGAAGTTTTTGTTTGATGATGTCGGCTTCGATGGTGACGCCGAGATGGTTGGCCTGTCCGGTGAGATCCGCGGAGACGTGGTAGTCCTTGTCTTTTTTGAATGCGTTGTTGCGGAGGTAGCACCAGAGCACGGTGGCCATGCCAAGTTCGTGAGCGTGAGCGAAAGCCTGGCTAACTTCGATGATCTGGCGTGTGCTCTGATCGGAGCCGAAGTAGATGGTGGCGCCGACGGCGACTGCGCCCATGTCAAAGGCGGTCTTGATGGTGCCGAACATGATCTGGTCGGCTTTGTTGGGATAGGTGAGAAGTTCGTTGTGATTGACCTTCACCATGAACGGAATTTTGTGGGCGTATTTGCGCGCGACGGAGCCGAGCACGCCGAACGTGGAAGCGACGGCGTTGCAGCCGCCTTCGATGGCGAGCTTGACGATATTTTCGCCGTCGAAATAATCGGGATTCTTGGCGAAACTGGCGCCGGCGGAGTGCTCGATGCCCTGATCGACCGGGAGGATGGAAAGATAGCCGGAGCCAGCGAGGCGTCCGTGGTTGAACATGCGATGAAGGCTGGCGAGCACGCGGGGGCTGCGGTCGGACGGCGCGAAGATACGATCGATGAAATCAGGGCCGGGCAGATGCAGGCGTGATTTGGAAATCTTCGGCGAGCTGAATCCGAGAAGGGATTCCGCTTTGGCGCCGAGAAGCTGCTGAATGGGGCTAGTGGTTGTTGCCATTTCGAAAAAATCTCCTTAGATGGTTGCTGAAAAACAGCCTTGGTCCTCTTCAGGGGCTAAAGCCCCGCTCAACGAACAGGGCCTGCGCGGGGGCTGAAGCCCCCGCTTCCTAAAGAAACCTTTCGTAGCCGGTTAGACGGCTGCCAAATCCTTCGATAACATTCCGCCCGCGGCGGAATCGACCAGAAAAACCAATTTGCCATTTGCCGGCTTGATGTATTGCGCCGGCAACTGGTCCGGCTCGTACGGACCTTCGAGAACCGCTTTCAGGGCAGGCGCCTTGTCCGCGCCCGCGATCATGAAGAGAACGGCCGCGGAATTATTCGCGACCGGTGCGGTGCAAGTGATGCGCTCGGTGTAAAGCTTGCCGACCCAGGTGCGCACAACCAGCCGTCCATTATCGCGCAGGGCGGTGGTGGCGGGGAAGAGCGAAAGCGTGTGGCCTTCATTGCCCATGCCGAGCATCATCAGGTCGAAGCGGGGAAGTTCGCCGGGCTTGAGGGCGAATTGCGTTTTCAAGACTTGTTCGTAATCGAGCGCGGCTTTTTCCGTGTCCTGCAGTTCCGTTTTCATGCGAAAGACCTGCTCGGGCTTGATGGGGGTTTTCGAGGTAAAGTTTTCGCTGACCATGCGGAAGTTACTGTCGGGATGATCCGGCGGAACGTGGCGGTCGTCTCCGAAGAAAAGCTGCATTTTGTCGAAGGGAAGCTGCGAGCGAAGCGGCTCGGAGACGAGGAGGGCGTAGAGCGTTTTCGGGGTGGAGCCGCCTGCCATGGCTACGCGGAAAACGCCGCGCTCTCTGACGGCTTGCTGGGCGGCATTTATGAAAATGGCTGCGGCGTGCCGGGAGATTGCGGCGATGTCTGGGAAAATTTTGATGACGCGATCCAAGAGGGAATTCTCCTAAGCGTGTGCCTTGCCGCTGGCGCGCGCGGGGCAGTTGGCCGTGAGCGGTTCGTCGGAATCGATATCGCGCCAGGCGCGGCCGTCGCGGGCCATCATCGCATCGGCTTCCTGCGGACCCCAGCAACCGGCGGGATAATTTGGAAAATCGCGAGCGGGCAGAGCTTTCCAGACATCCAGGACAGGCTGAATCACGCTCCAGCCTGCTTCGACCATGTCTGCGCGCTGGAAGAGCGTGGCGTCGCCGATCATGCAATCGTAGAGAAGGCGTTCGTAACCAGTACTGTAAGAAGTGCCGAAGTCGCGGGAATAGTCGAAATCCATGTGAACCAGGCCGAGCTTCATGACGGAGCCGGGAACCTTTGCGCCGAGGCGAAGTGAAATGCCTTCTTCGGGCTGAATGTGAATGACGAGTCGATTGGCGCGTGGATCTTTGATGGGAGTCTTGCTGAAAAGCTGAAACGGCGGCTTGCGGAATTGAATGGCGATTTCGGTGACGCGTTTGGCCATGCGTTTTCCGGTGCGCAAGTAAAAAGGCACGTCGGCCCAGCGCCAGTTGTCTATGCAGAGTTTTAACGCGACGAAGGTTTCGGTGTGAGAGTCGGGCGCAACCTGCGGTTCATCGCGATAAGCAGGGAGCTTTTCGCCGTCGAGGCTGCCTTCTCCATACTGGCCGCGGACCATGGTTTGCAGGATCGTTTCCGGCGCGGGCGGAGTGACGGCATGAAGAATTTCGGCTTGCTTGTCGCGGACGGCGTCAGCTTCGAAGGAGATGGGAGGCTCCATCGCGGTAAGCGTAAGAAGTTGGAAAAGATGGTTCGGGACCATGTCTCGCAAAGCGCCGGCGGTTTCGTAAAAACCGCCGCGGTGTTCGACGCCAACGGTTTCAGCGGCGGTAATCTGCACGTGGTCAATGTAATTGCGGTTCCAGAGGGGTTCGAGGATGGAGTTGGCGAAGCGGAAGACCATGAGATTTTGCACGGTCTCTTTACCGAGATAGTGGTCAATGCGGTAGATCTGCTTTTCGTTCAGCGTTTCTTTTAGTTCCTTGTTCAATTGAATCGCGGAATCGAGGTCGTGACCGAAGGGCTTTTCCACGATGACGTGGGTCCAGCGGCCGTTTTCCTGCTGGGTAAGGCCGGCCTGGCCGAGCTGTTTGACGATGGGCGAGAAAAATTTTGGCGCGACGGCAAGATAGTGGAAGCGGTTGCCAAGCGTGTTGTGGGTTTTCTCGACGCCAAGGATTTGGTCCTTGAGTCGCTGGTAAGCCGCAGGATCGCCGAAGTCGCCCTGGACGTAGTAGATGCGCTCGACGAGCCACTGCCAGCGGGCGTCGTCCACGGGGCGCAGCGCGTATTCACGGACTTCCCGGCCGAGTTTTTCGCGAAGAGCGTCGGTGGTCATCTGGTCGAACGAAAATCCGACAATGGCGAAATCTTTTGGAAGAAGGTTTTCTTCCGCAAGATTCAGGAGCGCGGGAAGAAGTTTGCGCTTCGTGAGATCTCCGCTTGCGCCAAAAATCACCATGACGCAAGGCGGCGCGGGATGCGCCGTCTGCTGTGCATTTCCGTTGGTCATCGTTCAATCCTTCCCGGAAAAGTCCGAGAAAAACCGGAGAAAAGCCTAATGGCCGGACTTCTTTTCCACATGGCCGCCGAACTGGAAGCGCATGGCGGAGAGAACTTTTCCGGCAAAATCGTCTTCGCCCCGGGAGACGAAGCGCTGGTAGAGAGATGCAGTGAGCACCGGCGCGGGCGTGGTGGATTCGATGGCTGCGAGAACGGTCCAGCGGCCTTCGCCGGAGTCGGAAACGCGGCCGGAAAAGCGTTCGAGATTCGGCTGTTCGAGAAGGGAAATTGCAGTGAGATCGAGGAGCCAGGAAGCGACGACGCTGCCGCGGCGCCAGACCTCGGTGATGTCCGCGAGGTTGAAATCGTATTGATAGTGCTCGGGATTGCGAAGCGGTGTGGTTTCCGCGTCGGTTTCGCGATGAGATTTTCCGGCGTTGGCATGTTTCAGCACATTGAGGCCTTCGGCGTAGGCCGCCATCAAGCCGTATTCGATGCCGTTGTGAACCATTTTCACAAAGTGGCCGCCCCCGTTGGGGCCGCAGTGGAGATAGCCTTCTTCGGCGGTGCCGGATGCTTTTTCGCGGCCGGGCGTGCGGGGAACGTCGCCGCGGCCGGGCGCCAGCGTTTTGAATATGGGATCGAGGTGCTTCACGATTGCTTCTTCGCCGCCGATCATCTGGCAATAGCCGCGGTCCAGACCCCAGACGCCGCCGCTGGTGCCGACGTCGCAATAGTGGATGCCCTTTGCGGAGAGTTCTTTGGCGCGGCGAATGTCGTCAATGTAATAGGAATTGCCGCCATCGATGACGATGTCGTCTTTTTCGAGCTTCGGAACGAGATCGTGAAGCGTGGCGTCCACGACTCCGGCGGGGACCATCAGCCAGATGGCTCGCGGCTTGGAAAGTTTCTTCACAAAATCGTCGAGCGAATCCGAACCGGTCGCGCCTTCGCCGGCAAGCTGCTTGACTGATTCGGCGCTGCGATCGTAAACGACACAAGTGTGGCCATTGCGAATCAGGCGGCGCACCATGTTTGCACCCATCCGCCCCAGACCGATCATTCCTAGTTGCATTCTGTCTGCTCCTAAGCTGCGAATTGTTCGAGAGGATTCCTCGCCCATCTAAAGGCCAATCGAATCAGGAAACCGCTTGCTGCACCGCTTTGGAAAGCGCTTTGAGACCGGACTTCAGATTCTTGCCCAGATGAACGCGCAATGCGCGGCGGCCACGCTCGGCGAGAACGTTGAAGTCTCCGCGAGCCTGTGCGGCTTTTACGATGCCAAACGTGTATTTCTGACCGGGCACACTTAAATCGGAGGAGTCGTCGCAGGTGATTTGAAGAAAGACGCCGCTGTTGGGACCGCCCTTGTAAGCTTGTCCCGTGGAATGAAGGAAGCGCGGGCCAAAGCCGAGGCAGGTGGCGACTTTCTTCTTGTCGCGGACAACGTGGCGAAATTCCTGCAGAATTTTTTCGTTTTCCGCGTTCATCGGAATGTAGGCAAGGGTGGCAAAGTAGTCGCCGGCTCCAGCACGAGCCAGATGCTTTTTCAGCGCGTCCAGAAGTTTTGAGCCGCCACCGAGAGCAGCCGCGTTCTTTTCATCGGCAAAAAGTTTGACTCCAGGCGCTTCAAAAAATGGCGATTCGGCGGGGAGGTGGCCCGTAGCTTCATATTCGCTCGTTAACTTGCGCGTTTCGATTTTGCTGGCCTCAACGTCGGGCTGATTGAAGGCATTGATGCCGATGACGGAGCCGGCGACGGCGGTGGCGATTTCCCAGCGGAAAAATTCCTGGCCGATGGAATGAATGTTAGGCAGCGAAATGCGAACGACGGGATGGCCGGCTTTTTCGAGGGCAGCGACTGCGGCGTCTTGCGCCTTGTTGGGTTTGGATGCGAGGCGCAAGTACGCAAAAACGCGATCGTTGCCGTACGAAGCCGGTTTACCAAGATTTTCGCGGTCAACGGGGATGATGCCCTTGCCGATTTTTCCGGTGGATTCCGCCAGAAGTTGTTCGAGCCATGCGCCGAGGTCGTAGATTCCTGGCGAAGCGATGATGGTGAGCTTGTCGCGGCCCTGATTGGCGGCCGCGCCCAAGATTGCACCGAGAATCACGCCTGGATTCTTGTCAGCGGCGGAAGTAGCGCCGCAAGCCGTGACCATTTCGTGCGTGGTCTTCAGGAATTTAGGAACGTCGAGACCCATCGCGGCTGAGGGGACCATGCCGAAATTCGAAAGAGCCGAGTAGCGGCCGCCAATGCTGGGGACGCCTGCGAAAATTTTCCAGAATTTATCGCCTTCGGCCACTTGCTGCATTTTCGAGCCGGGATCGGTCACGGCGATGAAATGGCTGCCAACTTTGTCCGCGCCGACTTTGGCTTTTACCCGTTCGAAGAAATATTGCTTGAAGATATTCGGTTCGAGCGTGCTGCCGGACTTGCTGGAGACGATGCAGAGGGTTTTCTTGAGATCGAGTTTTTTCTCGAGAGTCTTGATTTGCACGGGGTCCGTGGAATCGAGGACGTGCATCTCGGGGAAGCCCTTGATTTTGCCGAACGTGATCCGCATCACTTCCGGGCAAAGGCTCGAACCGCCCATACCGAGCAGGACGACGTGCTTGAACTTGCGCTTCTTCACTTCGGCGGCGAGTTCTTTGAACGTGTGCGCGTTGGCGAGCTGTTCATCGGTGATCGAAAGCCAGCCGAGCCAACTGCCTTCATCCGCGCCGGTCCACACCGTGGCGTCTTTTGCCCACAGGCGAGCGACTTTGTTATTCGATTTCCAATCCGTGAGCGCAGCAGCGACAGCCGACGCGAGATTTGCGGGGAGTTTGTACGCCAGCTTGTTCAAGCTCACGCGGCAGCTCCCGAATGTTTTGCAATGGTCTCAAGCAGGGATTTGAAAGGATCCTGGAAGAGTTTTACCGCGTCGGCGATCAGTTTGTCCGTGACTTCCTTCATGGGGATTCCCGCGGCCTCAAGATCCGTCATGGTTTTGTTTGCACCCGCGACATTTTCCGTAAGGCTGGGGCGCAATTTGCCGTGATCGCGGAAGGCATCGAAAGTGGCAGGAGGAATGGTGTCCACGGTGTCCGCGCCAATGAGCTCTTCGACATAGAGCACGTCGCGGTATTTGGGATTCTTCGTGCTTGTGCTGGCCCACAGTAAACGTTGCGTCTGGCCGCCCTTTGCGGCAAGAGCTTTCCAGCGTGCCCCGCCAAAAAGCTCCTGATACTTCGCGTAAGTGCGGCGAGCATTCGCGATGGCAACTTTTCCGCGAAGCGATTCGAGAAGAGCCTTTTTGTTCGAGTCTGCTTCGGTTTTTTCCATTGCATCGATCTTGCTGTCCACGAGCGAATCAATGCGGCTGACGAAAAAGCTCGCGACGCTGGCAATGTGCGAGATTTCCTGCCCCTTTGCCGCGCGCGCTTCCAGTGCGGCGAGGTAGGCTTCCGCAACCTGTTCGTAAGCGGATTGAGCGAAGAGAAGCGTGATGTTGATGTTGATGCCCTCTTCGAGCGCCTGGCGAATCGCGGGAATCCCTTGCGGAGTTGCAGGAATTTTGATCATCACATTGGGGCGATTCACGGTCTTCCAGAGGCGGCGCGCCTCGTCAAGCGTGCCCTGCGTATCGAAGGCGAGGTTTGGCGAAACTTCCAGGCTGACGTAGCCGTCGCGGCCTTTGGTTTCGGCGTGAACTGATTTGAAAATGTCGCAGGCGTCCTGCACATCGCGAATGGCGATTTTTTCGTAGAGCGCCATGGCAGTGGAAGACTTGGCGCCAGGCGCTTTAATAATGTCGTTGTAATCGTCGCCGGCGGTGATGGCTTTTTCGAAGATGGCGGGGTTGGAGGTCATTCCGCGCAAGCCGTCTTCATTGATCATTTTTTTCAAGTCGCCGTTGAGCAGGATGTTGCGGCGAATAAAATCAAGCCAGGGAGACTGGCCGTACGCGAGGAGTCCTTTCAAGGGATTCGCGCCATGTGCTGAGCTCATACTGGGGATGGTAGTGGTGGTCGTCATGCTACTTCTCCTTTTTGCCGGTCCTGTTGCAGAAGCCTATTTTACTCCTCTGCGAGAAAAACTTCCCTTCTCGATTGAGATGCCAGAGCCGGACAAGGTTTCGGGTTAATTTTTTCTTACCAGCCCGGACTTTTTCCCGAATGTCATTTTCCGAGCAGAGATTTTGCCGCGGAAACGACCACGTCCACATTGAATCCGAATTTTTTCAGCAAATCCTTCAAGGGGGCAGATGCTCCGAAAGAATGCATGCCGATGGCCTTGCCTTTGAGTCCGATGTAGCGTTCCCATCCGAAGGTGGAAGCCATTTCGACAGAGACGCGCGCCGCGACGCTGCCCGGAAGCACGCTTTCTTTGTAGGTGGCGTCCTGTTCGTCAAACAACTCGATACACGGGAGACTGACTACGCGGGCATTTATTCCCTCGGCCTTGAGTCTTTCGTAAGCGTCCACACAGAGGCTGAGTTCCGTGCCGGTGCCGATGAGAATGATATCCGGCTTGCCTCCCGGGGCGTCGGCGAGTACGTACCCGCCTTTCGCAACGCCGCTCGCCGACGCGTACTTGGCGCGGTCTAGCGTCGGCGTAGCCTGGCGCGAGAGAACCATCGCGGTTGGACGATGCGTTTGAGCGACGGCAACTTTGTACGCTTCGGAAACTTCGTTGGCATCGCCAGGGCGAATGACGAGGAGGTTCGGCATAGCGCGCAAGCCGGCGAGTTGCTCGATTGGCTGGTGCGTGGGCCCGTCTTCGCCAACGCCGATGGAATCGTGCGTGAAAACGAAAATGACCGGTATTTCCATCAGCGCCGCAAGCCGGATGGACGGCTTGTTGTAATCGCTGAAATTGAAAAACGTGCCGCCAAATGGGCGAAGGCCGCAAAGAGTCATGCCGTTCATCGCCGCAGCCATGGCGTGTTCGCGCACGCCATAGTGAACGTTGCGCCCGCCATATTGATTCGGCAGATACTCGCCGGCCCATGCCGTGTCGAGGTTTGTCTTGTTCGATTTCGCGAGGTCAGCAGAACCGCCAATAAACCACGGAAGATTTTTCGCAATGGCGTTGAGCGCCTTGCCGGAGCTTTCCCGAGTCCCCATGCCTTTTGCATCGGCGGGGAAACTTGGAACGTCCTTGTCCCAGCCCGCGGGCAATTCGCGGGCCTGCATCTTGGTCAAATTCGCGGCAAGATCGGGAAATTGCTTCGCATATTCGCCGAATTGCTTCTCCCACGCGCTGCTCAGCTCCGCGCCGCGCTTGCCAACGCCATTCTTGAAATCGTCGTAGACGCCATCCGGTACGAGGAATTTTGCATCCGGCGGCCAGCCGTACGCTTCTTTTGTTAATCTCACTTCCGCTTCACCCAGCGGTTCACCGTGAGCTTCGTACGAATCGTGTTTGTTCGGCGAGCCATAGCCGATGTGACTATCCACGACGATCAGCGTCGGCCGGTCATTTGTGTTCTTGAAGGCTTGATACGCTGCTGCGAGTTCGTCGAGATTGTTCGCGTCTTTCACTTCAAGCGTGTTCCAGCCGTAGCCTTTAAAGCGCGTGAGCGTATCCTCGCTGAACGACCACGAAGCGGGCCCATCGAGCGTCACGCGGTTGTTGTCGTAAATCCAACAGAGATTGCCGAGCTTCAAATGCCCAGCAAGGGAAGCGGCTTCACAACAAACGCCTTCCATGAGGTCGCCGTCGCCGCAAATTGCGTAAACATCGAAGTCGAACAACGTAAAGCCAGGCTTGTTGTAATTCGCCGCAAGCCATTTTCCCGCCATGGCCATACCAACACTGTTGCCCGCGCCTTGGCCGAGCGGACCGGTTGTCGTTTCCACGCCCGTTGTCAGATGCGATTCGGGATGGCCCGGCGTGCGGCTGTCAATCTGCCGAAAGCGCTTGATCTCATCGAGCGAAACGGAAAGTTGATCGAGGATTTTGCCGTGATGATCGGCGGCTTTCACTCCCGCAAGATGAAGCGTCGAATAAAGCAGCATCGAAGCGTGCCCAGCGCTCAACACGAAGCGATCGCGATTCGGCCAGAGCGGCTTTGATGGATCGTAGCGCAAAGCTTTTTGCCAGAGCGCGTACATCACCGGTGCAAGACCCATCGGCGCGCCTGGATGGCCCGAATTCGCTTGTTGCACGGCATCAATGGACAGCGTGCGGATGGTGTTTACGGAAAGTTGCGAAATATTCGGCTGGCTCACGATCGCTCCCTCGGGGCGGGGAATTTTTTCTTCCCGGTGCAAGTTAGATGCCTCTGCATTGCAAGCAGAGGCACGCTATCTTACGCCAAAATGAAATTCCCGGCCTAATGCTGCCGGCTGCCTGTTCGCGGGGAGGGCGGGCTCGCTTACTGTTGTGGCCGGACTTTGACTTTGGTGCCGTCTGGCAGTTTCGCGCCATTCAAGACGACGACGCCTTGCATGACGATTCCATCGATTTCATTGGCGCCGGGCGCTAGTGCCGGCACCGTCGCGGCGTTCTGCGCGCCGGTCTCACGACTGAACGCTGGGGGATTCACGTACCAGGCATAACGCTCGGCGAGCTTTTGCCCGGGATCCGGAAAGCCCTGCAACTGGGAGTTCAGCGAATTGATGCGGTCGCCCAGCGGCGGATGCGTACTGCCCCAGAGGCCCAGCGCTTGCTTGGATTGAGGAGTCGCAGGAACGCTCGCCAGAAATTGCAGAAAGTTGCGCAGGCCGGCGGGGTCGTATCCAGCCTTGGCGGAATAGTCCACGCCGAATTTGTCGGCTTCCGATTCCTTGTCGCGGCTGAATTGCATGGTCAACGAACGCGTAACCACCGTGCCCGCCATGTTCACAAGTTCTCCGCCGACCGGCACGTGCGATGCGGCTTCCGTTTTCGCGAAGTCCGCGTTTTTTTGCGAGCGAATTTCGCGTTCGAGATGGCGCTTGTCCACGTGGGCCACTTCGTGAGCTAGCACGCCTGCAAGCTCAGCTTCGCTTTTCAGATTGGCCAAAGCGCCGCGCGTAATAAAGATGTATCCGCCCGGCAAAGAAACGGCGGTGACGACATCCGTATCCAGGATTCCGAAGTGATAGGTCAGGCTCCGCCCGGATTGTCGCGCGACCGTCGTGCCGACGAGATTGACGTACTTCACCATATCGGGGCTTTCATAAAGGTGAAAAACGCTGATGAGTTTTGCGGCGGACGCCTGTCCGATGGCTTGCTCCTGCTCGGAAGTCCACGGCTTGTTGTTGTCCGCGATTGTTTTTGCTTTTTGTACTTTCTTAAAAACGTCGCCAAGCTGCGCGGTGCTTGCTTGCGCAAAGAGTGCAACGGCGAGGAGCGCGAGGGTAGTTCTTGTAAGTTTCATGTTCGTCCCCTCTCCTTATGGTTTTTGCGGAGCGGCGCTGAGATTGAGCCCGCCGTCCTGAAGGAATTGCACGAGGTCCGCTGGAGCGACCGTGGTTTGTGCAAGCTGCTGCGCTTTCATGGCGTCCGCGGGAGTCACGGCCGCGTTGAGGAAGCTTTTTTGCACCTGGCCGTTTGGATCCACGCCGTTAAAGCCTAGCGTCGCACTATCCTTGGTCTGGCGCGAGGATTTTAGCCCAATGGTGCCGCCGAAGAGCGGTGTCGGTTTGTCTCCGCTGGACGGATTGCTGGCAGGCGGCGGATTGGAAGGCGGAGGATTCCCGGCCGGAGGGTTTTGCGCGCCGCTGGAATTCGAATTCTGCTGATCCTTTGTCCCTTTTTTGTTTTTTTGCTTTGAAGCGTCCTGCTGATCCTGCTTGCTTTGCTGCTGCGGGAGCGTCAGCGTCAAGCCGTAAGCGGAGCCAGCCAGGAGACCACTGAGAAGAATCGCGCCAGCACGCATTCGGGATTTCATTTCACTACCTCCGTCATTTCCTTCTTTGCCGCTTCGCTCGCTGGAGCGGTGCCCCAGCCGCAAAGTTCATAAACCGTGGTTTCGATCGTCTTGCCCTTTACTTTAACCCCACCCAGCGCCCGAACCTGAGCCTGATTTCCAAGCCGGTTGCGCGTCTCTTCACTGACGATGATCGAAGTATGCATCTCCTTGTTCAGGCTTTCCAGGCGCGCCGCCAGGTTCACCGGATCGCCGATCACCGTGAACTCGGTTTTCTTGCCCTTGCCGAGATTTCCAAATATTACCGTGCCGGTGTTGACGCCGATGCCGATTGAAATTGGCGTTTTGCCTTCCGTGGCCCATTTGGCGTTCAGCTCTTTCACCTTCTCGATCATTTCCAAAGCCGCCTGCGACGCCTCCATCGCGTGATTGTGCTCCGGCGTGAACGCTCCCCAGTACGCCAGAATTCCGTCGCCGATGAATTTGTCCACAATGCCGTTGTATTTGAAAATGATTTCGGTCATCGCGGAAAGATAGTCGTCGAGCAGCGCAATCAGTTCCATCGGCTCGGATTTTTCCGTCATCGTGGTGAAATTGCGCACATCGGACATCAGGATGGTCAGTTCGCGCTTGTCGCCGTTGAGCTGCATCTGTTCGATATTGGCCATCACGTATTTCACAAGCTGCGGAGCCACGTATCGTTCCAGCACGCCGCGCGTCTGGCGAAGCTCGCGGCCCGTGGTGACGTAGCGCGCGGTGCTCGCGCCGGAGTAAGAGAGCGCCAGCGCAATACTTGGAGCGACAAGAGGCAGCACGAAATGACTCGTGCCGAAGAGCGCCACATTGCTCACGAAAAACAGAATCAGCGCGCCTGAAATTAGAAATACGCCAGCGCGAAACGAACTTTGGTTCAATTGGATGGCGCCGCCGATCAACGACATCAGCAAGATAAGCGCGGCCGCTAGCCATGCCGGCGCTTCCCGCATCGCCACGCCGTTCAACAGATTGTCCATCAGTGTTGCATGTGCGAAAAATCCTGGAGGCTGCTTATCCAAAGGAGTGGGACGCGGCTCGTAACTTCCCGCCGCGCTTGCTCCCACCATCACAATTTTTCCCTGAAACTCGCTTGCCGGATGTTTGTGCTCAACGTTCGGACATTGCTCCGGATAGATCGAGCAGATCACTTCCCAGAGCGGGATGCGTTTGTATGTTTCGATTTCCCCCGGATTGTCGGGCTTGTTCGCGCGCCCGTGCCAGAGCAACAACACGCGGCCTTCGCTGTCCACCGGAACCGCTGTTCCGCCGCGTGCCAGGGAATTTGTGCCAAGCCAGCTTCTTTGTGCGACCCAGCCTTCCTTGTCTTGCGGCGTCGCTACTTCCACCGTCCTGGCGCCCAGAGTGGGATACGCGCGCCCTTGATAAACAAAATAAATCGGCTCGCGCCGGATTAAGCCGCCGTCGTCGGCCGTGGAATTGATGGAGCCGAGGCCCGCGGCGGCACTCGCGAGCTTGTCGAGCGGCAGATTCGGAGTCCACTCTGTTTTTGGCAACTCGAAGCCGAAGCGCGCGCCCGGCGCGGCGTAAACCGAGGCGTCCTGCCTCAAAACCTGATTACCGGACACGTCGGTCGACAAAAATGAAAAGCCAAGAACAGTTTTGCCGGAATTTTGCAGGATGCGCGCGAAGTCGTCGTCCATCTGCGGCGCTTCTTTTTGTTCGCCGGTAAACGCTGCGTCGAAGACGATCGCCGCTGGCTGGCCCTTGCTCACGTAGCGCACAATTTCGGTCCATACTTGCCGCGGCCACGGCCATCGGCCCAGTTTGTCCTGCAGCTCGTCGAAGCTCGCGTTGTCTATATCAATGATGACGATCCGCGGATCGGCTTTTTCCGGGCGAGCTGACCAGCGCGCACGCTCATCAAACGCGCGGTTTTCCATCCATATGCCCGCGCGAGTGAATTGCAGGGTGAGTCCAATCGCGCCAGCCAGAGCCACGGCCAGGTACACACCTTGCCGGAAAGCCCGTTGTGTTTGGGGATTCGTTTCCATGATCTATTTAGACCAGGCCGCGGACTGAGCCTAAGCGATGTTAGTCGGGCGCCGCCTGTCTTAACAGCCCTTGCTGCCCCGCCATGTTGTACTGATTAAGCCTGCCAGCCGCACAATGATTCGCCTGCCGGTCTTATCGTTTAACGCCTTGTACTTCAAGTTTCCTTTCGAAGTTGCGGCCAGGGCTCCGTCAATCTCGTCTGCGCTAGGTAAGCGTCAATTCACTAGCAGAACACAGACAGGAAAACGCTGCTTTTATTTAAAATTGGCGCGTGCTGAAATCGATTTTGAGCGCAAACACCTTGGAAACGACGACTAAGACTCACGAATCGCTTACCGACCATGTGGATTCACGGCAAGGGCAGAAAAGCGGTCAGCGAATGGAAGCCGATCTCGAAACGGCCCAAACAGCGCGAAACTTGCCAAAGGGCTCTGCACTCCGTGGTTTTGTAATCTTTGCTGCAACCTGGGTCACTTGTTCCGTCTTTGTCGGCATGAACCTCATGCGCGGGTGGGTTCCCTGGGACGATGGGTTGCTAGCGCAATGTGCCGAACGAGTATTGCAAGGACAACTCCCCCATCGCGACTTTACTGATGTTTACACCGGGGGCTTGAGTTTTTTGTATGCGGCTTCATTTCGAATTTTAGGCACGAATCTCGATTCCATTCGATGGACTCTACTACTGTTCACCATCTTCTGGATCGCAGCCATTTATTTTCTTGCGAAGGAAGTATTCACAGATTGGATTGCTGCGGGAATAACATTGTTGGCGGTTGCATGGAGCGTACCGAACTATCCCGCGGGGTTGCCTTCCTGGTACAACTTGTTTTTCGCCACGTTTGGCGCCGTCTGTCTGTTCGTTTGGCTTAAGAAGCCGTCGGCCTGGTGGCTTTTCGGAGCAGGTATCTGTGGCGGCTTGTCGTTCTTAATCAAGAGTATCGCCTTGTTTTACATTGCCGCGGTTTTGCTGGTATTCCTGTTTGTCGAGCAAACGCGCAGTCAGACTGTTCGCAAGAAGACACCCGCCTATACGGCATTTCTTTGCACATTCCTTTTCGCAACAATTGCTGCACTGGCATTCCTGATTAGAGGCCAGCTTGGACTGCCCGAAATCGTGCACTATTTTCTCCCTGCCGCCGCTATCGCCAGACTCCTGGTTCGCGGTGAATTTTCCGGTTCTTCTCTCGGCGGAAGCTCTGTCGCCGCAAGTACGGATTCCGGCTCCAGTTCCGAGCGCTTTCATTTCTTGGGCCGCATGATTTGGCCTTTTTTCACTGGATTTGCCGCCCCTTTGTTGCTTTTTCTTTTGCCCTATATCCACGCGCACGCTCTTGGGGCTCTCTTCAACGGTGTCTTCGTTCTCCCAGCCAAGCGAATTTTGGCAGTCGCAATTCGACAGCCGCCGTTGATTGCGTTCTTGCCGGCCATAGCCCTGTTCATCGCAATTGTTCTGGGCTTCTACCTGAAAGACCAAGCGCGCCGGATTTGGACTCTATTATTCTTTGCAGTCTTGGCTTTCGTCTTCATGCGCGCATTTCTTTTTCCCAGTAGTTATCAGGCAATCTGGAAAGCCGCGCACGGTCTGATTCCCATCACGGTCTTGGCAGGCACAGCTGCGATCATCCACTACGGGCGGGATCGTCGCAGTGTGCGAGACTATGCGCAGGAAAGAGTCTTTATCCTCATCGCCTTATCTGCATTTTGCAGCCTCGTGCAGTTTCCCTATGCCGCTTCCATTTACTTTTGTTATATAGCTCCGCTGGGCTTTCTTGCGGCAGCATTGGTAATCGGTTTGTTCCGCGACCCACCCCGTATTCTCCTCAGCCTTGTCGTCGTCACCGGTATTTTGTTTGGAGCGGTAGTCATGCTCCCCGGAGGACTGTTTTGGCTTGGCCGTGGGTATTTTCCAGACAGCGCAAATCACAAAATTTCTCTCCCTAGAGCTGGCAATATTCGTATTTCGGCGATTTCGGCTGAAACATACAGTAACGTGATTCCATTTGTGCGGCAGCACGCCCGCGGGAATACCATTCTCGCAGGGCCCGATTGCCCGGAAATCTATTTTCTGGGAGGGTTCAGAAATCCCACCCCCACGATGTATGAAGTATTTGAAGATCGCGCCAGCTACCCTTCAAGAATTCAGGAAACAATTCGCGCAAATGACATCAACGTTGTGGTGGTAAATTTGGCTGCTATCGATTCCTACGAATACGTCCGGCCGTTGCGCGCCATTGCATCCACTGAGTTCAAGTTTTCGTCTCGAGTAGGGAAATTCGAGGTGTGGTGGAAATAGTGAGATTTACGGACTTTTTGCTGGAACAAACCATCGTCTACAGTCTTTGGCAGGCGCCCTTTGCCGCGGACAAATTTGCCCCGATTGCCACGAATAACGACTTGTCAAAAGTGAAACGCGTTTTGGACGTGGGATGCGGTCCGGGTACAAACACAAGGTATTTCGATCATGCCGACTATCTTGGCGTGGAAGTCAACCCGAAGTACGTGGCAGAGGCGAGGCGCAAATTCAATCGCGAATTCGTGGTGGCGGACGTCACCACCTACGAGAGGGATCGCGACGGTGGATTCGATTTTGTCCTGGTAAATAGCTTCCTTCACCACATCAATCTGGAGGAAACCCACCGCGTGCTCGACCGACTGCGCACTTGGGTCTCTCCTGATGGGTACATCCACATCATCGAGCTGACCTCTCCTGGAGATCGCTCTATTGCTCAATTGCTTGCGGATTGGGATAGAGGAAAATTCGCCCGCCCCGCCCACGAATGGAAAGATATTTTTGCCCAACACATGGACATAAAAATTTATCAGCCTTTTCCTGTCTGCGTGTGGGGAAACCCTCTCTGGCAGTTAGTGTATTGCAAAGGGTCGGCATAGTTATGACCAAACCCTTTCGGCTTTCGGTAGCGATCCCGATTCACAATGAAGAATCCGTGGTTCCCGAACTTCTACGGAGAGTGCTGGCAGTCTTGGATACGGTCGAAGGCGGACCACATGAACTGGTGCTGGTTGATGACGGCAGCACGGATCGTACCGCTGAATTGGTCGAACAGGCTGCCGGCAAAGATCCGAGAATCGTCTTGGTTTGTCTATCCCGCAATTTTGGCCATCAAGCTGCCCTCACCGCCGCCCTCGATTATGTACACGGAGACGCCGCCGTGGTTATGGACGGCGATCTGCAGGACGAACCCGAAGTCATTCCTCAATTTGTTGAGGCTTTCCAACAGGGAAGCGACGTGGTGTACGCTCAGCGAACGGGCCGCAAAGAATCGCTCCTGTTGCGTTTTTGCTATTGGTTGTTCTACAGAATGCTTGCACAGCTCTCTGACATTCGGCTGCCCCTGGATTCAGGCGATTTTGGATTGATGTCCAGAAGGGTAGTCGAGCAGCTTCGCCGCCTCCCGGAACATCATCGTTATCTGCGAGGCTTGCGCAGCTGGGTTGGCTTTCGTCAGACGGGAATTGTCGTCGAGCGCCGGGAACGACATTCGGGAAAAAGCAAATACAGCATTCTGCACCTGCTCAAACTCGCAACGGACGGTCTCTTCTCATTTTCGGTCGTGCCCATTCGTGCTGCCGCTGTCATCGGTGCGCTTTCCATCTTTTTCTCTCTGCTTTTCGCGATCTATTCCATTTTCGTAAAGATTTTTTTGCATCAGCCGCCAAAGGGTTTTACAGCGCTGTTGCTATTTATTATTTTCTTTTCGGGGATATTGCTCTTCTTCCTTGGCGTCATCGGAGAGTATGTAGGCAGGATTTACGAAGAATCGAAGGCCCGGCCGCTTTATATTGAAAGTAAAGTTGTGGGCGGTCCGTACGATTTGCGGCAGAATGATGTGCGTCCGCCCCACGACGAAACATCGGAAGAAGTACATCCAGACGCGTCATGACTTTCTCGAAACGAATCTTGTAAAAACGGCCACGACTGTGTTTTCTGGGACCGCCTGAACCAAGATGGTTTTCGTCATTCGACAATCAGGCCCCAGTGGCCAAGTAATTCGGCAAGGAATGATAAGACAAAATTCTCTGACGATTTGAAGCGTAGTAAACTCTAAGCGCAGTGGTTTCTGCCCTTGCCCGGGTGGCGGAATGGCAGACGCTTAGGACTTAAAATCCTGCGGGGATTTTTCCTCATGTGGGTTCGACTCCCACCCCGGGCACCAGTTGTTTCAATCCGAATTTGCTATCGAAGTTCGGTGCAGAAAACGTCTCATCTGTCCCCGAAATTCCGGCAGCAAGTGGAAGCCGGAATGAACATCGAATTACGAACACTTTTGAGGATTTGTGAAGCGTTTCGGATAGAAATGCACAAGCTAGTGAAGGGGCTGGACAGAGATTTTTATAAGGGAAAACCGGAAATCGTCGTCCCCGTGAAAAAGAGAAATAGGAAGAAGTCGTCTACCTAGTATTGTCTGTCACCGCTATTCAGAAAAGGAAAGATGGGACTTTGCCGCTGCGCGAACGATATTGGCTTGATTGGCTCGAATTAGTGTATGGAACCGTTGAGGTCTTGCTGACCATTGCGATCACGGTCCTGATCGTGTACGAACTCTTCTATGCGAAGCACCAAGATGAGTTGGCTTCCCGCGCTCCGAAAATTTCATTCTCCCAAAATACTGCTGTCTTTCAGGTAGTCCCACGGGATATTGACCAAAACCCGATAAAATTCGACATGCCGGAAACTGGATTGATTTACAACGGCGGAAGTGCCGCATTGATGAATGGAAGTGTTGTCGCATATACGGACCAACAAGATGTCACGATCACGTGCACTGAGAAGACCGCCTCGTGCAGGCCGCATTTTGAGCCGGGAATCATAGGTCGGGGCGTTGATTTCGACATCGCAAGCCCATTGGCTGTTCATCGCGGGGTCCAAATCAAGTTCACGGTTTCGTATATGTCGAATCACAAGCCTTTCAAGGTTCGGCTGGCATTAACAGGCGACAACATTGAACCGAGCACACTTACGGATTTGGGATTTGGTCCCGTCGATGTGACTCCGAACACTGCCGACGCGACAGGTCGGCAAAAACCTTCAAAATAGTGTTACATTCCCGGCCAAGTTGGGAGAAGGTTGATCGTAGGCTGTCCGCTTGCCGACGATTCCGCGTTTAGGAGCGCGAGGATTTTTGTATACATCCTTGCGTTTCCCACGCCGCTGCGCAAAGATTCCGAATCGTGCCAGAGCGCAGAGAAAAATCCCAAATGATAGGCGATGGTTTGCGCGAGATGTCTGTTCTCGTCCTCGTGTTTTATGCGCTCGACACGGCTATAAGAGGGAATTTCGACTGGCTAAGTTTCGGTCTTGTGGCGATTGTGGCAGTCGGCGTCTTCTACTTGGGTATGATACTGGAAGGGAGAGGTGAACTATGAGTGCCTTGACTCCGTGGCTTTTGGTTCTCGTAATCGGCGTCGGGGCATTCGCCGTTGGGAAGTATTTCCAGCGCGAGGAACGAAAACAGCGCGAACTGCGGAAGTCCCAGATCGTGAACCTAGTAAGTGGGGTAGTGGGCCTACATTCAGCTACGCAGGCAATGAAACCGAAGGAAGGTTCGCAAGGCTTGGGGCGGGTTCAGGACCAGCAAGTGCAGTCACGTTACACGCATTAGAGGTGGTACGCATCGAGCGAAAATAAGATGAATATCCTCTACGTCGGTTTGGCGCGAACAATCTGGTTGTTTGACTTCGGTTTGCTCAATCCCAAGGGCATGAACCTACGAGGCGTGCTCGAAGAGATTGGGAAACGCTATCAGTTCGCGCAAACACCCAAGAATGAACTCGACTTTGATGAGCAGCGGAGTTTGTCGTTTAAAAGTGGGGCCTTCACGGGACAACGGAAAGTACAACTTCTCGTTAACTTGAGTGTCTATTCCGATGGCATCGTTGCAGATACAACGTCTGACACTGATGAGACGACAGAGTTCTTGAACGATTTGGCAAAGTGGTTGAGCGACACTTACGGTCTGGTTGTTCCAAAGGAACGCAGGGAGAACTACCTGAGTCAAATCGACTTCCAAATTGCTGCGCCTCTTGCGGTTCTAAATCCACGTTTGGGGCAGTTCGTTAAACGAGTCGAAGGACACATCAACACCAAAAGCCAACTCGATATGGCATCCATTCAGTTCTGGACAGAAGATTTTGGCAAGCCGGGCGTACCCGCACCAGTTAAGATCGAACGCAAGATTCCTGCACCCTTTTCGTCTAATCACTATTTTTCACAGGCTCCGATTACAACGAAGAATCATATCGCTCTACTGAATGAATTTGAGGCGTTGCTTGGGGGGAAGTGAAATGGTTGATGGACTCTGGATTGTGCAGTATCACGGACCCGCAGGCGTTGGTGGAGGCGTTGTGGTCTTTACGAAAGGGCAGGTTCTTGGTGGTGACAGCGGTTTCGCTTACGTTGGCACATACGAAGAGAAGGGCGATGTGTTGAAAGTGAGAGTTTCGGCCACACATTTCGACCAAAACATTCCGAGTGTGATGGGTATTCCCGGCAACCACGATCTGATAATCGAAGGCAAAATTACAGGCGATAAGATCGATGCGAGTGGAGCCTTGGCCGCTTACCCAGATACGAAGACCGTGGTGCAGTTGTCGAGGCATCACAAACTGTAATTTCCGCGTGCCCTACACGTGCCCAAATCGGCTGAATCTGCTAATTTTGCTGGTACTATACCCATCTAGAATCAATAACTTACGTAGAATCAACAGACGGAATAGTTCGGCTCCCACCCCGGGCACCAGTGTTGTTTCAATCCGAATCTGCATCAAAGTTCGGGTGCAGAAAACGTCCCATCCAGACGGGCGGCCCGCGCGCGCCTGGCAGGTATGCGGCAATGCGTCACGCCAATAGCCGCGGCGGCTATGGTCTCGCCGAGCCAACAAACGACTCGGGTGGATCAAGAGAGCACTGCCGCCAGAACGCCGCGTCGGAGACAGTACGATCGGCAAGCGCCTTAACGCTCGATAAGGGAGCGGCGATTTGGCCTCCGTCAGCAGAATCGAAAACGACTACGATGCCCTCCGCTGAAGGTTGCGATTGAGCAAGATTCTTGAAGGCCTGCAAGAAAATGGACTTTGCATAAGTTAACTTGTCCCTGGAGGAAGTGCTTATCGCAAGATTTGTTGGTTTAATCCACTCGATTCGCACCAGCTTACCTTTTAGTGGCTGCCAATTTCCTTGGAACGAGGTAGTTTCTTCTCTCACAATCTCAAACGTAGTGTCGGACTTGGACGGCGTTTCTTCCATACCTTGGCCTGCGGAAAATCCGAGAGGCAATTCAAGTTGACTGCGGCGCACCCATCCACGCGAGAGTCCAGAAATCTGTATGTGAACCCAGACGCCTTCGACGCCGAGAACCTGGAATTCGTCTTGCGCGTCCGCTTCCAAAAGCACACGCGAAGTATCCGATGGCTTCGTGAAGATAGGGGTCTTGGGTTTCCTTACGGCCACTAGATCGTTGGGGTGAGATTGGTCGCGCTGAATCTGTTCCATATTCTTGATGTAGTCGGACAGCTCTTTGGCCCTTTTTTCTTCCGAAGTGCGCGAAGTTTTTGCGGATTCAGGATCGGTTGAGGGGATAGAGGCAGGCGGTAAGGTCGGGCGATAGGGCAAGCTTGGCCGAATGCCAAAATTGCCGGCTGGGCCGTCCGTCCGGATGCTGCCTTCGGCGGGTTTGCGAGCGTCCGTAGCGGGGTATCCTGGCAATGACGGCGCCGCAATTTTGCCGCTGGTTTTGGAAACGGGCGCCAAGACTTCCGCGATTCTGTCCAATGCGTCATCTTCCAAGCGCCCATTTGAAACAAGAACGCGATAACCGGAAAGCCTTGGATCCGGATCGCTAAACCAGGCAGTCACCTTTGCGGTTATTTGTACTGCGGTCCCATCTCCCGCAGGCGAGACCCGAAACGCACACTCAAAATATCCTTTGTCGAAGCGCTCGATGGGCTGACCAGGTTGTTGCACAAAGCCTTCGAGAATCGGCAGGCGGCCTTTTGACGTGTTCCTTATCTTTGCAACCGCGGCATTCGCTTCGTTCATCGACACTGGGAAAGTTCGCTGATGGATGTTGACATTGTCCTGTGGAAGAGCGACCGGGCAAACCAGGATCGAGAGGCAAAGGAATCTCAGGACGGGAAGACGCCATTTTTTGAAATACTCGAGCGCAAAAGGTTTGTTCAAGGCAGTGGCACCACTTCGTCGCGTCGAACCCATCCGCGGTACCCGTCTGAGGTTTCGACTCCATACCAATAGGTGGTAAGGACCTCGACAAGCACATCGGAGTCCGCAGTCAGTTTCCTCAAAGTGGCAGCTCCACGGAAGGGGGCTGCTTTCAGTTCGATGTTCGGTTTCGCGATACGTACCTCGAGGGCATGCTGGAGTTCGTCAGCACGGCGTTCAAGCGCCTGCAAGGAGGAGTCCTTGGCTTGCGATTGGGCAATTTCCTCGGCCTTTTGCCTTGCGAGCGCGGCGGCCTCTTCCGCTTCGCGATCTTTCTTTTCCTGAATCCCAGTCGCAATCTGGCGGTCTCTTTGAATGGAAGTCAATTGTTTCTGAATTTCGGCAAACTCGCTGGTTTCGACCGTGCTGTTGGAAATATGGACGCGTTGCGTCCCATCTTCGACGAAGACCGCAACAATTTCGAGATGTGTCACGGCATTGGAGGTCGAGCGGACAATGTAACGCACGGTAATTACGCCAATGTCAGAGCTGTTTTTGAAGTTTCGCGGAGCCAAAGCATCGCGACGTACTTTGTAAAAAATATGTCCATCGGCCTTCCGGGAATCGAAATAAGAAGAAGATTTCTCGGTAATCGCTTCATTCAGGATTTTTTCACGTTCGTACACATACGTACCGTGAATGATGTGGTCGTCGGCAACGGCTTGAACAGCCGCCAGGACGTCGGCTTCGGAATTCGGTAGATCCATCGCAAATCCCTGTGTTGGAGAGGCTGACTTGTCGGAAAAAGCCAGCAAAGGCAAAGAGAGGATTAGTAGGAACGCGGAGGCAGCTCTACGAAGAGCGGCGGTGTTCAGAGAACCGGGCGAACTGATCCGTGCCAGAGCGTTCTTGAGCAAGGTTCTTTGCATCCTTAGAGGTTCAGCTCCTGATGCGGGTCGCGCGCCGAACTCCTGCCCGCCCACGATGCGAACGGGAAATGCGGCCAATGTCGTACCACCCGCAACGTTAAGCAGTCAACATGAAAATGGCGGGCTTAAAGGTAGCGGGGAGGCCAAAAGATGGGCGCAAGTAGTTTCAATGTTAAGAATTCGGGCAAACCATCGAAGAAATGTTAAGTTACGTTTATTTTGTGCTTGCATTGTTAACTTTGCGGGAGTATGTTCTGCTCGCTTTTTGAATGGTCTGCTGCCGTTTTTTTGATTCTCGGGCCACGAAAGGAATTTTGAGAGACGGAGCGAGATGATAGTTGAACCTTCAACTCTGCGATTGAACTCGTTTTCCTTCCTTCCGTTCGAGATTCAGTTCTCAAATTCTAAGCGTTCAGGCGATTGAAGCAGGAGGCTGTATGTCCAAGGGGTTTCCAACGGGAACGATCAGATGGACAATTATCGGCTCGCTTGTTTTCGGCGGCCTCTTTGGGCTGATGCTCTTCGGTCGCGGGGGCTCCACGGCTCACGCCGCGCCCCTACCGCGTATCCATGTCAGAGCAATTCCGGCATTTGCGAGAAAGTACGGCTTGCCCTGCTCTGCGTGCCACACCGCATGGCCGGAACTGAACAACTTTGGCCAGGTATTTCGCGACAATGGCTATCAACTTGGGAATGAACGCGACTCTCCGATCTGGCAAAATCCCACTTATTTCCCGATTACGTTTCGAATCACTCCGCAATGGCATCGGGAGAGCACGAACAATCTCGCGGTCGATTCCATTCCCGGGGGTGGGCCAGGTTCAACGCTGATTTCCGGCAAAGTGCAACAGAATGGGTTCGACCTCTCGGGCATGGACCTGTGGACCGCTGGAACTCTCTACAAGAACATTTCCTTTGCATTGCTGCCATCGTCGGACTCAACGGCTTCATTTCACTTTGAGGCTGCTTGGGTGCGGTTCGACAACTTAAGAGGCAGCACCTGGCTCAACGTTAGGGCTGGGAAGTTCGAACTGGATAATCTAATTTCAGAAAAGCGGTTTCTCTTTCTCTCCGCAAACGGCGGATTTTATCAAAGCTATCATTACGATGTTCCCGGAACATCCAATCCCTTTGGGTATGGCAACAATCAACTGGGAGTCGAGATTGCAGGACACTCGAAGAATAGCTACACCCGGTATTCGGCTTCCATATTGAGCAGCAACGACGGCACCGTTGGCTTCTCAAGCGGATCCGGGTCGCCCGCGAACCGGGGATATGACGTCAACCTGGCGTTTAGCCAGGCGTTCAATGGTGGAAGCATGGGATTGCAACGTATCGGGGCCTTCAGTTATTTTGGCCAAAGACCGACTTACTTCCAAACGACCACGTCGGGCGGAACCTCGTTGGCTCTGGTCGGCTTGGGTAACAAGCCTTTCTACCGCGTAGGTGCGTCTGGCGACTTCTTCCTGAAGAAACTCGAGTTTCTACCCCTCATCATGTACGGGCACGACAATCCGTACTTCGGTGCCGCAGTGCCTTCGAATACTGCACTTCCAGATGGAGCGAAAGCTCCGGCGTTCGTTGGCGGCTTTCTTGAGAGCCACTATTACGTCAGTCCACAATTGGTCTTTTTTGGCCGATTCGAAAGGATTGGCGTTTCGCAACAGCCATTCGTAAATGCTGGCTTTCCCAAGGACTATGGCAACGTGACGGCGTATTCGGCCGGCTACCGCTGGTATCCGATCATGTTCAGCCGGGCTGGTCTCGCGTGGCACACGGAATACTCGAGGTCAAAATCGAACGGATTCTCGCCGCTCAGCGGTAGCGGCGGGGGAGCGCCAGTATTTTCAATTTCAGATCCGGTCTGGAGCAGCAGCATCATGCTCGGGTTCGATTTCGACTTTTAGAGCTGGGGGCGTTGACGATGAACAGAAAATTACTGATGACGTTGGTGGCTGGCACAGCGGTTGTGTTCGCCGTTACAACACGAGTCAATTTTGCACAATCGAGTCACGTCGGCAGCTTGACGGGAAACGCCGACAGCGGGAAACAGCTCTATCGCCGGTACTGCATTGGTTGCCATGGCCCGCAGGGTGACGGTAACGGAGAAAATGCTCCGTGGATCGAGCCGAAGCCGCGGGACTTTACAGCAGCCACGTTCAAGTGCCGATCGACACCGACTGGCACCTTGCCAACGGACGACGATCTCGATCATGCCATCCGGCGCGGCTTTGTAACCACAAACATGCCATCGTGGAATCCGCTCACGCCTCAGCAGCGCGCCGACCTCATAGCATACGTCAAGACGTTTTCACCTCGCTGGGCCAGTGAGAAGTCCGGTGCGGCGATCCACATTCCACCGGAGACTCCGGCAACGCTCCAGAGTATTCTGCACGGTAGGGAGCTGTTTCAAAAGATGGAATGTTGGAAATGCCACGGCCCAGAAGGCCATGGCGATGGCCCATCCGCATCCACTTTGACCGACAGCAAGGACAATCCGATTCGACCATATAACTTCTCAACAGGCTCGCGATTCAAGTGTGGCGAGACGAACCAGGATCTCTATCGCATCTTTATGACCGGCGTTGACGGCACTCCTATGCCGTCCTTCGCGGATGTCATTCAGCCAAATGAAGCCTGGGATCTCGTCCACTTTCTGCGAACGCTTCAGACGTTGAACACGCCCGAGGCTGCGCTTTGGAAAAAATACGCGGCGGAGCACAGGGCGGATATCAAACCAATCGGCCCTAACGCAGGCGGAAACTGATGAATATTGGAAGGAGCTACCGGATGAAAACCAAACTTCTGTTGCTTGTGGCAGGAGTTGCTCTCCTGGGAACCGAACTCGTCGCACGCTTAAACGCAACACCCCCCGCTACCGGCGTCATATCTGGAAAGGTGACCTATACGGGCACTCCGCCGAAGATGAAACCGATTGATATGGCCAAGGAACCTTCGTGCGCCAAACAGCACGCCACGCCGGTGATGACCGAAAATGTATCGACTGGGCCCGGTAATTCTCTGGAGTATGTTGTGGTTTACATTTCAGCTGGAGATACACCAGGAGCGGCTCCGGCAGAGCTGGCGAGGTACGATCAAAAGGGCTGTCAATATATCCCCCACATCCTCCCGATGCAGGCGGGCCAAGTTCTGCAGATCTTTAACGACGACCAGACCTCGCACAATATTCATCCGCTGGCAAAAGTGAATCCGGAGTGGAACAAGTCTCAGCCTGCCGGATCGGCGCCAATCGATACGAAATACGACAAACCGGAATTCATTCCGGTGAAGTGCAACATTCATCCCTGGATGCATGGCTATTTCGTTGTTTTGAGCACTTCGCACTACGCCGTAACGGGGAAGGACGGCTCGTTCAGTCTGAAAGGGCTTCCACCTGGCAAGTATACCGTGTCCGCGTGGCACGAGCAGTACGGTACGCAAGCCGAAGAAGTAACCATTGGATCCGGCGAGACCAAGGCGGTCAATTTCACGTTCAAAGCTTTACCGTACTAATCGAAGTTTCTGGCTGATGGCGATCGAGAAGTCTCAAAACGAGTAAATCGGAGCCTAGAGAGAAAACGAGCTATGGGCAAAGTGTTTGCGGTAGTGCTCACACTGATCACGCTGGTGTCTATCGCGTTTTTCGCAATGCACACCTGGTGGCTTCCGCCGGACATTTCGACGACGGGAAAGGCTGTGGACCATCAACTCGAAGAAACCATGATCGGCACTGGAGTGCTGTTTCTGGCCGGCCAATTGATGCTTGGCTTTTTTGCCTGGGGCGCCAGTGACAAAGATCGCGCGAGGAAGATAAAACCATTTCCGGGCGGGGCAACGCCGCTGGTGACAGCCGCGATTATCCTGGTGGGTATCGAAATCTTCACGCTGACTTTTGTCGGCTCGAAAGCATGGGCGGCGATCTATCTCACTCCACCAGATCCCTCCTCAATAAAGATAGATGTGCAAGCCGAACAGTTTGCTTTTTATTTCCGCTATCCCGGCCCTGATGGCAAATTTGGCGGCGTCCATCCCGAAAAGATCGACGACGGTAGCGGGAACTACTTCGGCCTCGATCCGGCGAATGATCCTGCGGCACGCGACGACATTGTGACAGCCTCCCTCGTCGTGCCAGTCAACAGGCCGGTGGCCCTGACCCTTCATTCCAAGGATGTTGGCCATTCTTTTTATGTGCGCGAACTGCGCGTCCAACAGGATTTCGTTCCTGGCCTCGATATTCCGCTTCACTTCACGGCGACACAGATCGGTAAGTACGAAATCGTGTGCACGCAATTGTGTGGTCTGGGGCATTACAACATGAAGGCGTATCTCGAAGTGCGAAGCGAGGAAGACTACGAGCAATGGCTTAAGACCCAGGCCGGCCAGTAGAAGAAGAGATTTTTTCGAGGACAGGCAGCAGAGTTGTCTCCGTTAAGAGGACTACGTCATATGCATGAAGTCTCGTCACAACCTGTCGCGCACCAGCACACCGCGCCGACAGGATTCCTGCGGAAATACATCTTCAGTCTGGATCACAAGGTGATCGGCAAGCAGTATTACGGACTGGCGCTCGTGGCGGTATTTGTCGGCATGGTCTTGTCCTGGCTGCTGCGCATTCATTTGGCGTATCCGGACTGGCACATACCGCTGCTCGCGAAGTTTTCGTCAGCAGGTGCGCCCGGCGGAGTGATGACCCCGGAATATTATCTTTCGCTCTTGACCATGCATGGGACGTTGATGGTGTTCTTTGTTCTGACGAATGCTCCTTTCGCGGCCTTTGGCAACTACTTTCTGCCCATTCAAATCGGCGCGGAAGACATGGCCTTCCCTCGATTCAATATGATGTCGTTCTGGACCACCTTTGTGGCCTTTCTGGTGATGATGGCCTCTTTTTTTGTCGCTGACGGCCCGCCCATCTCCGGTTGGACGGCGTACGCCCCGTTGAGCGCCGTGGGCGGAGACGCTGGCCCGGGCTTGGCGATGGGCCAAAATCTCTGGGCGATTTCCATTGCTCTATTCTGTGTAGGCTCGTTGCTCGGCGCTTTGAATTTTATTGCCACAACTCTCGATTTGCGGACCAAAGGAATGTCTCTGGCCCGCATGCCCTACAGCACTTGGGCCTGGTTCGTTACTTCCGTTATCGCTCTCCTGGCGTTCGCCGTTTTGTTGCCTGCATGTATTCTTCTGATTTTGGACCGTGTAGCGGGAACGAGCTTCTTCATTCCCGGTGGTCTGATTCTGAGCGACAAATTGCAGCCTCATTCCGGAGGATCTCCTCTCCTCTGGCAGCACTTGTTCTGGTTCTTTGGCCATCCTGAGGTTTATATCGCCATTCTGCCTTCCATCGGAATCATTGCGACGATTCTGCCCGTGTTTACGAGAAAACCGCTGCTCGGGCCGCGCGCTCTGATTGGCAGCATGGTTGCCATCGGCTTTTTGAGCTACATGGTTTGGGGTCACCACATGTTCGTCAGCGGAATGAATCCGTTTTCCGCAAACATTTTTTCGGTCCCAACGCTGGTGATCACCATCCCGGCAACCGTCATGACCCTCTTGCTTACCGCGTCCATTTATGGCGGAAAGATGCGATTTGATACTCCCGCACTCTTTTGCCTGGGGTTCATCTCTGTTTTCATAAGTGGAGGAATCAGCGGTTTTTATCTGGCGCAGCCTTCGCTCGATTCCTATCTTCACGCTACCTATTTCGTCGTCGCTCATTTCCATTTCGTCATGGCCGTTGCTTCTCTATTCGGTGTTTTTGCCGGGACATATTTCTGGTTCCCGAAGATGTTCGGACGCATGATGAACGAAACTTTTGGCAAATTGCATTTCTGGCTGACCTTCGTTGGCGTCTATTGCGTCTTCATGCCCATGCACTACTTGGGGCTGGTGGGAAATGTTCGCCGATACTCGGCCTTCGTTGATGATTACCTTGCGCCGCTGATTCCGGTGCACAAGTTCATAACCATCGCGGCTCTGCTGACCGGCGCCGCTCAGCTCATTTTCTTCGGGAACCTGATCTGGAGCCGCTTCCGGGGCCCCGTGGCTTCTGAAAATCCCTGGCAAGCTACCTCTCTGGAATGGTCTACGACCTCGCCGCCGCCTTTCGACAACTTTGGCGGCAAGCATCCCGTCGTTCAGAATGGGCCGAACGAGTTTGGAGTCGAAGCATCTGACGGAAGCGACTACCTTATGCAATCGACCGCGCCCAGGAGCGCCTGATAGCAACGGAAATCGTGCCGCGCAGGGGAGAAGAATTGGGAATCGACATTCAAGAAGCAATACACGCCGAAGGCACTACCGGTCCTCCGGTTCTTCCCGATGGCTCGCGCCTCCATACCCAAACGCATCCTGGCCCCGAGCGCTCTGAGACCGGCGTGTGGATTGGGATTCTCGCCATCGTGATGTCCTTTGCCGCATTCACGAGCGCGATGATAGTGCGGCAAGGAGTCTCTCCCGACTGGAGACACTTTGCGCTTCCCCGCATACTCTACGGAAATACTCTGATCTTGCTTTTCAGCAGTTTCACCTTGAGGAAGGGTACGGATATGCTGCAGTCCGTTGCCCGTGCATCGTCCATGGCGCTCATGGAAACTAAGCGGACGTTTTCCGAGGGTATGAATTGGCTTCAGGTCACGCTTGCCCTCGGCGGACTCTTCCTTGTTGGACAAGTCTTGGCATGGCGCGCTCTCACCGCTCAAGGTCTGTTTCTTTCCACCAACCCCAGCTCATCGTTTTTCTTCGTCTTTACCGCTATGCACGGAGTGCATTTACTCGGCGGAATTGCCGCCATTATTTACATGATTCGAAAGCTGGGGAACACAAACGGGACGGCAAAAACCACCGGACTGCGAGCGCTGTCTGTGTACTGGCACTTTATGGATGGGCTCTGGTTATATCTGCTCATGCTGTTATTGATACGGACCTGATTTCTTTGGAGGGGTTGTGAGCGAATCTGTAGCGACGGTTGCGGGGATCATGGAGCCTTCTCCCTATGGCGTCCAATCCAAGAAACTGACCATGTGGCTCTTCATCGCTTCGGACGCGGTCACATTCGGAGCGGTCCTTTTTGGCTATTCCTATCTGCGAGTGGGCACGCCGGACTGGCCAAGGCCCTTTCAGTTTTCTCCGACCATTCTGAACGGCATGATCATGACCGCAGTATTACTGACCAGCAGCCTGACGATGCTTGGCGCCGTTCAGGCGGCGAAAGACGGGAAAAAATCATCGAGCTTGAAATGGCTGGCGTCGACTGTGGTTCTCGGCATCGTTTTTGCGGTCCTGCATTTGCGCGAATGGTTTCATATGTTTCACGATGGCTGGGGACTGTCGCACAACCCGATGGGCGGGCCCGTAATGTTCGGCGCCACCTTCTTTAGCATCACGGGACTCCACCTGCTGCACGTTCTTTCCGGAATTATAGCGCTGACGATTGTCTCGATCGGGTTTCGAACCAACTGGCTAGACAAGAATCACGTGGAGACTACGGGTCTCTACTGGCATTTTGTTGACCTGGTTTGGATGTTCGTTTTCCCGCTTTTGTATTTGATGAACGCAGCTCCCAGATAGCCGGAGCCTAAAGTCAAGGAGCAGGTATATGACAGAAGCAGGCGATTCTTCTAACAGTCCGGGGATGAGGCTCTATTTCGCGGTGTGGATTGGACTGCTGTGCATTGCGGGCGCGGAAGTATTCCTGAGCTACCGGGGATTTTCGGCTGGCAGGCTGCTGGCTGTGTTGCTGATTCTGGCCGTTGTGGAGGCTGGAATCGGGCTACTTTACTTTATGCACCTGAAATACGATCGCCCGATTCTTCTTTGGAGTTTCGTACTGGCTGTGGTTTTTGTTTTGCTGATGATGAATCAAATCTGGCCGGACGCGTATCGTATGGTCAGCATCGGACATCACTAATGACCGAGCTTGAGGCTAACTCGGCGCTTTCGAGCCGTCAGAAGCGTGTTTCATTGAGAGGCAAACGCCCGTTCGGTTTTCTGTTGTTGTTCTGCATTGCAGCGATCCTCTTCCTCGCCGCTTCGCCGCACGCCGTCGCACAGGGCTGCGCAATGTGTTATCAGAGCGCGTCGGCCTCCGGACCGCGCACAATCCACGCGCTTCGCAATGGAATCATCATCCTCATTATCCCGCCCATGTTCATTTGCACCGCGATTACCTTCCTGGTTTATCGGCGGCGCAACCTCTATTCCGGCGGTTAGGTGCGGGCTCTCAGTTCGAAAGGGCTTTTTGTGCTTCGTCCTTGGCCTTCTCCGTACACGGCAAACGTAGCTCGATAAGCAAGCCTCCGTCCGGGCAATTGGCGGCCCGCAAGCTGCCCCCGTGCAGCCGTATCGCGCGATCTGTAATGGACAAGCCCAAACCGGAACCACCCGATGTGCGATCCCGGGCGTCTTCTACCCGGTAGAATGGCAGAAAAATATTTGCCAGGGAATTTTCGGGAACTCCACGTCCGTGGTCGCGCACCCTGAGCAATGCCGTGTTGTTCCCATTGCCGGACATTTTTTGCAATGTAATCTGGACCTCAGTGCCTTCGGCGGTGTATTTCACCGCATTGCGAATCACATTTTCCACTGCGCTTCGCAGCAGCTCGTTGTTTCCCGAAACTGTGCAGGGTTCGTTCCTGGTAAGGCGGACATTGCGATTGCGGCTTTGTGCTTCGAAATCGGCATCGGCAGCGACTTCTGCGACGAGATTGTGAAACTGCACGGGCTCTCCCCCCAGTGGCTCGCTTCCTCCCTCTAGCCGCGCGAGCCGGAGCAAGCTGCCGATTAGTGTATTTAGTCGCTCTGCCTCCGTTTCAATCCGGTCGAGCCCGCTCGTCGACTCCGCATTCGCGTGCAGGCGCACCAGGCCCAGCGCTACCGTAAGACGCGCCAAGGGTGACCTTAACTCATGTGAAATGTCGGCAAACAGGCGCTGTTGCGAGGAAATCAGCGACTCCAGCTGTTCCGCCATGTGATCGAAGTCGCGGCTTAGCTCCGCAAGCTCGTCCGAACGGTTTCCTGCCGAGGCCCCCACTCGGGCGCTCAGATTTCCTCTGGCCAATCTATGCGTCGCTGTCCGCAGATGCCGAACCGGCGCGGTGATGTACCTCGCAAGCCAGAAGCAAACGAAGCCGGCGATGAACAGTACAGTGGCGGCGCGCACAATCTGCACACGAATCGGAGCCCGTAATACGTCCGTCACGGATTCCACGTTAGTCCCGATCACCAGCACATAGTGCGTGCCCGTTGAACCTGTTGTCCTGGTCGCGGCAAATCTTGTGCCATGAGATGTCTGAATATTCGTTCCAACGGATTGCAATGCTGAAATTGCCATCGCGTCCACTTCCGGCGGAGCCGGCTGGGACAATATCTCCTTCCCCTCGTCGTCGAACAAATACGCTTGCCAATGCAGCGTCGTCTGTAGCGATGACAGAAAATCCGCCAGGGCTCCCATCCCATGATCGTCCAGGATATCCGCCGCACGCGCCGCCATAAGTGGCATTACTGTCCCGTCGAATTCTTCCGCCCGCATTGCTCTGAACTGCGATTGAGTCGTAACGACGGAAGCTATCAATGTGGCGCTGACCAGCACCATCGCCAGCCAGAACGAGAGGAAAATTTTCAGAAATAGGCTGCTCAATGCAAACTCACCCGCCACTACCTACAAGGACGAATTCGATACGACATAGACGTATCCTACATTTCGAATGGCTCGAATGCGCTCCGTATCGTCCTCAGGCAAGGCTATTTTTTTTCGAAGATTGCTGATGTGAACGTCCAGACTGCGATCGGAAGGCTCCATGTCTCGTCCCAGGACGTTCTTTACCAACTCCTCTCGCGTTAGCACCTGGCCGGGAGACTTGAAGAAAAGAGCCAGAAGCTCGAATTCCGCCGACGTCAGTTCGAGATCCCGCGTTTTCCGGTGTGCCGTGCGCTCTAGCAAGTCGATTCGAACGTCCTCCAGGCAAAGGATAGCCGGACTCTGCGTCTGCTTGGCCGTTCTTGCGTTGGTTCGCCGCAAAATTGCATGAATTCGTGCCGCAAGCTCTCGAGGATTAAACGGTTTCGGCATGTAGTCGTCCGCGCCGATTTCCAGTCCAACGATACGGTCAACGTCCTCACCATGCGCCGTAAGCATGATGACGGGGATCGAGGACTTGGCCCGGATTTGACGCAACGCTTCGAAGCCTCTGATTCCTGGAAGCATGACGTCCAGGATTATCATGTCGTAGGAATTCGAAAGCGCATTCGCTACGCCAGTCGTTCCGTCGTATACGGAATCCACATCGAAACCTTGTGAACGCAAGTATTGTTCGACAAGTTCACAAAGCTCGACGTCATCGTCTACGACTAGGACCCTTGTCGCAGGCCAGTCGCCTGACCGCTCTGTCTTGGTTTGCTGCACAGTTTGTTTATATCGTCCTCTGGCCCCAAATGGAAGAATGCAAAAGCGGAGCAGCTCAGGCATGACCCCACTCCCACCCCGGGCACTAGTCACCGACGAAAGCTAAAAAATGCAATCGCGGACCTATTGCATCTTGAACAGTAAGCTGCCTTAACTCAATCGCAACAAACGTCGCCCCGCAGTCCTTCCACGCCTTCGTTAGCAATGATGGGGACCATGACGAGACCAGCCACAGGATCTGCCCACCACCATCCAAAGAGCGCATTGAGAAGTAAGCCTGCCAGCAATATGCCGGACAGATAGGTGCAGAACTCGGTCTGCTTTGCATCCGCGTGCATGGCCGCACTTCCGAGAGCGTGTGCAACCTTTCTTTTTGCCTTTGAGAGCAGCGGCATGACGACCAACGACACGCAGGCCAAAATAATTCCCGGCACGCTGTGTTCTGGCGCCTTCCTCAGCCACAAGTCCGAAGCGGATTCGTAGGCGATGTAAGCCGCCAACAACAGAAAGCAAGCACCGACAATCCTCAACGCCAGCTTCTCATTGCGTTCTCTGCGGTGAACGTCCGCATCCACAGACATTCTCCACAGCAAAGCCGAACCGGAAGCCACTTCGATGAAACTGTCGAGCCCGAATCCGACGAGCGCAATGCTTCCAGCCATCAATCCAGAAAAGACGGCAACCACTCCTTCGATGGCGTTCCAACCAATCGTGAAGTATTCGAGGCGGCGCCCCCGCTGCACGGCTGTCGCACGGTCTGAA
>JAFDVY010000269.1 GCA_018268785.1 Acidobacteriota bacterium | reverse complement strand
GTGATTTCTTGCCGTGGAGCTAAGACTTTGTGCTTTTGTTCCTCAGTTCCAACCTGTCCTCTCTCTTGCATCTTGCGGTGGATGACGGTGTTTATTTCCATCCGAGATTGGTTGTCGGGAGACACAACGAGCGTACCCTCCGGCTTCTTGACGTATTCCTCGGCGATTCTGCCTAGTCGCTCGTTCCTGTCGCCGATCTCATGTATCCGGCCCTGCGAAAAGAGATTATCCACAGCATCTTTGACTGCCCCGCGAGCGAGCTGCTCGACCACTTCTTTAAGGGCAGGGTCCTTTTGACGCACTATCTCGTCGAGCCGAGCTGTCTCAATTCCGGCTTCGCGTAACTGTTGGTACGGGCGGCCTGCCTCAACTGCCTGATGTTGGCGGGTATCTCCGACGAGCAACACCCGATCCTCGTTGCCGAGGCCATTGAGGAATTGATTCACCTGCTTGGTGCTGGCAAGGCTCGATTCGTCGAGGACGTAAAGTTTCTTTCCCTGGTTCGGGAATTCCTCTTTCGAAGCCAAATGCCTTTGAAGAGTTTTGGACTCGATTCCTGATTCGCTTAGCTTTTGAGCCGCCCGCGACGTGGGCGCAAATCCCTCAACTTTGTAGCCGTGTCTTTCTGCGGATTCCCGAATTGCCGCGAGCGATGTCGTTTTACCGCTCCCTGCTACGCCTTCTAGCGCCATCACCTGATCCCGGCTCGAAAGAATCTGCGCAACCGCTTGCCGTTGGGTTTCGTTCAAGTGAGAGTGCTTTTTCTCGACGACATCGCGAGACTGTTCGCTTGCGATTGACGGGAACTGCCCCTGGCCTTCTTTCATCTTCTGAATGGTGTTTCGTTCGTAGGCTTGCATATCTCTTGTCGTGAACGAGCGGGCTAGCTGGTTCGAGTGCCCTCGCAACTCCGTTAGCTCGCCGGACTGTACTTGTCTTTCGAACGCCGACTTCATCTGGGTAAATGAGGCGTGGCCCATTGAGCGATTCAGTGCGTCGCGTAAGAGTGCCCGTTCGTCTGTTACGGCCTCGCGCTCAAGATTGCGTTCGGTGGAATATGCAAGCGCTTGGCTAAGCGCCTTCTCATTCGGTTCGGGCTTGAGCTGACTGGCTTGTCGTCGCACCGCTTCAACAATGTGCTCCGGCTGGCCGCCAAACTTTCTGGCCAAGTCTCTGTGTTTCGCCTGCATCTCTTCATGCGAAGTCTCTTGTTTTCGTTCCCGAGTCTGGTGGGCGGCAATCTGAGCCGCGCCGGCACCTCTTTGGTTTGTTCTGGCTAAATGCTCTTCGATCTGCCGGCGGCGTGGGCTCGATGCTTCCAAATACTCCGCGCTGTATCCTTTGATTTCCGGCTGTCCACTTCTGCCGCGTTCCACTTCGTAGCCGATTTCCTTTAGCCTAGAGGCAAGTTCAGAACGATATATCGCGGTCGCATACTGCTGTGACTTGTAGAGTTCCCTCGGCTGTAACGCTCGGGAATCTCCATTTGCGGTCTGCGTAATATTGAAAAACACAACGTGCGTATGAAGTTGTGGTGCGGCGTAGCCGTCTACCGGACGAGAACTATCGTGCTCAAACCTGGCTGCAACCCATTTGCCGGTGGTCTCGGCAGGAAGGTTGCTACCGAGCCTCGCCTGGACAAATCGTTCCATTTCGCTCAGAGCAACCGATACGCTTTCTCGATGTGCCTCGCGCACCCGTTCATCATTCCCCACGAGTGCGGTCAGCGAAACACTTTTCGGGGCGGAGAACGTCGCATCCCAGCCCGCACGATGTTCCATCGTCTTGATTTTTTCACCCTGCTCGTTGACGTATTCACGAGGACTCTGATGGCGCACCAGTTGGTCCCCGCTGATCGGATGTTGTCCTTCACTAAGTCGATGGAACTGCTCGTCTCGCACCTCTCCCTTTAGGCCCCACTCTTCCGCGAGTCGTCCAAGCCACTCGCCGACAATCTGTTTCTCCTGTGTGTAGTAGTTGTCTCTCCCGTTTGCAAATTCCTCCGCGTGATAGGAACGGGCCTGACCTGCACTCAGCGGTTTGGAAATCGTCAGCATCGAAATCACTCAAAGAATCGCTGCTGCTGTTCTGAGCGGTTCAACTGTTTCCGGCGTGTCTGCTTCACTTCCTGCGGCGCCAACTTCTGTTCGTGCTGGTCGTCACCCTTCTTCGGAAGAGCTACTTTCGGCATTGATTCTGGATT
>JAFDVY010000268.1 GCA_018268785.1 Acidobacteriota bacterium | reverse complement strand
AGGGTGCCATTTCCGTTTTTGAGCAGCAAGACCCTAACCACTACAAAGAGCTTGCCCGAATCCCCACCGTGAAGGGAGCGCGCACAAGTTTGTTCTCTCCAGACCTAGGTCGGCTCTATGTTGCCGTAAGAAGGCAAGGTTCGAACTCAGCGATGATTCAGGTGTTTGAGGTTGGTCCATAGTTCTGGGTGAAGCGAGGCTGGTACTTTGGATTACGCGGGGCTCATGCGGGCGGCGATGGTTGCGCTGCTTCGAAACAAGATGCGCAGCGTGCTGACGGTTCTTGGCATAACTATCGGCATCGCAGCGGTCATTTGTGTTGTTGCGATTGGCAAAGCCGGTCAAGCGCGCGTGGAGCAACAGCTGAATAACCTCGGGGACAACTTCGTGTGGATCGAAGCCGGGGGGCGCGCCGTAAACGGCGTGCGGACTGGAACGCACGATACGAAGACACTGGTCATGGCCGATGCCATCGCCATCAAGAATCAGGTGTCGCTGATCAAGAGCGTCTCGGCCAACGTGGATGACCCGGTGCAGGTAATTTATGGCAATCAGAACTGGCACACCTCGTACCGGGGCGTTTCACCGGAGTACTTCGACATAAAGCGATGGTACGTGGACCAGGGAGCATTCTTCTCGCAGGACGATACCGAGCGGGCCGCAGATGTATGCGTGCTGGGCCGAACCGTGCGCGATCAGTTGTTCGGCGCAACTGACCCTATCGGACAGGTCATTCGCATCAACAACCTCCCGTGCAAAGTTGTGGCTACGCTGGTGCCCAAAGGCCTTTCGCTCTCCGGGCAAGACCAGGACGACACGGTCATCGTGCCTTACACCATGGCCCAGAAAAAAATCAAAGGAATTACGTGGCTCGACGACATTTTGTGCTCGGCGGTGTCGCAAGAGGCAGTGAAAACGGCTGGACAGGAAGCGGCGGCCGTACTCCGCGACCGGCATCATCTGCGCCCTGAAGAAGAAGACGACTTCAACATCCGCAATCCTGAAGACATCATTCAGGCGCAGCTCGACGCCAGCAAGACGCTGACAATTCTTCTCATTGCGATTGCTTCGGTTTCTCTCATCGTCGGCGGCATCGGCATTATGAACGTCATGCTGGTCTCGGTGACGGAGCGGACGCGGGAGATCGGAGTGCGCGTGGCGGTGGGCGCGACCGAAGAAGCGATTCAGCTGCAATTCCTCGGGGAGTCCATCATGTTGAGCCTCGTCGGCGGAGCGGCGGGGGTCCTGTTCGGAATTTTCGGTTCCTACCTCGTGGGGCAAATGTTGAAGTGGCCGATGGAGATGTCGCTCGAATCCATCGTCGTAGCGGCGCTGTTCTCGATTGCCGTCGGCGTGTTTTTCGGCTACTACCCCGCGCGGAAGGCATCCTTGCTCGATCCGATCGAAGCGCTGCGATACGAATAGCGGAATTTCGAGGTCAGGCCGGAAGATGAAAAAGAGCAGATGGCTGATGGTGGCGGGCGGTGTGGTGGCGATTGCGGCCGCCATCTTTTTTGCGTTGGACCGCAGCACGCAAGTGCAGCACTTCACGGCCAAGGTGGAGCGCGGCGAGATCAATGATGCCGTCGAGGCCACGGGAACGATCAATGCCGTCATAACGGTGCAAGTGGGTTCACAAGTATCGGGAACTATCGCGAAACTGAACGCGGACTTCAACTCCCGCGTGCACAAGGGCGATATCGTCGCCCTCATCGATCCCGCGCTCTTCAAAGGGGTGCTGCTGCAAGCCGCCGCCGATCTCGAAAACGCGAAGGCCAATCTCGTCGCGGCACAAGCGAATTTGGAGAAAGCGAAAGCGGGGCTCGTGCAGACAAAGGCCGACTACGACCGGACGGTCGGCCTCTTTCAATCCGGCATCCAGAGCCAGCAGCAACTCGATCTCGCGAAAGCCAACTACGACTCCGCGAATGCTGCCGTCAGCGGCGCGGCGGCGAGCGTTACGCAAGCGGGAGCGCAAGTCAGCCAGAAAAAAGCGGCGGTGGAAGTCGCGCAAACGAATCTCGACTACACGGTCATCCGCTCGCCCATCGATGGAACCGTAGTGGCTCGCAACGTGGACGTGGGTCAGACGGTTGCAGCATCCCTGCAAGCGCCGACGATTTTCACGATCGCGCAGGACCTTAGCAAGATGTGGGTTTATGCGAAAACCGACGAGTCCGATGTGGGAAATATCAAGGTCGGGAAGCCGGTGACCTTC
>JAFDVY010000267.1 GCA_018268785.1 Acidobacteriota bacterium | reverse complement strand
AAAGCCATTGCGGTCAATCCCGACTGGATTGACGAGTGGAAGGTTCTAATGACGGCAGTGCAAGGAACGAGCGCAGCAGTCGAAACCAAGTTTCTGAGCAAGCCGATCATTGCCGAGGCTGGCACTGCTTGCACAGAAACCTATCTCGTCGCCGGCCATTTCGGCAACGAAAAGGATGCCATTAATTACGCACAATACCTGCGAACTCGGTTCGTTCGCTTCCTTGTCTCACTGCGTAAAGCCACGCAGCACGCGACGCGTGACGTTTACTCGTTTGTTCCCGACCTCCCACTGAACCAAGAATGGACCGACGCCAAGCTCTACAAGCGGTATGGGTTGAACAAGGACGAGATCGCCTTCATCGAGTCTCAAGTGGCCGAACACGACAGCGAACTCTTTGACGAAGTCGGGTCGGACGAAACCGAAGATGAGTAAGGCCATTGGGGAAATTCTCACACCCAAGCCGGAAGCACGTCCGCGCATCTACGCCTACTCGATTGACGACAAGGCACATGCTGGTCTGCTCAAGATCGGGCAGACGACACGCGACGTAAAACAGCGCATCGCCGAGCAGGTCAAAACGGCCGCCATTAAAAACTATCGCGTGGAGCTGGACGAAACCGCCGAGCGCGACGACGGCGGCGTCCTCTCGGATCACGATGTGCGCGCGGCGCTTGTCAGGAGAGGCTTCAAGAACGCCGAACTGGAGTGGATGCAGTGCGCGGTCAAGGATGTGAAGACCGTGCTCGCGGAACTCCGCAAGGGGAAACGATTTACCGGTACGCATCACGAGACGTTCCCGATGCGCCGCGAACAAGCCGAAGCGGTGAAGGTGACGCACGCCTATTTCCTATCACGCTGGGCAGAAGATATGCACGCAGTCCCGCGATTCCTATGGAACGCGAAGATGCGCTTTGGCAAAACCTTTACTGCCTATCAGCTTGCCAAAAAACTTGGGGCCAAGCGCGTGCTCGTGGTTACGTTCAAGCCGGCTGTCGAGGACGCATGGCAGACAGACCTAGAGTCTCACGTGGACTTCGACGGATGGCAGTACCTCTCGCGCAATTCAGACAACGATCCGACGAAGGTTTCCGCCAAGAAACCACTCGTTTATTTCGGTTCCTTCCAGGATTTGCTGGGCCGCGACGACGCAGGGAACATCAAGCCCAAGAACGAATGGCTACACAAGGTGAAGTGGGACCTTGTGGTCTTCGACGAGTACCACTTCGGTGCATGGCGGGAAACTGCAAAGGAACTCTTCGAGGGGGAAGAAGAGGCGGTTGCGAGTAAAGAGGCCAAGTTAGAGTACGCGACAGGACTGGCCGATGTGAATGAGGACCTCACTGTGCTCTCGGAGAAGGAGACGGAGTTTCTGCCCATCACGACCAAGGCCTATCTCTATCTCTCGGGTACGCCGTTCAAGGCGCTGGCTACGGGCGAGTTCATCGAGGAACAGATTTTTAACTGGACGTACACCGATGAGCAGCGGGCCAAGACGGAGTTCGCCACGAAGCACCCCGGCAAGTGGAATCCCTACGGCGCTCTGCCCCAGATGCGGCTGCTGACCTACCAGATGCCGGATGAGTTGGTGGCGATTGCGAGCGCGGGGGAGTTCGACGAGTTCGATCTCAACGAATTCTTTGAGGCATCAGGCAGGGACGCTAAGGCGCAGTTCAAGCATAAGAGCGATGTGCAGAAATGGCTGGACATTATCCGGGGGCAGTACGCGCCGAAAGCGGTCGAAAGCCTCAAGACCGGTACGCGACCGCCGTTCCCGTATTCGGATGTGCGTCTACTGCCCTACCTCCAGCATTCATTCTGGTTTCTTCCCGACGTAGCATCCTGTCACGCAATGGCAAACCTGCTTGCCGGGAAACACAACATCTTCTGGCACGAATACGACGTGGTGGTTGCGGCTGGCGCGTCGGCGGGGATCGGGCTCGACGCATTACCGCCTGTGCGCAAGGCCATCGGGAGCGGCTTTCAGTCCAAAACGATTACGCTCTCTTGTGGCAAGCTCACCACTGGCATCACCGTGTCACAGTGGTCGTCCATTCTGATGCTGCGGAATTTGAAGAGCCCCGAAACTTACTTTCAAGCCGCGTTTCGTGTGCAGTCGCCGTGGTCGATCAAGAATCCGAATGGCGACAACCCGAATGAAGAAGAAATCCTGAAGCCTATTTGTTTCGTGTTTGACTTTGCGCCGACACGTGCATTGAGACAGCTC
>JAFDVY010000266.1 GCA_018268785.1 Acidobacteriota bacterium | reverse complement strand
GGAACGGCTGTCTTGAAACAATCGCCCCTACTTCAGGAATGCTCGGACTCGGTCCGGACTGGACAACGTTCTCCAAAATTTTTTTGGCGCAACGCAATGTCACGCGGTGCCACAATCCAAGCATTAACCACTACGGAGGCGGAAACAGGGAGCTGAACGGACCCGATGGATCAACATGCGGCGCCGAAGGCCCCGCCCACGAAGCCTGCAACCCAGGACGAAATCATTCAAGCAATTGAGGCCCTCACACACGAGGACACCGAACGCTTGGAGCAGGTTGCGAAAAATCGCATTAGTCGGATCGGGCGCCGGGCAGCGAATCTTCGCACTGAGAAGGACCTTTTCCAGGAAGCAATGGAGCGCATCCTAGAGGGCCAGCGCCAGTGGTGTCCTCAAAACGTACAGTTCGTTCCCTTTCTTGTGGGTGTCATATGGAGCATTGCAAGTGAATGGGCAGGGCATCGCAAAAGGAATGTTGAGACGCCGGAGTATGCGGTCACTGAATCTCAGATAGCCAAGGACGACGAGGAGGGAAACCCGCACTCTCCCTTTGCGGATTTGGAAGACCCGAACCAACATATTGAGGATCAATGGATAGATGCCGATATCGAGGCTGACCGCAAAGCGCTTGCCGATGAAATCGAAAGGCACTTTGAACAAGACGAAAATGCTTCGTACGTGTTGATGGGTTGGCAAGAAGGCATGGACGGACCTACGATTCAAAAGGAGTTTGGATTTACCGAGAAGACTTACAGGGCTATTGTTCGGCGCATTAAAAGACACTCTGAGAAAATCCTTAAACAACACTATGAGTGACAAAGCAAAAAGCGGGCCGGAACGCTTGGGTAGAATCCTCGACGGATTGGGTGAGTATATCCGGAACGCGCCAGGGGACGAGTTGTTAGAGGATGCGCGTAGTGAAGGACGAGACACCACCCAGACAGCGGCGCGAGTGAAGGGCTTGCTACGGCAAGTTGTAAAAAACCATCAACAAAGGCAGCTCAAGAAAGTCGAAGAAGACTATGAACGTGAAGTGGCAGCGATCAGGTCTCGCGAGATAGTCTTGCCCAAAAGCGCGGAGCGCCGCCGAAGCCTCCTGGCGTCAATATTCTCGCAGCAGCCACAACTACAGGCTGCGTTCACGTTTCAAAATCGTGGCTTCTCCGAACTGACCGATCAAGACATAGAAAATCACCTTCGAAAACTAGCTCTACTTGGTGTACTGGACGACATAAAGCCGGGAAATCGATGATTAGCTCCTTGACAAAAACACCTGAGCAGTTGCTCGACGAACTTGGAATCACCGAGCCTAGTCAAATCAAGATCGAAGCAATTGCGTACCATTGCCAGGCGATCATCCTGTATGAGCCTCTCTCGGGCTGCGAAGCAAACATAGTCGGTAGAGGAGACCGAGCCATCATCACGGTTGATAGCAGTGCCCTTCGCACGCGGCAGCGCTTTTCGGCTGGTCACGAATTAGGGCATTGGATGAAAGACCGGGGACAAGTAGCGTTCGGTTGTGGCCGAGAACAAATGGACTCTCATTGGATCGCTAACAATCCGGAAACTAGAGCAAATCAGTTTGCGAGCGACCTCCTGCTGCCCTCTAAACTCTTTGTTCCGCTTGCGAAGGGCCGCCCGATCACAGTGGAGACCGTACGTGACCTGGGCCGTGTTTTTGAAATGAGCTTAACTGCAACAGCCATTAAGCTCGTCCGCTTTGGCTCGTTTCCTTCGATGGTGTTGTATTTCGAGGATGGCGAGCGCAAATGGTTTATCCCATCCGGACAAGACCTGCCGCGGCTGCTGCTATGGCCTGTAAAGCAGTTGGACCCAAGCACAGTTAGTGCACGGCTCTCGTCTGGCGGAATAGAGCGGGAAGGTATGGACGACGTGCGGACTGACAAATGGTTCGACGTTCAGAATGCAAACCGCTATTACGTTCGCGAAAGCTGCTTCGCTACAGGTCCAGGTTCGGTTGTCACCCTCCTGTGGTGGGAGGACGAGAAGCAGATAATTGACCTCCAGGAAGAAGAGGAACAAAACGCTTCTCGCCGCTCTGACTGGCGACGCGAAGATTGAGCGGAAATACGCACGGTTTCTGCGGTTTCGGTGTGAGCTGCAGTGTTTCGCCTAGCAAAACCCTCCGACCTATGTATTCGCAAGACCATGATGCTAGACGATCTAACTACTTAATGCTTCGGCTCTTGTTGTGGGCGCAGGAGGCTCTCGGCATGAACGTCAGCCCGGCCATTCTGGTT
>JAFDVY010000265.1 GCA_018268785.1 Acidobacteriota bacterium | reverse complement strand
TCATTCGCGATGCTACTGGCCCAGCGCATAAAGATGCCCGCCCGCCGTGGCAACGTAGACCCGCCCGTTGGAGATTGCGGGTATCCCTTGGATCGAGCCTGTCAGGGTAATGTCCTTCACGATGACCGGCACACCGACGTTCTTGAAGCCTGCGGAAGAGCACAACAGGCCCGTGGGAAGCGCCGGGTAGCTGCAGACAAAGCTCGCCGGAGGCAACACGTCGGTGTCCGCGATTGCCAGAAGATGGTGCGGCGAAGTGGAAGTATCGAAAGGACTCCAAGTGCCGAGATAGATCACGCCATTGGCAACGCTGACCCCGCCGGCATTGCCGGGAAGATTGGGAAGGATCCAACGAACACGGTCCGCATTCGACGCGCAGACATTCAACGAATGCAATCGATTAAACACTTCCTGTGCGGTATGGCCAGGCGGCGGCTCCAGATCAAGCCCTCCGCCGGCGATGAACAAATGATCGCCGTCCAGCGCGCCTTGGCGCTTGAAATTACTGTCTCCATGACCGTCGTCTTGGAATGGGAGGCTTGCGACCGGAGGGAAGGACCACCGAGGACATTCCAAACTGTGCCCCGCGTAGGAACAAGCCGGGTTCGAGAAGGGACCTCCCGTTTTCACGTCCACCGCGTGCACGTACCCGTCTTTCTGCACCGATATGGCCAGGCTGCCGCAACTCACTTGCCCGACGATTGCGGACGCCGCGAAATCAGGATCGAAGTCGTGCTGGATCGCGACGGGCTGGACCTGCCACAGTACGTTCCCGTTGTGCCAATCCAATTTCAAAATACTGTTGGTGTAATCCGGAGAAGGAATCACGTTGCAATTCGGACCGCCTTCATGAATGCAACTGTTTCCCGTCGTCACGACCACATTGCCGCTCGGCGTGATCGCCGGAGAACTCCAAATGCCGCCTCCCGGTGCCAGGCCGCCGACGGCGGAGAAATTGAACGCCGGGTCAATCGATCCGTTCGATAAATCGATCGCAAACACCTTACCGACCGTAATGGGAGCGTCGGGACGTTTTGCCGACACGCCGACGTACGCGCGGCTGTGGGCAATCGCTGGAGACGAATAACCGATCTTCGACGTTCCGCTCGTCGGCGCGATCACCGCGGATTTCCAGATACACTGTCCCGTCGCTTCGTCCAACGCCCAGAGACGCCCGTCACCGCCGTTTGAGTTCGGGTCGGGCGCGCCGAAGATTACGGCCGTGTGCCCGGCGACGTTGCTCGCGATCGCCGCACTCGAAGCAATGCCCGGCCCCGATGGATTGCCGGAGCCCGCACTGATGAGAAGGGCCGCGGTGGTTGTACCGCATGCGTCCGGTGGAATCGGTGCCAGCGGCGGATACTGCCAGCGGATCGTGCCTTGATTTGGCCCGGTCGCATAAATGGCGTAGAAGTGTCCGTTCAGAGATCCGACATAAACGGTGTTGTCGTAGACTGAAGGCGATGCCGTAAAGGACCCGCCACCGGGAATGGTGAAATCCCAGCCGTGTGGCGGATGGAAATCCAGGGTCGCGACCGTCGAAGCATTCAATGTGGATTCGTTGGGCTGCCGCGAGAATTGCGTCGTATCGTGGCCGTACCCGCGCCAGCTTGTGTCCGCGCAGCCGGAAGAGCCAGCGCAAATCATCGCGATTGTCAGAATGCCACCGTTCGCAAGTCTTCGCGATTTCGTCATGACCGCTCCTCCTTACTCGCTACGACTTGCCTTCGAAGATGTAAATCGCTCGCAGGACGGCGACTTCTCCGGGATTTTCGATAGTGAAGGAACTGCCCTTTTCTACGACCCAGAAGTCGCCCTGCTGCCGGGCTTGTTTCTCCTGATTGATCGTGGTGGTCACTGCGCCCTGCCGAACTTCAAGGACAATGCGTGTAGGAGTCGGTATCGCTTCGGTCTCACCCCGTCCCATGACCAAGTTGCGAATTTCCAAGCGAAGAGCGGCGGACTTGAATTGCACTTCAAACGGTGCACTGCCGACGACTCCTTTGGCGAGAACTTCGTATACCGCCGGTTGTCGACTTTCGTCTTTCTGCGGCGGCTTGCCGGTTGCCTTTTCTTGAGCAAGAAGAAACCGACCCCCCGCGCAAAGCACCAGTGCCGCAATCAGAAACGCTCCAAGCTTCTTTTTCGACCGCGTCATATTTTTCCTCCTTCACTGATCCAGCGCGCCCCCGCGCCTGGCCAAGAGTTTGTCCCCGTGTTGTGGCCCGATTTCTATTTTCGCAATCACCTGCGCATTCTTTCCGATCTACCGAAT
>JAFDVY010000264.1 GCA_018268785.1 Acidobacteriota bacterium | reverse complement strand
GGGCATTCAGCTCATGCCGCGTATTCGCAACTGGCAGGACTATCGGTTCTTCCGGCCCGACGAGGACACGACCTACGAACATATCGATGCCTTGTTCCGCGACAAAGTCGACTGGGACTTGATCGAGACGCACTGGAAGGATCTGATGCGCGTGGTACTGTCGATCAGGGCCGGCAAGATTGCGGCATCAACGTTGCTGCGCAAACTCGGCAACAACAGTCGCAAGAACCGGCTCTATCAAGCGTTCCGTGCGCTGGGCGCCGCAGTACGCACGCTTTTCCTGCTGCAGTACATATCCGACAGCGACCTTCGCGAGCAGATCACGGCGTCGACGAACAAGGTCGAAGCGTACAACGGCTTTGCGAAGCACTTCTTCTTCGGTGGAGAAGGGGTGATCGCGGATAACGACCCCGTCGAGCAGGAAAAGATCGTGAAGTACAACGACCTGGTCGCGAACGCGGTGATCTTCCATAACGTCGTCGAACAGACCCGCATCATCAAGCGCTTGATGCGGGAAGGGTGGAAGATAACACCGGAGGATGTTGCGACGCTCAGTCCCTATGTGACCAGCCACATCAAACGATTCGGCGATTACTTTATTGACAACGACGTCATACCCGAACCGTATGACGAAGAATTGGCCTTGGCAGCCTGAAGGCTTGGGGCGTCGATTCTTTCACTTTTTTCGGCTAACAGCATGAATTTAGAGGGAAACGCGATTTCTATGGGGCAGTTTTACACATATCTCGGCTGTATCCCGATTCGAGTGCCGATAATTTCTCGTCCCCGTGCGGAGACGCTCCTGAATCGAGCAAAAGGCCGTGCTTGAGCCCTGCCGTGCGGACGAATCCTTCCATCATGGCGGCCCGCAGGCGCACATTGCGCGCGGTCAGTTGTTTGAGGATTGGGTAAGGTAGGACGATTTCTGTTGCGGTCGTTTCCGTGACGATCTGGCATGGCGATCCGTCAAATTGTTGCTCGGTGCAATAACTCAACTCGCCCCACATTGCCGAAGCCGTACGGTGAAGCCTGGTGCCATCGGCGCGGATTTCGTTGACGGATCCGGAGGCCAGGATATGCACGGCGTCCGTGCTGTCGCCGATCTTGAGTAAGGCGACGCCTGGCTCGTGCCTTGCGAGTGTCGCGGCCTTGTAAAGCTCCAGCCAGTCGCGCGAGTGCATGGTCGGGAACGTGGCAACCAGCAACGCGCGACGCTCGGATGGCAGGGACACTTCCATGCCAAGGTAAATGGCGCGAACCAGCATGCCGATGTTGATGCACATGAACAGGCCAAGCCAGAAGAGCACGAGCCACAATGGGCCCGACGGCAGCGCCAGCCGTTCAATTAAAGTGTTGATACCTAGTCGCCCTCGCTAAAGCGCGGGCGACTAGGTCGTGGATCGAAGCTGGTACTCTGCCTCATCGCTAGCCTTGTCGACTGCTCCGAGCAGGCTGCAGGCAGCCCTAGTCGTACGCGATCAGTTCGTGCGTATTCCGGTCGAGCTGACCATCGATTCCGATTGATCTTGCCGCGTCACGATTTCTTGTGCTGGTGCTGCCGGAAACTCGTGTCAGTCGCAATATCCATAGTGGACGACGCTAGCAACTTTGTCTTGTTCAATTGCCTTTATCGCCGTTTCTTGGTGAATCGTAAACGCCAGGATACAAAGACTTTGCTTCACGATTTGTCACGGGCTGTGCGTTTGAAATTTCGATCGACCAGATCAATTTCTGCAACGGCTCCGTCGTATCAATTCTGCAAGTGAAATGTCGAACGTCACTGGCATGCCTGATCGTCAGCGTGATCGAGGCCTGATGTAATGGCGCAAATTTGCAGCTATCTGGCTGGTTGTTTCCGCTCACCCGCGACAAAATTGAATCAAGCTCCGATTGGGAAATGCGACCGCGCACAGCTGAGAGCCCTACCCAATCCGGCCCCCTTGCACGTACCACGTTACCATCTCGCCAAACTGCAATGACCAATCCTGATGCGGAATCGGAGCTTGAATAGGCGGGGTTTTGCCAAGCGACTAGTATCGGCGTTCCGCTGTCAGCCCCTCTCGAATCGGAGTTCGTACAGCACGAGACTAGTATCGCGAGGATCAACACCAGATTGCGCATGCGGATCACCGTTAGAAGAAGCAGCCAGGCTTGTTCCCGTTACCGAACCCGACCAATTGCACGATTCGCGTGAACACCGTACGTTGACAAGTCACGTCTGCACCGCAGTCATCACTGCTGGAGCCAAGACATTGCACTTCGACTCTGCTCGCGGCGCACTCAGAAGGCCCTGGATTCGTCGTTCCGTTCACA
>JAFDVY010000263.1 GCA_018268785.1 Acidobacteriota bacterium | reverse complement strand
CAGCCCTCCCTGAAGTTCGTCGCCGCCGGAATCAATTTCCGAAGCCGCTTGACGCAAACTGCGACAGGAGACCAGGGCATTTTCGTTCGCAGAGGCATTTTCGAACGGGTTGGTGGTTGCCCGGACTGGCCGCTCTTTGAAGACGTGGAACTCGTGCGGCGTATCAAACGGGCCGGGAGCTTCGCCGTCCTTCCGGGACGTATCTCCGTGTCCGCCCGACGCCACCTCCAGCGCGGCGTTTTCCGCACAGTGGTCCTCATTTATTTCCTGCGCGTTGCCTACTGGCTCGGCGTTTCTCCGTTCACGCTGAAGCGCTGGTTCGACGATTCTCGCCCCGTAAGCGAGGGGATCGAAGCAACCTCACCGGTTTCAGAGAGATCGTCGTGATCCTGAAATGATATCCAGCGACCGAAGTCCTTGCGGACAATCTGCGGTGCAAAGACAGAAGGTTCCGCATCTGCTACGTGGGTAGTAGACATCGTGCTGAAGAGCAACTCTATCGACGGCTAGGGAACGATCCAGTTCGACACCGCGCGAATTCCGCCTGCACTGGCCGCATCCGCGCGCACCACGTACGCACCTTTCGACGCAAACCGCTGGCCGGGACCCAAGGCCAGCGTCGGATGCGTGCCGTTGTTCAAATGACTCTCCGCCTCATGCTCCATCGCCTCAATCAGATAGTCGCGAAAATAGTCGTCGAGAATCTGGTCGAAACCGGCCTCGAGGAGCGTCAAAGCGTAGTAGGCCTCGAACTGCAACCTCGGATAGCGGATTTCCACGTTCCTCGAATTCATCCACTGCCGCACCCGAAAGACCCGCGAATTGGGGACCGAAGGAAGTTCGTAGGGATAGGGAAATATCAAGTTCGTTGGCAAAGACTTCCGCACGCCAGGTTCCGCCGATTCCAGCGCGTCCGAAGCGAGGCTGATCAGTTTTACGGACTTCCATTCGCCAACCGATGTGAGCGCGGCCGCGCGGTACTTTCCCGGCCAAACCACCAGAGCCGCCGGACTGCGAGCGCGAATGCCGGCTTCCCGCATCGCTTGCGTTAATTCGCCGGCGCTCGAAACTCTTACATTCTGAACCTGCGCGCCAGCTGCCTGCGCACGAATTGCGCGCTCGAATGCGTTTGCCGGAGTCGTTCCGTCCGGATCGTCACAATAGATTTGTACGAGCGAGGCGTCGCCCGGCAGTTGTTCCGCGAGATAGCGGGCGAGGGCTTCTGCTTCGAGTTCGAGGCCCCGCGAAAAGTACAGGGAATATCCGTACTCGGCGTTTTCCGTCTTGGGAAGCTCCGTGTCGGGAAATATGCAGGGAACCCGCTCCTCGTCGCAGAATTTTCCGATGGGCGCCCAGGAGCCGGCGATCGACCCGCTCACCACCGCAAACACCGGCGCTTGCCGGTAATACTCCCGCAATTGTTCGGGCCACGTTTGCGGTGGCCCGTGCAGCCTCCACACGTGCAACTGCCAATGGCGAAACGAATTCTGGAAATCGGAATGATAGTAGGGGGAGTAGTTCGGCTTGCTGCGGTGACCGTCAATCGTTGTGTTCATCCAGTCAAAGAAGGCGGAAACCGTTTTCAGCACGGCTTCGCTCTCGCGAGGGTCGGCGTCGTCGTTGACAACCGTTGCCAGATGAATCGCGTTCTCGTCGATGCCAGGGTCCTGCTTCGCTGAAAGCGTCCGCAAGTACGCCGTCAAATTCCTCATGTCGGAATCGCTCAGGTCGTACCGCGGCATCTCCGGATCGAATTTCTGACTCGCGGGGTCGATTCCCTCGCGAAGCGCCTTCGCGAGCGTCACATCCGTATAGGCCGGACGCATCCTCGGCTCCCGCATGCGCGCCGAAAAAGTCCGCGGCTGCGCTTCCTTGAAAAGTTTGTAAAAAATGCGATTGCGATTCAGTTCTCGCGGCGAAAACAAAATCGGCCCAGTTATGGGCAACACGTATTTGCCGCCCTCGCTCGATCCAAATCCACTCGGGCGATGGCAATGCACGCAACTCACCTGGTCCCCGGACAGCGCAATCCCCGAACCCGTGGTGGCGTGCGAAGGAGAACCATCCGCTGTGACACCGTGCCAGTAGAGTTCCCGGCCCCGCTGGACATCACCTGCTGGAGCGTCGTCGGCTCGCGCGATCGAAGCGAACGCCGAGGCCACGAGCAGCGCCATCGACATGATCGACAGCCGTCTTCGGTTCAGAAAAACTTTGCGGGTCGCAAGCATGGGCGGGTGGCTACTGGACTGAATTCGTTTGGGCACCGAGAGCGCCCCTGTATTCCTTCATCAGATCGCTGACGCTGGGAAATCCTTCAAGCCGGATCCACCCCGT
>JAFDVY010000262.1 GCA_018268785.1 Acidobacteriota bacterium | reverse complement strand
AGTATGGGGTCTCGTTTTTTTGCAATGGAAACTGTCCGGCCATTGGACGATTGAGAAAGAAGGAGAAAGGCAGCAAGGTTCCGCCACCGACTTGCCGAGGCGGCGAGCAACCGCACGTCCGCCCATGTGTCCAGATCCATCTTCACGGCAAGCTGGCAGGCGTTCTCCACGCCAAAGCGCCGCCGCAGCGCCTGAAAGTCGGTGTTTTTTTGCCACTGCACTCCTCTCAGCTTCGAGCGGTCCGAGGCGTGAATTCCTATCAGATAGCAGCCGCCGCGATGATCCGGGCCAAGGACGAGCTTGTGGTGATCGAGCAATTCGAACGCCCGGCGAATGTCGGCAGGTTCGAGATCGGGGCAGTCTTGTCCCACAACAACGATTTCCCGGTAATCCAGCCGGGCCAAGGTTGCGATGGCGTTTTCGAGTTTTTCTCCGAAAGAAGTGCCCTGCTGAACATGGATCTGGCAGGAATGAGTTGGCCGGGAGCCTCCGGGTGACGTAAATAGGTGGAAGTCGAAGGGCTCGGCCGCTTCAAAAGATTCGAAGGAAAGATGCGCGGCTGCGAGCAGAGACTGGAAGGCGGCGGGCCAGCCCTTGCGGGCACAGCTGGTCTGCAGAGAATCGGCAAAGAGCAGAAGCGCTCTTCGTGTTCGGAGCGGACGTTGACGCGATTCGAGCATTCGACGGGAAGGCGAGGGTACGGAGACAGGGACAAAAACGAGCGCCCAGGCTTCCCAGGTAACCCGCGGTTCCAACCATGGGATAGGGAGAAAAGAGAAAAGGATTCAGCGCCATTCGGTGCTTTGCCGTGCTTACTCGGTAGGGGGCTTGGCCGGAGGGGGGTGGGTCTCAGCTTCGAGCTGCACGCCGAGGCCATCGGCAATCCGGTTGACAAACGCAAAGTACGCCGTGATCAGGGTCATATCAAGAATCGCCCGGTCGGTCCAGCCGGCTTGGCGAAGAAGGGAGATGTCGCGCTCGCGGCAGGTGGCGGGATCGAGCGTGAGTTTTTCCGCGAATTCGAGGCAAGCAAGTTCGGCGCGCGAAATAGCGGCATTGCGAAAATCGAACAGGATGGATTCGACCAGCAGTTCGTTACGGGTTTCTTTGCGGAGGCCCTCCGCGTGGTGCCGGATTCAATAGTGGCAGTGGTTGGCCTTGGAAACTACGACTGCAATCATCTCTCGCACGGCGCGGTTCAACTCGGAGGAACCGAACATGAGCGTTCGATAGAGGTCGAAATGAGCGCCCAAGGCGGCGGGGTGCAGGCTGTGGACGGCGAGGATATTGGCGACGCGTCCCGCTGAGTCCTGCATCCTTTTATATTGTTCGAGGAGCTCTCCGCCGCTAGCCTCGGGCGGAATGACTTTAATCCACGACACGTTGTCCTCCTGGGATGAAAAGTGCAACGAGGTCTCGACAGTTTGGCCGTGCCGTCATTTGGCTTGGAAGACCCCGGCCTTGGTTACGTCTAAAGGCTGTTGGTTGATTCCTGCGGGAGTGGTGACGGGACGTTCTTCACGTGCGGGAGTTTGCTTTGCATCGGCGAAGCGTGTCCCCACGAGGAGCAGAATTAGGGGCATGGCGAACACGGAGTCACTCGGCCTTTGGCGCAAAAAGCGAACGCGAAGCGGGTTTAGTGAGGCGCTTCCTGGGACGGCAAGGTCCGGACATAGTGCACAAGATTCCAAATGTGCTCGTCAGATTCAACGCGGCCAAACGCAGGCATTCCGCTCAGCCGGATACCGTTCTTCACAACCCAAAACAGTTCTCGGTCGGAGTAGCGCTGGACTTCCGGAGCGGTAAGGTCCGCGGCACGCGGGTACATCCAGCGGCCAGAGTCGGTTGGTTTTCTACCCGAATTGCCGTGGCACTCGGAACACTCGGTCCCGAAGAGCGTGTTCCCTTCCTGGATGCTAGACGCCCGGTCCGTTGGTTCGGCGGGAAGAGGGCCGTGGCTCGCGCGATGAACGAGGAAGTGCTTGCCCCTGGTCGCAAGCCAGATTTCGGCTCGACCCGGTTCGGGCAAAGCGCTCAGGTTGAACAGAGACATCACGACGGCCGCTACGACGACGAGGACAAGAATCGCGGAGCCACCGAATAGAAAAATACGTTTCATTATGGGAGTCCTGAGAGGGGAGCTAGGCTGACAGGAGGACGGCTGGTCCGCTGGCCGTCCTCCCGCAAGGTGCGTTCAAGACGCAGCCTTGATACTGGTTACGTGGATGGTGCTCGTGGCTTTGTCCAGGGTCCCAACGACTTTGACCTTTTTGCCCGCAAACTCTTCTGGCTTCGTCTGGTCGTCGAGTTGGTACGTGGTCTTCTTTTCGGCATTG
>JAFDVY010000261.1 GCA_018268785.1 Acidobacteriota bacterium | reverse complement strand
TCGCGAAATTCTTCAGGGATCGGCCCGCGCAGCTCTATCGTCAGATAAGAAATGCAACGCCTCGCATCCATCACATACGGATCGACCAGCGCGTCCGTGGGACATTCGTCAATACAGCGCGTACAAGTCCCGCAGAGGTCTGGTGGAAGCAAGTCTTCACTTGCCACAGTTGGCGTAAGGTCCAGGTCGGTGAGAATCGTTCCCAAAAACATCCATGAACCCATCTTTTGATTCAGCAGCAGCGTATTCTTTCCAATCCAGCCGAGGTCGGCATGTCTTGCAAGAATTCTTTCCTGCACCGGCCCAGTATCCGCGGAAGCTCGCGCCTCGAACGGTTCCGAAAATCGCTCTCGCATCATTCCAACGAGGCCGTTGAGTTTGCTCCACAAAACTTCGTGGTAATCGCTTCCCCAGGCATAACGGGAAATCCAGCCGTGTGCCATGTCGTCGCTCGACGCGCTCAGTGCAACCTCCGTCGAATACGGCCGAGGCGAGTTGTAATTGATCGCACAGACAATCACGCTTTTCACGCCGCTCATCGTCGCGCGCAAATCTGTTCGCCGCGGATCATAAAGATATTTCATTTCGCCGGCATACCCGCGCGCAAGCCAATCCTGCATTTTTTCCAGCTCAGGAAATTCCGCAGCAGCCGCAACGCCGCACAATTCGAATCCAAGCGTTTGCGCGGTTTCCGAGATCCATGCGGTTTCGGCCGCGGATTTTCTTGCTGCTTTCATTTCTCTGCCATTTTCTCAAACCGAAAAACATTTTTTGCAAAATAAAAAAGCCCCTCGATTTCTCGAGGGGCTTGCTAAGAGTCCACGTTATCCCAGAGGAGTCACATTCTCAGCTTGCAAGCCTTTCGGTCCCTGCTTCACTTCAAATTCAACGCTCTGCCCTTCATTTAATGTTTTATATCCATCGGATTGAATGGCGGAGAAATGTACGAACACATCTTCGCCGGATTGCCGCTGGATAAAACCGTAACCCTTCGATGCATTAAACCACTTCACAACACCTTGCTCTTTGCTCAACTTCGGTACTCCTCTGCCGTGGATTTAGCGTCGTGCCGGGTCTGACGCCAGCCACCGGGAGACCGCATGCGCAGCTCGAAGAGACGGCATAGACCTAACTGCATACCAACGCGGGCGTATGCTGGCATAAATCCTGCCTGGAGTCCAGACCGTTAAGAAATATTCGAGCGGCCTGGAACAGGTTTCCGCCCGCCAAGAAGGCTAGAAACTGCGAACGGCTGTGCCTTCGTCGGAAAAGACTTCGAACACGGTGAAGAGTTTTGTGATTTGAAGAAGGTCGTGCACTTTTTTTGTGAGGTGCAACAGTTTCAGTTCCCCGTTCTTGCTGCGCACGGCAGTGTAGCCGCTGACAAGTTCGCCGATTCCGGAGCTGTCTATGTAATCCACGTCGGCGAGGTTCAAAATAATCTTGGTGTGGCCTTCATCGATAAGCTGGCGAATCGTTTTACGCAGCATGGCGCTGCCGTCGCCCAGCGTGATGCGCCCGCTCGCATCCACTACTGTGACTAGTCCGGAATCTCTCGGTGTCAGGTGAAGTGCCATTTGCTCATGCTCCTGCATCCGGATTGGCGCCGTGACCGCCCGAGCCATTCCCGTTCATTTGTGGGCTGCCCTGTGCGGGCAAGCGTTTGGACATGACGATTTCCGCGCCGCCGGTTTGCGCTTTGACCACGTCGAATTCGTCCATAAAAGCGCGCATCAGAAAAATCCCGCGGCCGGAAGTGCTGAGAAGATTTTCTTCAGCAAGTGGATCGGGAACGTCAGTCAGCTTGAAACCTGTGCCTTCGTCGGCGACGTGAATGATCATTTTTTCCGGAGTGAGATCTATGGCCAGGTGAATTTTCTTTTCAGGCTTTTCCTTGTTGCCATAGTGGAAGGCGTTGATCACGCCTTCACGCACGCTCATGCCAATGCGATAGCACTCGTCTTCGCCAAAGCCGGCAGCTTCGGCGAGACGCAGGCACATTTCCTCGGCCAGGTTGACACTTTCTACCTGGGTTTCCAGCGTGACTTCCAGATGCTTGGTTTCTGGCGTCATTCGGCTCGTTACCAGCAGAAAAAGGCTGATTTTTGTCGTGTTTATGGGTAACACAGCGCGAGCGCCCCCGTCAATGGCGCACGAGTAAGGCTGAGAAGGGACCGTAGTCTGCACCGTCGTACGCTGGACCACACTGAAGACGATCGAGGTGAGACTTCTCAGAACTTGTCAGGGTTGCTAACAACAGATTGGAGTTGTGGGAAGCCAAGCTATTCGGGCTTGCCGCTCCCGACAAGACCTGGATCCCAGCCAGCACGCTCAGCGCCCGCTGCGT
>JAFDVY010000260.1 GCA_018268785.1 Acidobacteriota bacterium | reverse complement strand
TAGGACGATTTTCCTTTTTGAGTTGGGCTGCGAAATTTTCCACGCCAAGCGAATCAATGACTTCGAAGGGGCCGAGTTCCCAACCAAAGCCCCAACGCATGGCGCGGTCCACGTCAGCGATATTGTCTGAAATTTCGGGGACGCGGCGAGCGGCGTAAGAACAGGTTTCCGAGAGAGCGCCCCAGATAAATTGCTGGGCTTTGTCGCCGGGCTGGCCGGCGAGGATGGGGCCGACGAGGGCGCGGAGGCGTTCGCGGGTGTCGTCGACGGCTTTGCCGGCTTCGATGGAAGCGAATTTCGCTTTTTGGCGCGGGCGGTATTCGAACGTGCTGGTGTCGAGGGTGAGAATTTCCTTTTCCCCGGCTCCTTTTATCTTTTTGTAGAAGCCCTGGCCGGTTTTGTCGCCGAGCATATTGCGCTTGAACATTTCTTCGACGAGCGCGGGAACTTTGTAAAATTCGCGCGATTCATCGTTGGGCGCGGTTTCGTAAATATTTTTGACGACATGGACCAGGACGTCGAGGCCGACAATGTCCGCGGTGCGGAAGGTGGCGGATTTGGGCTGGCCGATAGCGGGGCCGGTGCAGGCGTCGACTTCTTCGACAGTCATGCCGAGAGATTGCATGAGGCGAAGCGCGTTGAGCATGGAAAATGTGCCAATGCGATTGGCGATGAAATTGGGCGAATCTTTTGCAGGAACGACACCTTTGCCGAGGCGGCGATCGCAAAATTCAGTGAGGGTGGAGAGAACGCCGGGAAGAGTTTTTGGACCGGGGATGACTTCGACCAACTTTAGATAGCGGGGCGGGTTAAAGAAGTGTGTGCCGGCCCAATGCTGCTGGAATTCCTCGGACATGCCTTCGGCGATGAGGTGGACGGGGAGGCCGCTGGTGTTGGTGGTGACGATTGCGCCGGGTTTGCGGAATTGCGCGACGCGAGCGAGGAGCTTGCGCTTGATTTCGAGATTTTCGGCGACAACTTCAATGATCCAATCGGCTTCGGCGACGCGGGCCAGATCGTCTTCAAAATTGCCGATGGAGATTTTCTCGGCGAGAGCTGGAGTGAAAAATGCGGCGGGACGGGATTTTTTTGCGGCTTCAAGGCCGGCGCGGACGATTTTATTGCGGTCAGCGGGAGGAGCGCCGGGTTTGAGGTCAGGAGGAACGATGTCGAGGAGGATGCAAGGCAGGCCGGCGTTCGCGAAATGAGCGGCGATGCGCGCGCCCATGGTTCCGGCGCCGAGGACAACGGCTTTCTGGATCGAACGAATCATGAGGAAGCCTTTTTGCGGCGAGTGTGCGAAGGGACAGGTTACAAAACCGGCAAGCGGGGGTCAAACCGAGGACGTGGGGAGAGGTGAAGAATCTAGAATGGTATTGAGATGGACAAGAGAAAAGTAAATACGGCGCTGGATTGGCTGCGGACGGCGAAGGATAAGTTACACGAATTCGCCTATGGAGATGAGCAAAAGGAACGGCCGCGCGTAGGTTTGGCATTGGCGGGCGGATTTGCGCGCGGGATTGCGCACATTGGAGTGATTCGCGTACTGCAGCAAGCGGGGATCCCGATCGATTGTGTGGCGGGAACGAGCGTGGGAGCGCTGATCGGTGCGGCGTATTGCGCGGGTGTCTCCTGTGACGATATGCAAGCGAGCGGACTGAATACGAACTTCACGGATTTCGGGAGATGGACGCCTTCGTGGCTGGGGCTGGCAACGAATCAGAGACTGGAAAAATACCTGGCGCGGATGACGCCGGTGAAAACATTCGAGGAATTGAAGACGCCACTTGCGATCAGCACGAGCGACATCAATGAGGGCGTGACGGTGTACTACACGAGCGGGCCGATTATGCCGCCGTTGCGCGCGTCGTGCGCGTACCCTGCGCTGTTTGTGCCGATTCAGTATGACGGGCGGACGCTAGTGGACGGATTTCTGACTGCGCCGGTGCCCGTGGAAGGTGCAGCGCTGCTTGGCGCGGATGTAGTGATTGCCGTGTATCTGGAAGCGGGAAGCGCAGGGACGCCCCGGACGGCGGTGGAAGTAATCAGCCGGTCGTTCAATATTATTCAGAAACACGCGGACATTGCGTGGAGGCAGCAGGCAGACGTGATTATCGAGCCGGAAGTGCATGCGTTTGCGTGGGATGATTTTTCGAAGACGCCGGAGTTGGTGAAAGCTGGAGAGGAGGCGACGATGAGGGCGTTGCCGGAGATTCAGGCGCTGGTGAGCGGGACGGAAAAGGATTCGGCGGCGTAAGAAGATTGGTTCAAGGAAAATGAAAGGGGCGGCTCTTAGAAGCCGCCTCTCTTGTTTTGGGATAGTGGTGTGGCTTACATCGAAGATGCCGCCCTGAAGGGACGGCTCTACGAAACCATCCTGTGATGAGGCAGCCCGGGCAAAGAATCCATCGAAGAGGGC
>JAFDVY010000025.1 GCA_018268785.1 Acidobacteriota bacterium | reverse complement strand
GCTTCTCTGATAGACACCAAAAGCGTAACAAAGTTTCCGCGCGGGAAGAAGGGGAGCAGCCGTTTCGCGTTTGAATGGAAAGCCTTGCTCGGGGAGCTTCAGGCTTCGAGCGCTCCGCCCGTGCCCTCCGGCAATTCGATCTGATATTTGGTGCGCGCTTTTTCGCGATGAACTTCCATGGCGAGCTCGATGAGCCTGTCGATCAACTCGCGGAACGGGATTCCCGATGCTTCCCAGAGTTTGGGGTACATGCTGATCGAAGTAAAACCGGGAATCGTGTTTACTTCGTTGAGGAAAAGCTTGCCGCCCTTTTTTTCGAGGAAGAAGTCCACACGTGCCATGCCGGAGAGCTCGAGCGCGCGGAAAGCGTTGATGGCGTACTTCTGGATTTTCTTGATTTGCGCGGGTTCAAGCTTGGCGGGAATCAGGAGCTTCGTGCCTTCTTCGAGATACTTTGCCGTGTAATCGTAAAACTCACGATGCGGAACGATTTCGCCGGGAACGGAAGCTTTCGGATCGTGATTGCCGAGCACTGAAACTTCGATTTCGCGCGCGTTGACGGATTTTTCGACGAGAATTTTCATGGCAAATTCTGATGCGAGGTTTAACGCGGGAGCAAGTTCAGCACGAGAATGAACTTTGGTCATGCCAACGGACGAGCCGAGCGCCGCTGGTTTGACAAAAACCGGATATTTGAATTTCGCTTCGATTTCTTTCTGGACCGCTTTGGGATCGCGCTCCCAATCCACGCGATAGACGGTCAGCCACGGCACGACGGGAATTTTTGCAGCTTGCAGCAACCGTTTGGAGACATCTTTGTCCATGCCGATCGCGGATCCAAGCACGCCCGCTCCGACGAAGGGCAATCCTGCGAGGTCGAGCAATCCTTGAATGGTGCCGTCTTCGCCGTAGGTGCCGTGCATCACCGGAAAAACGATGTCAATGCGCTGGCCGCCGCCGCTGCGGTCCAGCGGAATGATGGCCGCATCCGTAGGGTCCGCCGCCATCACGACACGCTGGCCCGCCTTCAATACTTCCGGCAGCATCTTTTGCGCAGCGCTTCCGATGAGCCAATGGCCTTCCTTCGAAATCCCGATGGGAACGGCTTCGTATTTGTCGGGGTCGAGCCCGCGAATCACGGACGCGGCCGACGCCAGCGAGACTTCATGCTCGCCGCTTCGCCCGCCGAATAAAACGCCAACACGGAGCAATTTCTTCTCTGGAGCCACGAGGACCATTTTTTCAGAAAACAGCTCCGCTCCATAGTCTCGAGCTTGCGTGCGTTTCCAGAACCACGCGGTGCTGTTCCATTGCCCCGTAGTAGTTAGCGATCGCAGCTCCCTTTATGGGACGAGCGACAAGGCATGACATGACGCAATGTGTCGCGTTCTATCGCTTGCTCCCTGGAAGTAAGACGCATAGCTTCTTCGCATGACACTCTCCCCAATCGCATTCCGAACTATAGGAGCGTCTGATGAAAGTTAGATCTTGTTTTGACACATACCAACTTGCGAATCTGGCCGTTCTTGCCGCCTTAGCACTTGCCCAGGCATCCTGCGGCAGTTCCTCCTCGATGGTCCCGCCCCCAGCAAGCTTGGTGTCGATCGCCTTGACGCCACAGAATCCTGCCGTCAAAGCTGGCGAGAGCCAACAATTCGACGCCATGGGGACCTATAGCGACGGCACAAAAAAGGACATCAGTTCCTCGGTGACTTGGGCTTCGTCAGATGCCACGCAGGCGTCCATCGGGGCCAACGGCCTGGCGACCGGCGTTGCCATTGGGCGGCCCCAGATTTCGGCCACTTCCGGATCGATTAGCACTTCAACCAGACTGCTCGTGGTTGGCAGCGCGACACCGCAAGTTCCACGTTTCGCATATGTGGCGGGCAATGCCGACAATACGCTCTCCCTCTATACAGTTAACAAAACGACCGGCCAGCTAAGGACGAATGGCTACATCAGGGTGGGTAAGCAGCCGAGCGCTGTTGTTGTTGAGCCAAGCGCCAAGTTTGTTTATGTCGTCGAGTCCGGAGACAACGCCATTTCGGGATACGCGATTTCGACGAACGGTTCGCTCACGTCTATCGTGGGATCTCCCTTTGCTGCGGGGACGGCACCCACTTCCATGGTGGTAGAACCTACAGGCTCGTTCGCATACGTTGCCAATTCAGGATCAAACGACGTTTCAGCCTTCGCCATCGATCGTTCTACAGGCGCACTCACTATGCTCGGCGGGTCGGCCACGGTTGCGGGCGCCAATCCCAGTTCCGTAGCGGTCGACCCTTTCGGTAAATATCTGGTCGTCGCCAACCCTATGTCCAACAATGTTTCCGTCTACACGATAGATGTCGCTGCCGGGACATTGAAGGCGGCAGCCGGTTCGCCATTTACCGCTGGCGCGGCACCTTCGGCAGTAACCATCGATCCCACCGGACATTTCGTATACATCGCAAATTCTGCTTCCACGAATGTCTCGGCGTTCACCGTGGATCCGGCGTCCGCCGTTCTCGCCGCGATTTCGGGCTCTCCGTTTAGCACTGGCTCGGGGATGGAAATCGCAGGGGCAACCGTAGATCCTTCTGGAAAGTTTCTGTATGTCGCGAATTTCGGATCCGCCAACATTTCAGCATTTTCGATTGGAGCCTCCGGAGAACTTAGCCCGGTTTCCGGGTCGCCGTTTGCCGTCAGTTCACAGCCGCGTTCTGTCCAGATTGATCCCTCCGGGAAATTCGCCTATGTCCCAGCATTGGAGTCGGACGAAGTAGAAGAGTTCACTATCGGCACAAAGGGGGAGCTAACGTTCGCCGGCACCGTACGCACGCGTCCACAAGCTGCAGCGATCGCTTTCTGCAACGGCACAGCCGGTGTCACCTACGTGCCCAAATTTGCCTACGTTGGGGACACCATTTCGAATGACTTGTCGATGTATACAGTGGACTCAAGCACAGGGACGCTGACTTCCCTCGGCACGGTCCCCGCGCTAGAGCCGCGGTCGGTTGCGGTCAATCCAGCGGGGACTTTTGTTTATGCGGCAAATCAGGCGGCGAACAATGTGTCCATCTATAAAATTAACGGAACCACCGGCAGTTTAACCTCGGCCGGCAGCGCACCTGCCGGTACTGACCCTCTATCGGTCGCCATCGATCCGTCCGGAAGATTTGGCTACGTGGCAAATGGAGTGTCGAATAACGTAACGGAATATGTCGTAGATCAAAATACTGGCGCACTTTCGCCAAATGGCACGATCGCCGCTGGTTCTGGGCCATTTGCCATCGGAGTGGACCCCACCGGGCGCTTCGTTTACACCGCGAATCAAGCCTCGAGCAATGTGTCCATGTTTGCGATCGACACAAGCACTGGCGCGCTATCGCTAATCGGCACGGTGAGCGCGAGCAGCGATCCCGTCAGCGTGACTTTCGATCCTTCGGGAAGGTTCGTCTATGTGGCGAATCAAATCAACAACGTTTCCGCCTACAAGATCGATGCACCGAGCGGTTCTTTGAGCATGGTTTCACTGGTTCCCGCCGGAGTGTCGCCATCTTCGGTTGCGGTTGATCCGTCCGGGAAATTTGCGTACGTTGGAGACGTCGTATCGAACGATATTTTGTTTTTCGACCTGAGCTCCGGCACCGGAAACCTGATCCAGACGGGGAGCATCGGAGCAGGCAGCTACCCGTTTCCCGTGGCTGTGGATCCGTCAGGCCGGTTCGTCTACGCGATCAACGAAGATTCCAACAACATTAGTGTCTATATGCTCGATTCTTCGAACGGAACCCTGACCGTGGCCAGTACCGCCACGGCGGGGACTGCCCCTCTGTGGATTGCGTTTGTTTCCGCAATACAGTAGCCGAAGCCCCGCTATAGGCGGGCCAACTTTCACGAGGCTATTGACGGAGATCCGCGCTCTGACGTTCGTAAGATGATTTACAGGATTTTCTGGCCGAGGGCGGAGAGCACCAACTCGACGCCGAGCAACGCAGTGCGGTTGTGTTCATCAAGAATGGGATTGATCTCGACGACCTCAAGCGAAACCATCGCTTCCGTGTCGGCGATCATTTCCATGGCAAGATGTGCTTCGCGATAAGTTACGCCACCGCGGACGGGGGTGCCGACTCCGGGGGCGTCTGTCGGGTCCACGAAATCCATATCGAGGCTCACCGCGACTCCCGCTGTGTCGTCCATGGCGTATTTCAGCGCTTCAGCCATCACATCGCGCATGCCGCGCTCGTCAATGTCGCGCATCGTGAAGACGTGAATACCCGATTTCTTCGCGATTTTGCGCTCTTGCGCATCCAGATCGCGCGCGCCAACGATCACAATATTCCCTGGTTCGGCTTTGGGTTTGAAGCCGGCAAGATTCACCAACTCATCCGGGCCATAACCCATGATGGAAGCCAGCGGCATCCCGTGAACGTTGCCCGATGGCGAGGATTCTGGCGTGTTCATATCGCCGTGGGCGTCCAGCCAGATGTAGCCAATCTCTTTCTTATCCTTGCGGAAGTGTGAGGAGACACCGGCGGCAACTCCCGCGGCGATGGAATGATCGCCACCCAGCACAAGCGGTAAATATCCTTCGCCAAGGGCCTTTTCGACCGTTCTAAGAACGTCCTGGCAGGTTTCCGCAATCTCCTGCAAATACTTGGCCCGCTTTTCGCCGACGGGCATTTCTTCCGGCTGTTTTACCTCGAGATTGCCGATGTCCTCGACTGTATGTCCGAGCTTCTTGATTGCCGCCTGCAAACCCGCTCCGCGAAGGGCAGAAGGGCCCATGTCCACGCCTCGGCGGCTCTGGCCCAAGTCCATGGGCACACCAATGATTCGCACTTTTTGAGACATTTTCGTTTCCAGATTCGGCGGCGAGGCCCGTCGCGGAATCACCTGAAGCGCTACCCCCGCTTACTGCGATTCCCGGCCTGCCACTCCTAACTTCCGTGGATGCTTAAGGATAACACCTTAAGGATATACGCGGTAAATCATGCGAGGGAAGGGGATTACCTCACGAATGTGCTCGGTACCGCAAATCCAAGCCACAGTACGCTCCAAGCCCAGTCCAAAGCCCGCGTGAGGAACGCTGCCGTAACGTCGCAGGTCGAGATACCACTGGAACGACTCTTGCGGTAAGTTGTGTTCTTTCAATCGTTTAAGCAACAGATCGTAATCGTGAATGCGTTGGCTACCCCCAATGATTTCCCCATAACCCTCCGGGGCAATCATGTCGAAAGCCAGCGCCAGGTCGGGCCGGTCGGGATCCGGCTGCATATAAAAGGCTTTAATGGCCGTCGGATAGCGATGAATGATCACCGGCTTGTCAAAGTTCTTCGAGATGAGCGTTTCTTCGTCACCCCCGAAGTCGTCGCCGAATTTTGCCGGGTTGCCGGCTTTCCCGAGGACGTCAATTGCGTCCTCGTAGGAAATGCGCGGGAAAGGCGGCTTGATGTTTTCCAGCTTCGTGATGTCGCGTTTGAGCTGTTCCAGTTCTCGCGATTTATTTTTCACGACGCCCTGCACGATGGCGCTTACGAGACCCTCGCCGAGGTTCATCATGTCCGGCAATTCGGCGTAGGCAGCTTCCGGCTCAAGCATCCAGAATTCGGTCAGGTGGCGGCGCGTTTTGGATTTTTCAGCGCGGAAGGTCGGGCCGAAGGTATAGATCTTGCCGAGCGCCAAGGCGAGAGCTTCTGCATAAAGCTGGCCGGACTGCGTCAGGTAAGCCTTCTCATCGTCAATGTAATTCACTTCGAAGAGTGTGGAAGTGCCTTCGCATGCAGCAGGCGTAAACATCGGCGCGTCCGTCAGTGTGTAGCCCTGCGAATCCATGTACTCGCGCGCGGAGCGAATCGCTTCGGCGCGAATGCGCAAAATGGCGGCCTGCCGCGGTGTACGCATCCAAAGGTGGCGATGATCGAGGAGGAAATCGACCCCGTGCTCCTTGAGCTGGATGGGGAAGGGCGTGCTCTCGGGAACTTTCTGCACGATTTGGATTTTACTGACGCCTATTTCGAATCCACCGGGCGCTCGCTGCTCCGCGCGGATTTTTCCGGTGACGATCACGCTCGATTCCTGCGTCAGTCCCTTTAGCGCCTCGAACGCTTCCGGGCTTTCCTTTAGCGCGCACACGCCCTGGATGATTCCCGTGCCGTCACGAAAAATCGGAAAGATCAGCTTGCCGGACTCGCGCAAATTGTAGAGCCAACCCTTGATCGTTACTTCCTGCCCGTCGAATTTTCCTGCCTGTTCGATTGTGATCGTCGTCATAGTGTGTCTCTGGACTGCCGCGCCAAACGAACAGTTTAACAGATTTGAACATCCCGTCGTTTCGGAGCGCGGGCCCTGCGCAGAATACGGTTATCATCGTCTTACGTTCCACAGATGGAGAAACCATGAAAATTCTCGCAGCCGCGTTATGCGCCTTCGCACTGGCCGAGGCCAGTCTTGGTACGACGATTCACACGCCAAGCCCGAATGTTCCTCCGGCTCAAGGGGCTTCAAGCACTCCGGCGCAAAAGGTTGATCCGGCGAAAGAAGCCGACATCCGCAAACTTCTGGATTTGGTTGGCACTCGCGTCATGGTCATGCAAACGGTCAGTTCCATGTCCGAAACCATGAAACCTTTGCTGAAGAACTCGCTCCCGCCGGGCGACTATCGAGAAAAGCTCGTGGACCTCTTTTTTGAGAGGTTCATGAAGAAAATGGACCCGCAACACCTGCTCGATTTGGCCGTTCCCATCTACGACAAGAACTTTACGCACCAGGAGATCAAGAGCTTGATTGAGTTCTACCAGACCCCGCTCGGACAGAAGACCGTGACCGTGCTTCCGAAATTGTCCGCGGAGTTGCAACAGGAAGGCGGCAAATGGGGAGAACAGCTTGGGCGGGAAACAATGATGGAAATCCTGGCGGAGCACCCCGAGATTGCGGACGCCATCGCCGCGGCCCAGAAAAACGCAGCTCCACAAAAGTAGAGGCGGACTCTCGCAAATCCGTAAACCGTTCTCCATGGAGCCCAGAGTACAATGGCACGCTCCGGGGGAACCATGCCTCATTCATCTGACTCTTCGCAAACGCGCAGGGATTTTATTGCAACCGCTTCCATCGGTTTGCTTGGCGCAGCCGCGCTACCTGACGCGCAAGCGCCGACGCAATCTCAGAATCCAGCCGAGCCTACCGCCGGAGCCCCGCCGGCTTTTGGCGCAGGCCCGGAAGCTGGCCCGCCAGTCTCCGCGAACACTTTTGCAGAAGCGGAAAAACTTGTGCAATTCGAACTGCGGCCGGATGAGCGGACGATGGCAGCAGAAAGCTGGCGCAGAACGCTGGCGTCCGTTTACGAAATGCGAGTCGGTCCGCGAAAAGTTTCGATCGAAGGAAGCGTTGCGCCCTATTCGCAATGGAATCCGGTTCTACCGGGGCACAAAGCTGGCCCTGCGCGCGAGATTTTTGTTCGCTCGAAAGCGGATCCCGGGGCGCTGCCGGAAAAGGAAGAGGACATTGCGTTCGCGCCGGTCACAAAATTGTCTCGCTGGATTGAGCAGCGCAAACTTACCTCTGAACGCCTGACACAGATTTATTTGAAGCGCATCGAGCGATTCGATCCAAAGTTGCGCTGCATCATCACTCTGACGAAAGACCTCGCGCTCAAACAAGCGAAAAAGGCCGATGAGGAAATCGCTGCGGGAAATTATCGCGGCCCATTGCATGGAATTCCCTGGGGAGGCAAGGATCTGCTGGATACTGCCGGGATTCGCACGACGTACGGCGCGGAACCATATCGCAATCGCGTGCCCGCCGCCGACGCTGCTGTTGTAAAGCGTCTGCACGATGCAGGCGCCGTGCTCCTTGCAAAGCTCAGCCTCGGCGCGCTGGCGCTCAATGACATTTGGTTCGGCGGCCAGACGATGAATCCATGGCTGCTGGAAGAAGGAGCATCGGGTTCCAGCGCCGGACCGGGCGCGGCTACAGCGGCAGGGCTCGTCGGATTCTCCATTGGCAGTGAAACCGGTGGAAGTATTGTCAGTCCATCCATGCGCTGCGGCCTTACTGGCTTGCGACCGACTTACGGACGCGTTCCCCGCACTGGCGCGATGACGCTCTGCTGGTCGCTCGACAAGCTAGGTCCGATGGCGCGCTCGGTTGAAGACGCGATGCTCGTGTTGCGCGCGATTTCAGGTCCCGACGCGGGCGATCTTTCCAGTGTTCCCAGCAGGCTCGACTTCGGCGCGAACGCACCTGTGAAGAATTTGCGTGTGGGCTATTTCCCCGCGTGGATGAAAGAAGCTCCGGCTACAGATGTAGATCGCGCAGCCCTCGAAACCGTGAAAAAGCTCGGCATGACCCCAGTCGAAGTTTCGCTGCCTGATTGGCCGTACGATTCGCTGCAACTTATTTTATTCGCGGAAGGCGCAGCGGCGTTCGAAGAGCTCACGCTCAACGGCGGCTTACGCGAGCTCAAAGCGCAAGTTCCTGATGCATGGCCAAATCTTTTCCGTCAGGCACGGTTCCTTTCAGCAGTCGATCTTGTGCAAGCGGATCGCTTCCGCCGCAAAGTGGCCGAAGAGATGGCCCGCATCTTCTCCCAAGTAGATCTGCTGCTCGTTCCATCGCTGCGCGATGAAATGCTCACCATCACAAATTTCACTGGCCAGCCGTCGCTCACATTGCGCGCAGGGTTTGTGAATGTTTCCGAAGCGCGCAGCGACTGGGCGCCCGATCCTAAGAATCCATTGCCGAAATTCAATCCGCCGCGCCGCGTTCCGCACGGCGTCACCCTCATCGGACGCCTCTTTGAAGAAGGCATTCTTTGCACTGCTGGAATTGCTCTCGAACGCGCCTTCGCCGTAGTCGACGAGCACCCGGCTGGTTTCTGAAAGCTATCGGAAGCAGCTTCCAAGTGCCTAGGTATGATCACGACCAATACCTCGCCCTGGCAAACGATTCGCAACTTTTCTCCAGTATTTTGCAAATCTCGCAAGATCTTCGAGCAGTTTTTCTTGAAGTCAGAAATCTCCATTTCGCGCATGCCTGGAATAGTGCAAGTTTAGTTCCACGCCTTTTCAAAGCGATCCATCCCAGTTCGTGCCGCGGCAATTTGTTCGGACATAGCAGGCGCGTCAGCGCCGCCCTTTTCCTTCAGTTCGAGCGTGATGGCAAGATTCTTTTCTGGAGTTGCTTTGAGCAGGGGAATCGCGCTTTCCCAATCGATGGAGCCCTCATAGGGCAGCAGGTGCTCGTCTTTCTCCCCGTGATTATCGTGGAGATGTACGCTCGCGACGAGATCGCGCATCGGTTCAAACGCCTTGGTAACTCGTCCCGATTCCGCGCCGTCGCCCAAATGGGCGTGCCCAATGTCAAAATTAAATCGCAAACCAGTCAGCCGCGTTTCCTCCACGAACGCACGCAGATACGCCGGCTGGCCCATTTCACTCACAGTATTTTCCACGCACAGTGTCACGCCTACATGCTTTGCGTGAAGCACAAGATGTTCCAGCGTGCTGAATGCGGCATCGCGCTTTCGCGGGTCCGCCGATTCGCGTGAACCGCCCATGTGGATCACCATTCGCGGGAAAGGAAGTTCTTCCGCCACGTCAATCGCGCGCTTGAACTCGTCCATCGCCTCGATGCGGCGCACGCGTTCCGCTTCGCACACCGAAAGCGGAATGCCGCTTTCTCGCATTGCGCTCGTGTCCTTGCTCGTTGGAGCGTGCAACGAGGCGAGTTTGAGCTTGTGGTGTTCCAACATTCCTTTGAGCGCCTGTATCTCCTGTTTCGATCCATAATCAAAGTGTGCGCGCGAACAAAACACTTCCACCGCGGAAAATCCATTCTCCGCGGCCAACGAAAGGAATTCCGGCGTCAATTTTCGGGAAACAGACAGGTAAGTAGATAGGATTCGTTCCATGCGCAGAGTCTGGGCTTCCTTGAAGTAGCTGAGCCCTTAGTATCCCACGGCCGAACCCTCGTCACGCGGGTCCGCTGCGCCGAGGCGTTCTCCAGTCGCAACGTCTATTCCGATCGCATTCACCAGGCCTATGTGCCCGATTTTTCGAGTCGTGTGCCCCATCGCATCCAGCGCGTGCTGCACCAGTGGCGAAATCTGATTCTCCAGCACAATCCGGTCCGGCAGCCATTGATGATGGAACCGCGGCGCGTTGATAGCCGCTTGCGCTTCCATTCCAAGCCGCATCCAGTTCACCACCGTCAGCAACACCGCAGAAATAATCCGCGGCCCACCCGGCGAGCCCGTCACAAAACTCAATTTTCCATCGCGCACCAGAATTGTCGGCGTCATCGAACTCAACGGCCGGTGCCCCGGCGCAATTGCGTTCGCATCGGACTGAATCAGCCCGAACAGTGCGTTGGGGACTCCCGGCTGCGTCGTGAAATCGTCCATTTCATCGTTCAGTAAGAATCCAGCGCTCGAAGTGACATGCGATCCATAGCTGTTGTTCAATGTAAATGTGCTCGCCACTGCGTTTCCCGCCGCGTCCACCACGGAAAAATGTGTCGTGTGCGGCCCATCGTTCAAACTGATTTCCCGCGGCGCGGCAATACTCGCTTCCACTCCACAAACGTGCGGCTGCCCAGCCTGAATCGTTTTGCTCGACGACGCGTGCGCCGCGTCAATCGTCGCGCGCAATTCCTTCGCATAGCACGGACTCGTCAGCCCATCCACCGGCACTTTCGCATAATCCGGATCGGCCAGATATGCCGCGCGATCGGCAAACACCCGCCGCATCACTTCCACCATCAGGTGAACACTCTGCGCATCGTTCCATCCTTTTAGCGGCAAGCCATCCAGCATGTTTAATGCTTCGATGACCGCAACTCCTCCCGAGCTCGGCGGTGGCGGAGCGAGCACATCCCATTTGTGCCCATCAATCTCATAGTGTGCGTGCAACACCTCCCGCACCTTCGGCTGATAATTCGCCAAATCCTCCAGCGTAATCAGCCCGCCAAGTTGCTCCATGTCCCGCGCGATCAGGTGCGCCGTCTCGCCGCGATAAAAATCCGCTGCGCCGATTTTCGCAATGCGCTTCAGCGTCGCCGCAAGTTCCGGCTGTTTCAGCGTGTCGCCGGCGCTGTACATCGCGCCGTCTTTCAAAAATATCCGACGCGAAATAGAAAACCGTTGCAAGTCCCCCCGCTCTTCCGCAAATTCCGAAGCCAATTTCGCACTGACCGCAAATCCCTGTTCCGCCAAACGAATCGCCGGCGCCATCACGTCCGCCAGTTTCATCGTCCCGTACGTTTTCAGCGCCAGCTCAAGTCCCGCAACCGTTCCCGGCACCGCCACCGATTTGTATCCGATCGTCGAAGCTTCGGGATCGAGCTTTCCATCCGCGCCGATATACATGTTGCGCGTCGCTTTGCCCGGCGCCACTTCGCGGTAATCGAAAAAGTTCGTACGCCCATCGGCCAGCCGCACCAGCATGAATCCGCCGCCGCCGATGTTTCCCGCCGCCGGTTCCACCACGGCAAGCGCAAACGCCGTTGCCACCGCCGCGTCTACAGCGTTCCCTCCCTTTTGCAGAATCTCCACACCCGCCCGCGAAGCCAGCTCTTCATCCGTGGCCACCATTCCATGCGCCGCGCGCACCGCCTGCTTTGGCCAGCCTTTCTCAGTTTCCGCGCGCTCGCGGTACTCTGCGGCATTCTGCGCAAACGTAGAAACGGTTAGCGGAAAAATCAATGTAAGCAGGGAAACGCACACACGGAGCAAGGAGGTGTTTTTCATGGTAGAGCAAAAACACTAAGTCATCAGAAACGCTCCGTCAAGACGCGCCAGTCTGGCCCTCTTGCAGCCTGCGATTCCGTTTCTAGTTTTAAGTGGTGTGAACCTGCTGCGGGAAATGAGCTTTGCTACTCGCTCAGGAATTCAATCTTCGCCGGACCAGGCAAAAGTCCTGCTTTCGTACCGCGCTGGATCAACTCCGTCACTGCCGCTTTTCCTTTTTCGCCGTAGCCCAACGTCCATTTGTTTACATACATTCCGACAAACTGGTCCGCCAGTTCCGTCTCCATGTCCCGCGCAAACTGCATTGCATACTTCAGCGCGTCGTCGCGATGCTCAAGCCCATACTCGACGCTTTCGCGAATCGTTTTCGCGATCAGCCGCCCCATTTCCGGCCCAATCGATTTCTTCACCGCGTTTCCGCCCAAGGGCAGCGGCAGCCCGGTAATCTCCTGCCACCACACGCCGAGATCGATCACCTTGTGCAGACCCATCTGCGGATACATCAGTTGCCCTTCATGAATCAGCAGCCCCGCCTCGACCAATTCGTTCTGTACCGCGTCCAGAATCTTGTCGAACGGCATCACCACCGCTTCAAAATCCGGCTCGTACAATTTCAATGACAAATATGCAGTTGTCTTCAGGCCGGGCACGCCGATCCGCTTGCCCTTGATGTCTTCTTTTTTCAAGGATTTTGCCGACACCACGATCGGCCCATAACCTTCGCCAAAACTCGCTCCGCAATCGAGCAGCACGTACTTGTCGCGAATCGAGGGATACGCCGCGAAGCTCACCGCCGTCACGTCATATGTTTCCGCCAGCGCCGCTTCATTCAGCGTCTGTATGTCGCTCAGAATGTGCGTGTATTTGTAGCCGGGCGTCGCCAGCTTGTGGGTCGCCAGCGCGTAAAACATAAACGCGTCGTCGGAGTCCGGCGAGTGCGCCAGTTTGATCTCCACCGGCTCTTTTTCCGTCTTTTGGATTGCGGGTCTTCCTGCCATGTCCTTCGTCTATTCCTCGGGAATCTGCCGGCTCTGCAAGCGAAGATACCTTTCCCTCCCGCTGGGTCAGAAGAGAACTGGAGGAAGAGAGTCGCTACGCTGGGACTTGCGAGGCGCCTTGCCGGGTCAGTTTTGCGCGCAGAAAGCGTAACACACCCTGCCCAGCCATCCAACTTGTGGCCCCGCCTGGCGGCCCCAGTCTCATCTCATCCTGAACGGAAGCGACGGATCTGCTTTTTCTGCCGTTTTTTCCCTTCCTAATTCTTCCGCAAAGCGTACAATCCGCCCAAGCGAGGTGCCTCATGAAACCTCAACCAGCTAGGGAACCTCTCCACGAGGAACAACCCCAATCCGCCTGCCAAGCTGTATCTCCGATGGATGAGCCGTGCGATGAAACCGCCATTGCCTTTTGCGACCGCTGCGAGCGCTGGTTCTGCATCGCGCACTTTGAAGACGAAGAGTGGCACGCCTGCGGAGTCGAGCCCGGCGAAGAAGGTGGCGAAGGCTAGCGGCTGGCGCGCCCAGAAGGTCCAATTTGTCAGTCGCGGAAAGTGTGTGCTCTCTTCGACCTTCTCTGAATACAGCCCGCGCCCGTCTAAAATCCTCTCATGTCCAACACCACCCAATGGTTCGAGCGCAAATTTGGATTTTCCTTTTCCGCCGATCTTTACCCCAATCTTTGCATCCGCCTTCGCGGCACTCCCGCGCGCATCGAGGAGCTCCTTCGCGATCGGCCTCACCATCTATTGATTCGCCGCAACAAGGAAAAATGGTCCGCGCAGGAGCAACTCGGACACTTGTTGGACTTGGAGCCGCTCTGGAGCGCCCGCGTCGACGATTTCATCCAGAGCAAGAAAGATCTTTCGCCAGCCGACCTGCAAAACCGCAAAACCCACGAAGCCAATCACAATGCCCGAAACAGTTCCGATCTGCTAAGGGATTTCCGGTCGGCCCGAACCGCACTCGCGGAAAAACTCGCCACGCTCCGCCCCGAACAGTTTGCTCAGGCGCTCATCCACCCGCGCCTCAAACAGCCCATGCGCCTAGTCGACCACCTCTACTTCGTAGCCGAACACGACGACCACCACCTCGCTAAAATCTGGTCCGATTTGCGTTCGTAGCCGCTCCCAAGAAAATTGCCCGCCCCGGTGAGAACCGGAGCGGGCAAACCACCCTGACCTTCAGTCCAAATTCCTACTCGTCGTCATGATCGTCCCGGTCGTTGTCACCGTCCCCGGCCTTCCCGTCAAACGTGATCATTCCGAAGATGCCGTCTCCGTAATTGTTTGGTCCGCCCGTAAAGAACAGTTGATTGTGCGCGCCGTTCGGCCCGCCATCCTGTCCAAATTGAATTGCCCAGATGTTGTCGATCACGATCGCTTTGTGCTTTGCATCGCGCAGGAATCCTCGAAACTCCCCGTCTTTTTCGAACGCGAGAATTCGGCCTTTCGGCGTATTGTTGCTCACCAGAATCATTCCGCTCTTCGGCCCAAAATCTTTCGGCGCCAGCGCAATGCCCCAGGGCGAATCGAGTGGCCCATGCAACGCATTGTGCCGCCGCACGTGCCCCTCCGTATCGAACACGTCCACGAATCCGCCGTGGCCCGTGCCGAGCGGCGTGTACGTCACCCACAACCTTCCATCAATTGCCTGAATTCCATACGTAGTAAAACCTTGCGGAATCCGTTCGTCGCGGAATGACCGCACATATTGAAAATTGCTGTCGAACACGTCCACCGCGCGATTCGGTCCGCCGTCCGCAGCGAACAGAAAAAATTCGCCCTTCTCATTTGCCGCGATTGCCAGCCCCGTGTAGGTCGAGCCTTCTTTCGAGCGGTCCGCCATGATCGTCGCGTGGCTCGACGACGTGTGTGTCGTCGGGTCCGTCACGATTCCGTCCACCGCTGGATGCCAGGCGCTGATCGTGCCGTCCAGCGTCGCAAAAATAAAAAGCGACTTCGCTGATTTTCCGTTTTCCGTTACCGTGAAATCCGTCGCGTTCGGGCTGATGTTTCCCACCGTGCCGGTCGGCGTTCCCAGGCTTCCCGATGCGCTGTTGGGCGATGGCGGAATGCTCACAAACAGCGGAATCTGTTGTCCCGCGCCCGTATACAGCGTCGAAAATCCAGACCCGTTATCGCTCAGCCAGAAGGGACTCGTCGGCAGCGCCGTCAGCCCCCACGAATTGATCAAGTGCTGCTGGTCCGTCGAGGGCGCTGCTCCCGGCACATTCGACGCCAGGTCTGTCCGCACATATTGCGCGAAGCTCGCCGGCGCCAGCGACGCAATCGTCGCGAACGCCAATCCGAGCCCCACTCTTACAGTTTTGATTCTCATTTCTTTTTCTCCCATCCCTTGAATTCTTCTATTTCTATCTCGATTCTCCGTCCAGCCCTGCATCAGCATCCGTTTCCGGGCACACCCCTCCGTCGCAGCCTGCGCCAGTCTTGGCTGCTGCTCCTGACTAGACCAGTTTCGCTATCTGGAAATTCCCTGCGTAGCGTCGGTCAACACAAAAAGCCGGCTTCCAGATTCCGTATCTCAATTAAAGTGGCGATTCCCGAGGCAGCTATTTCGCTGGCTTCGCGCACACCCCGCTTGCAGGCAGGAAAGTTGGGTGCATTCCCAATTCCAATTCACGCAACTGATACAACATTCTTGGTTCGGTTGAGAACGCACGACTTAGTTCTTGTACGCCTCAACAGGTCGCTCGCCTCGCCTGCGCCAATCCGCGAATATGTAGCAAAAACATCTAAAGACTCCAAATCTCTGGAGTTTCCTCGTTCGATTCGTTCCGTTGTTCCCTTTTTGGTCGGAAAGTGGCAGGGACCTTAGCTAGCACATTCCGAAGTTTCTCGATTGTAGTGGCCGATCTTCAGATCGGCTTTGGCAGAGCCGCGAGCCCAGCCCCTTGCACAAACGTCCGAAAATCTTTGTCCCGTGTTATTAACGCAACCCCACCGTCCAGACATGTTTGCGCTATCAGGGCATCGCCGAGCCTCGCCTTGCGCCGCTTGGCCAGCGCTTTCGCCCGCAACGCTCCAGCGCGTTCCCAAAATCCCGTCTCGATTGTTATCTGAGGAATCCCACAAAGCAGCTTTGCCACATCCGTCGGTAACTGCGGATCGCTCAGTAGTTCAGTCAACACAGCCGGTACCATCGCAACTCGCCGGTTGTGCAGCGCTTCATCCAGCAACCGTACATCTTCCCCGGTGCTGCCTTCTAAGTATGCAACCCACGTGCTTGTATCCGCCGCAATCATCGGTCTGTTTTAAGCTCGGCAACGGTTCGCGAAAACTTCACCTTCCCGCGCAAGCTCCGAAGTTGCGCGTATGTCCGCGAAGCGGCCACCAGTTGCAGCCCCTCGCGGATCGTCTGCGTCACGCCGCTGCCGCTCGCCTTCTGCGCCTTCTCCAGCAGTTCACGCGGCAGTTGGACAGTGATTTTTCTCGCCGTTTTCATGTCACGGATTATACCATATATAGTACCAGCACTAGATATGGCATTCTTCTACCACGATTGACAATAAATTTTAGTCTCGTATCCTTGAGATTGCGGCGGAAGGCGGGACAGCAATGTTTCTGAGACTTTGACCAGCAGACTTTTCTTTTTCTCCGCACTATCATTTCTCCATGGACTGAACCGAAGCGCGACTCGTTCGCTATTCTGGTCAAACATGCTCGCCCTACCCAATTAATCTTCTCAATCGTTTGCGCACTCTTTGCAAAAACACCCGGGTGTACCCGCTCTTTACTTCGTTACTTCTTGCCCCGAGGCCATGTTCGAGGGACATTACTTCATTCCTTCGCTCTTTCTACAAAAACACCGGAGGTGTCTCCGGTCTCCGATCTCTGGTCTCTGGTCTCTTTCCTCTTCAGCCGCTACACTATCTGTTTCCAAACTCCTCGGAGGAACCGCATGCCCGCAGTGCAACGCGCGCTCATCAGCGTTTTTGACAAATCCGGCGTTCTCGAATTCGCTAGACGCCTCGCTGCTCTCAAGATCGAAATTCTCTCCACCGGCGGCACTGCAAAACTTTTCCGCGATTCCGGCCTCCCCGTCAAAGATGTCTCCGAATTCACCGGCTGGCCGGAAATGCTCGGCGGACGCGTCAAAACGCTTCATCCCAAAGTACATGGCGGCCTGCTCTTCCGCCGCAATCTTGCGGAAGATCAAAAGCAAGCTGCCGAACACGGCATCGCGCCAATCGATCTCGTTGTCGTCAATCTCTATCCCTTTGAATCCACTGCCGCAAAATCCAGTCTCACCGCCGAAGAACTCATCGAGAATATCGACATTGGCGGCCCCACCATGCTGCGCTCTGCCGCAAAAAACCTCGAAAGTGTCACCGTCATCTCCGATCCTTCCGACTACGACCGCGTCGCCATCGAACTGGAAAAAAACGGCGAAACTTCTCTCGCCACGCGCCTCGAACTTGCTCGCAAAGTGTTTGCCGCCACTTCGCGCTACGACGGCCTCATCACCATGGAACTCGAACGCCTCGTCGCCAGCGGCCATCAAGTGGAACTGGCGGCAAAGCCGGTTCTCCCCGAGCGCGTCCATCTCGCATTGCGCATGCAACAGGAATTGCGCTACGGAGAAAATCCGCACCAAGCAGCCGCGCTTTATGTTCCTGCCGGAAAAACTCCGGACGGTCTCGCCGCGGCCAAACAGCTTCAGGGAAAAGAACTCTCTTACAACAATCTCGTGGATCTCGAAGCCGCGCGCAGCCTCGCTGCTGAATTCAAAAATCCCGCCGCCGTCATCATCAAGCACAACAATCCTTGCGGCACAGCCGAGCAATCGACTTTGCTGAACGCCTATCTCAAAGCGCTCGCCTCGGATCCTGTTTCTGCATTCGGCGGTGTGCTCGCCTTCAATCGGGCCGTCGACGCGGCAACTGCCGAAGAAGTCGCAAAGCTTTTCGTGGAATGTATTGCCGCTCCGGGATTCGACACGAAGGCGAAGGAAATTTTCGCAACGAAGAAAAATCTTCGCCTGCTCGAACTTCCCGCAAACGGTCTCGACCTCGAGCGCGAACTGCAGCTCAAGCGAATCCTCGGCGGCATGCTCGTTCAACAGCCTGATTTGGGAGAACTCCAAGACGACAAGTTGAAAGTTGTCACCAAGCGCCAGCCGACAGCCGAAGAAATGTCCACGATGAAATTCGCCTGGAAAGTTTCCAAGCACGTAAAGTCCAACGCCATCGTCTTTGCAAAAGACGGCGCGACGCTTGGCGTAGGCGCAGGCCAGATGAGCCGCGTAGACTCGGTCAAAATCGCCGTGATGAAAGCGCAGTCGTCACTCGAAGGAAGCGTCGTCGCCAGCGACGCGTTTTTTCCGTTTCCCGATGGAGTCGAGGAAGCGGCGAAAGCGGGCGCCAAAGCATTTATCCAGCCCGGTGGTTCCGTCCGCGACAACGACGTCATCGCCACCTGCGACCGCCTTGGCCTGGCGATGGTCTTCACCGGCATGCGCCATTTTTTACACTAGGAGATTTGGATTTATCGGGAAAGCTCTTTTACGGATTGAACTTTCGCGAGGACAGCGCGGCGAACTTTATCCCAATCGAGATCCGAAAGCGGGTTTTCCAGGACGCGAATAATTTCGCGGAGGTGCGGCAGATTTTCGCCGGCGCCCATGGATTTGGCGGCCGCGGCACCAGCCGCGTTCGCGGCAATCGCGGCCTCGCTTTGCGGCCACCCGCATCGCCCGCTCCCGTGGAATCCACAACGTTTACCGGAAACGATGGAACCTCCCTGATCGAGCCATCGTCAAAAATCAAACAGCCGCCCTTGCCGAGTTTCAGGACAACGTCTTTTGCTCCGGCGTTGAGCAAGCTGCGCAAGGCGTTGCGCGGATCGCGTTCCTGGGTGAGCAGGCACGATTCGGCTCCGTTCGCAAAAAGGATGTTCACCTGGCTTGCGAGCTGCAAGAGCTTTCGCGGAATCAGCCTGCTGGGTTCGGGACCGATGTCGAGAGAAAGAAAAGCGCCGCGCTCGCGAAACGATTTGTGAAGGTAGCGCGCAGTGGCTTCCGTGATGGGAGTGAGAAAATCGTAACCGACGAGGTGAAGAGCCGAGGCGCGATGAAACAGGATATGCGGGCGCGGCGGTTTGCGAACCAGCATGTTCGCTCCTCGACTGCCAAAGAAAGTGCGTTGGCCGTCGGGAGTTACATTGATGTAGAAAAGGCCGGTCATTGCCGCCGTCGTGGTTTGGATCCATTGCACTTCGAGGCCATGTTCGCGGAGAGTGCGGCGAAGAAAGTCGCCAAATTCGTCCTGGCCGACGCATCCAACCAGACGCGGCTGAATGCCCCAGCGCGAAAGAGCGAGCGCGCAATTTGCAGCGACTCCGCCGGCATGCATTTCGAGATGCGGCGCAAGGCAATCGTCGCCAGGCTGTGGCCAGCGGTCGACGGCGCCGAGAACGTCCACGTTGATGTCGCCGAGAACGACGATCGCGTCACGAAAAGCCATGAGTCGCGTAGTCTATCATCGGCAATGGAGGATCTTGAGTGACAGACATTCTGGAAATCAGGGAAGAAGCGCGAGAGGCGCTGGCCGCGGGCAAGCCGGTCGTCGCCCTTGAATCCACCTTAATCACACACGGATTGCCGCGACCGCAAAACATCGAGACCGCGCTTGCGATGGAAAAGGCTGTGCGGGAATCCGGGGCGGTTCCCGCGACGATTGGAATTTTGGGTGGGCGAATTGTTGTTGGGTTGGCTGCGAAGGAAATCGAGCGTCTGGCAGAACAAAAAGACGTAGTGAAAGTGAGCCGCGCGGATCTGGCGCCGGTTGTGGTGGGCAAACGAACTGGCGCTACAACGGTTGCTGCAACAATGATGATCGCGGCGATGGCCGGAATTCGGACGTTTGCGACGGGAGGAATCGGCGGGGTACACCGCGGCGGCGAAAACAGCATGGATGTTTCGGCGGATTTGACGGAACTTGGCCGAACGCAAGTTGCGGTGGTTTGTGCGGGAGCAAAATCGATTCTCGATTTGCCGCGCACGCTGGAAGTGCTGGAAACATTGGGCGTGCCGGTTGTCGGTTTCGCAACGAAAGAGTTTCCCGCGTTTTATTGCCGCGAAAGCGGATTGGCATTGCTGCATAGCGCTGCGACGCCGCAGGAAGCAGCGGAGATCATGAATGTGCAATGGGGGATGCGCTCCGCACAAATGGGCGGAATTTTGTTTGTGAATCCGCCACCTGCGGAAAGCGCGCTGCCGGAGAACATGGTCGAAGCTTTCATTGAAAAAGCGCTGGCCGAGGCCGCGAAACAGGGAATCAAAGGAAAAAGCGTAACGCCATTTCTACTGAGAGAGGTCTCGCGACTCAGTGAAGGAAGAACGCTGAAAGCCAATGTGGATTTGCTGGTTTCCAACGCGCGACTGGCGGGACGAATTTCCGCCGCCTATTGCCAATTGGAGAGTTTGCAAGGTCCGAATTAGAGATCGAGTCGAACGAGGAAACCTTCTCAAGAAACTTGGTGTCAAATCTATGTCAGGCCGTAACCTTAAACGCTTTCTCAATGACTCGGGGACAGGGACGCTGATATGCGACTATTCACGATTCTTCTGTTTCTCTTTGTAAGTGCAGTGTCTGGAACAAGTGCTTTTGCCTGCAGTTGTGGAGGAGGAGGCGGGCCAGCGTGTGAAGAGGCATGGCGCCCCTATGTGCACTCAATCTTCTCAGGACGAGTAACGAAGATTGAAATCGTAAACACAACAGAAACTGGGACGTCAGCTCTCGTACCAATGAAGAAAATCAATTTTGAAGTTACTGAGAACTACCGAGGTCCTAAGGGGACTTCAATCGTTGCTGTGACAGCAGTAAGCGAAGCCGCTTGTGGATATCCCTTTCAAGAAGGAGAAAGTTATCTCGTTTTCGCAGGGGGAGACGACTCTCATTTAGTTGTCTCATTGTGCAGTGCTACAAAGCTGACGAAATATGCGCAAGAAGACATTACATATCTTAGGTCAATAGACTCCTTGCCCGCGAGAGCCCGTGTGTACGGTTCACTCAAGCGATACACTTTTGACCCGAGTTTTGTTCCGAAATTTGAGCCGTCAATCATGGATCATCGTCGTCCTCCTGAGGAGACCTATCGAGCTATGTCTCCCCTGAGTGGGACAGTTGTTCGCATTGAAACTCAGGAAGGTGAACGCGAAACTATTGTCAGTGAAAGCGGTATTTGGGAATTCGCTGATTTGCCTCCTGGGCCCTATGAACTACACCCAGTTCTCGCAAGGAACCTTGTCCTACTTCCAGCTTTCGGAATCAGAGACACACTGGAACCGAAAGGCTGTGCGGCCGTCGCATTGCGAGCTCAATCGAACGGTCATCTAATTGGCCACATCACGTCTGACGTGCCCCTTTCAAAGTACTATCTCGCCCAAGTCGGTGTATTTCGAGCAGAGGAAAAGGAAATCGATTTGATACGTCCCTTTGCGGAAAAATTTCCCGATCGCGAGAGCGGAAATTATGACCTCGGGCCTTTGCCACCAGGCAAGTATTTCCTTGCGGTAATTCTTACCAATGACAATCTGGACGAGGCCGCAACGTTTGCCCCTGGCACGGATGTCTTAGGGAAGGCCAGGAAAATAGAACTTGGAGACGGTGAGACGATTTCAGGGCTTGACTTTACAATTACGAAGCCGAAATTCAAAGAACGCCCGACATGCTGCGCGTTCAAAATTCGCGTGCCACAAAGCTTGAATTGACCACGGCGTTTAGTCAGAAGCTTGCCCTGCTTCTGGCCGTGAGGCGATTTGCCGTCGAAGAGGGTGGATGGTGCGGTCGGCGAAGCGCGAATAGCGGGGATCGTGGGATGAGTTTTAAGAATTCTTTTCGGCCGGTAATTAGAGACCGAAGCAGTAGAGCGCCAAGAGAGAGGCCATTGACTTGGCCGAGCAGGAAGCCTGGGACGCCGGCAGGGCGAACGCCGGCGAAAGTGTCAGAAACGGAGCGGGCAAGAGTGACGGCGGGGTTGGCGAAGTAGTGGACGACGTGAACCAATAGACGCCGAGTTATGGGTGGCGTCACTGCTTGCCGATGTTGGTGATTTCTTTTTTGATGGCCAGGGCGTCGAGGCTTGCGAAAGGAAGAGCCAAAAACAAGCTGATGCGGCGATCGAGTGCGACATAGGCGTCGCGAAATGCCTTTGCAATTTGTTCGGGAGTGCCGGCAATGGCGGCGGGGTCGGGAATACCCCAATGCGCTGTCATCGGCTGGCCGGGCCAGACGGGACAGATCTGGCTGGCGGCGTTGTCACAGACGGTGAAAACAAAATCCATTTTCGGAGCGCCTGGCTTTGCAAATTCGTCCCAGTTCTTACTGCGGAAGCCCGTCGCCGAGAGTTTCGCCGATTGGATTTGTGCGAGAGCGTGTGGGTTGACGCGGCCGGTTGGGTGACTGCCTGCGCTGTACGCAGCGAAACTGGGTTTGCCTTTTTGATTCAGGATGGCTTCGGCAAGAATCGACCGCGCAGAGTTGCCCGTGCAGAGAAACAGGACATTGTAACGGCTTTTCATTTACCTATTCTGTCGGCGTGCAGCAGGAAGGGCCGCAGCAGGCAGTTTTTGGATGAGGTTTGGAAGCGCGGACGAAGGCGCTGATGAATTTTCCATCGATGAGCGGGGCGACTTTGTCGATGTCGAGGCCGGAGGCGGAAAGGAAATCGCGGGCTTCTTCGACTTTGTAGACGCGCGTGGGTTCAATGTCTATATTTTCGAAGCCGGAATTGAAGAGTTTGTCGCGGTATTCGAATTCTTCGAGGGCTCCGGCGACGCAGCCGACCCAGAGTTCGATGCTCTTGCGAATATCGGCGGGAACTTCGCCGCGAACGACTACATCGGAAATGGCGAGCCTGCCGCCGGGCTTTAGTACGCGGAAGGCTTCGCGCAGAACGCGATCCTTGTCGCCGGAAAGATTGATGACGCAGTTGGAGATGATGACGTCGACGGTGTCGTCTGGCAGCGGAATGTTTTCGATGGCCCCCTTGAGAAATTCGACATTTTCGACGCCCGCCTTTTTCTGATTTTCGCGCGCGAGAGATAGCATTTCGTCGGTCATGTCCAGGCCGTAGGCTTTGCCGGTTGGGCCGACGCGTTTTGCGGAGAGAAGGACGTCAATGCCGCCGCCGGAGCCGAGGTCGAGGACAGTTTCGCCGGGTTGGAGTTGAGCAAGTGCGGTGGGATTGCCGCAGCCGAGAGAAGCCGCGACGGCCTCTTTGGGCAGAGCGGAAGTTTGGGAATCGTCGTAAAGATTCTTGGTGATGGGGTCGCAGCAACTCAGTTCAGCTCCGCCGCCACAGGTTGCCGTGCCGCCTGCTACGACTTGTTTGGCGGCTGCGGCATATTTTTGTTTTACAACTTCCTGCAAGTTTTCAGCGCTCATGGTGGTTCCTTACTTTGAGATTTGGACAATTTCTTCGGGAGCGACGGCGCGGCTGCGAGTGCAACACTCTTCATAGAGGAACCCGAGGACTTCACGGAGCGCGTCGGTGTTTGCCGAGTACCAGAGAAAAGTGCCGTCGCGGCGGACGTTGACGAGGCCGACCTGTTTCAGTTTTTCGAGATGGTGCGAGAGTGTGGAGGCCGGAATGTCGAGATCCTCCTGGACTTCGCCCACGGTCATGCCGGTTGGGTGGGAAGTGAGGAGAGTGCGCATGATCCGTAGACGAGGCTCGGAGCCGAGCGCGGAGAAGCGGTCGGCGGTACGCGTGACGACGAGCGGATCAACCTTCTTCATATTTCGATGATTGCAGAAATACGGAATAATGTCAAGTCTTCTTTCCAACGCTTCTTTGCGGCGGGGCATCTCAATTCCTTGCCGCCGATTGCCCTGGGAATCATTGAATTTTTGTGTTTTGACCGCGGTTTGGAGCGCATGGGATAATTTTGGTTCAAGGACAATATGGCACTCAAACAGAACAGAGCGGTTTTGGCGTTGGGAGTGGCACTTTGCGCTTCTGCCATCTTGGTGTCGGTCGCGGGGGCACAGGCGTTTGCCACTGCTGGGCAAACGCAGAATTCCACGGATGCCCAGACTCAGAATGGCGGCGAGACCAGGGCGACGACAAGCTCGCGCGCGGACGCCTATTTCAATTACACGATGGGGCATATCGCGGAGCAGCAGTTTGAGCAGACGAGCCGCAGCGAGTACGCGACACAGGCAATCGAATACTACAAAAGAGCTTATGCGCTGGATCCAAAATCGTCGGTGATTGGCGAGCGACTGGCCGAAATGTATTGGAAGGCGCAGCGGATTCGCGAAGCCGAGACGGAAGCCAAGGGGATTTTGCAGCGCGATCCGAACGACGTGCAGACGCGAAGGCTGCTCGGGCATATTTACTTGCGAAGTCTGGGCGGCGCAAACGGCAACGGACAGAGCGAAGCTGTAACGCGGGCTGCGGACCAATTCAAGGAAGTGGTGCGGCTGGATCCGGCGGATACGGAATCGGCGCTGTGGCTGGCCCGGCTTTATCGCTTGCAGAACAAACACGAACTGGCGGAAGGTGTCCTGCGCGGGATTTTGAAATACGAACCGGAAAATGAAGCGGGTGTCGAGCAGTTGACACAGCTCTTGCTGGATCAGGGGAAATCGGGCGAAGCCGTGGCGCTTCTGGAAGGAGTAACGGCGAAATCGAGTTCGCCAACGCTGCTGGATTTGCTGGGAGATGCGTACACACAGACGAAGGATTTGGCGAAGGCTGAGGCGGCTTACCGCAAAGCCACGGAGATTGATCCGAGCGAAATGAGCCATCAGCGAGGACTGGGACAGACGCTGCTTGCGGAAGAAAAATATTCAGAGGCATTGAAGGTTTATCAAAAGCTGGAAGACCTGATGCCCGATGACGCGGACGTCTATTTGCGCCTCGCCCAGATTTATCGCGAGCTGCATCAGTTCGACAAAGCCGAGGATACTTTGACCAAGGCGCGGCAATATTTGCCGGGAAGCCTCGACGTGATGTACAGCGAGGCCATGCTTTATCAATCGCAGGGTAGAAATGAAGACGCGATCCGCGTGTTGAGCGAAGCCGTGACGGGGGTCAAGGGACAGTCCGAAGTGCTGCCGACGCGGCGGCGCAATCTTGCCGTGCTTTATCAACAGCTCGGGAAACTCTATAGCGACACGGAAAATTATTCGGCGGCGGTCAATACCTATGCCGAGTTGGGGAGACTGGGCGAAGACGAAGATCATCGCGCGCGATTGCTGCTGATGGAAACATACCGCACTGCAAAGGATTTGCCGCGAGCGCTGCAGGCGGGCAAGGATGCGCTGGCGAAATATCCAGAAGACGGTCCGATCAAGAACAGTTATGCGCTTCTGCTGGGCGAAGCGGGGAAGACGGACGACGCGCTGGCGCTGCTGAAGCCGCTGTTAAAGGGCAAAGACGGGGACCGCGACGTTTATCTGAATATTTCGCAGGTCTATGAGCGGGGGCGGAAATATAAGGAAGCGGAACAGGCGGCGCGGACGGCGGAGGCATTGCCGGGAGCGCCTCGCGACAATGTCATGACCTGGTTTTTGCTTGGTGCGATTTATGAACGGCAAAAATTTTATGATCGCGCGGAAGCGGAATTCAAGAAGGTGCTGGCCGTGGATCCGCAGAATGCCGCGGCCTTGAATTACTACGGATACATGCTGGGCGACCTGGGCATCCGGCTGGATGAGGCGGAGGCGATGGTAAAGAAGGCTCTGGAGGAGGATCAGTACAACGGCGCTTATCTCGACAGTCTCGGCTGGATTTATTACAAGCAGGGAAAGTACATGGAGGCCGAGGAACCGTTGCGCAGGGCGGTTGAACGCGAGAGCCACGATCCAACGATCCATTCGCACCTGGGCGACGTGTACGCGAAAACGGGAAGGCCGGAGTTGGCGGCGGCGCAGTGGGAAAAATCGCTGGAAGAATGGCGCCGCGTATTGCCAGCGGACATCGAACCGGAAAAAATTGCGGAAGTTGAGAAGAAAGTGAACCAGTCGAAACACCGTGTAGCGCAGAAAGCGGCTCCCAATGCCGCGCAGCCGAAGTAAGCGCGATGCCCGAAGTAACGATTCGCGCGTTCGCAAAAATAAATCTGCGGCTGGAAATTTTGGGCAAGCGTCCGGACGGGTACCACGAACTGCGGACGATTTTTCAAACGGTTTCCTTGCACGATGAGCTGAAGTTGCGGCGTTCGAAGAGCGCGGGAATATCGTTGCGCGTGGAGGGGAACGAGGCGCTGTCCGGAGAACCGGTGGAGAAAAATCTTGTGTACCGGGCCGTTGCTGCGGTGCGCGCGGAATTGAAGGATGAGAGCGGCGTCGAGATCGAGTTGAAGAAGAAAATTCCGGCTGGACGCGGGTTGGGCGGCGGGTCGAGCGACGCGGCCGCGGCGATGATCGGATATTTGCGGCTGGCGCGGAAAAGGGTCGCGGCGGAACGTTTGATGGAAATCGGGTCGGCGCTTGGAGCGGATGTGCCGTTCTTCTTGCAAGGCGGGCGAGCGCTCGGCATTGGGCGCGGAGACGAGATTTATCCCCTTCCGGACATGGAAACGAGGAGCGTTTTGGTGGTTTCGCCGGCGAATATTCATGTTCCGACTCCGGACGCCTATCGCTGGCTGAACGCTCAGGAATTGACAAAAACGCCGGATAACTCTAAACTTTGGAAGTTCTGTGCCTCAACCTGGAACGTGCAGGGAACCGGCCTTTGGAACGACTTCGAGGGCGCCGTTTTCCAGCATTGTCCGCGGCTTGCTGAAATCAAGCGGGATTTGGTTCGCAGAGGGGCAACAGAAGCCTTGCTGGCGGGTAGCGGTTCGGCGGTGATTGGAGTTTTCCCGAGCCCAGCAAAGGCGCGCCGAGCCGCTGTGGGGTTTCCTCAGGACGAGACGTTCGTTTGCGAGACACTCTCGCGCTCGAAGTATGTTCGTCTGATGCATGGGCGTTCCGTTAAAGGCGCGCACAGGGCATAATCCGCAGCGACTCAGGACAACAAGTCATCAGTATTCAGTCTTCGGTAAAGGCCGGTTCATGTGGCCTGTGAGCGGGTTTGTTCGTGGGCCTGGGTTACAAGCGGGTTGTCCCTGACACGGGATGGCGCGCTGAACGGAAAGAGATTTCGCAAATCGCGACGAGAGCACAGACGTGAACGACGAGCGATTCAAGATTTTTTCGGGGACCGCGAATCCGGCGCTGGCGGAATCGATCTGCAGGCATCTGGACGTGCCGCTCGGCAAGTCCGTGCTGGGGCGATTCAGCGACGGCGAGATTTACTTTCAGGTTTCGGAGAATGTGCGCGGCGCGGACGTCTTTGTGGTGCAGCCGTGCCACGCCCCGGTGGATAACCACCTGCTCGAATTGCTGCTGATGATTGACGCGTTTAAGCGTGCATCGGCCTGGCGAATTACCGCGGTGTTGCCGTACTACTGCTACGCGAGGCAGGACCGCAAAGATAAGCCGCGCGTTCCGATATCGGCGAAGCTGGTGGCGGACTTGCTGGAAACGGCGGGAGCGAGCAGGGCGCTGACACTGGATTTGCACGCGCCGCAGATTCAAGGCTACTTCGACGTGCCGGTGGATCATTTGTATGCGTCCCCCGTGCTGGTCGAGTACTTCAAGCACAAGAATTTGCCGAACGTGACGGTGGTTTCTCCGGATGCGGGCGGCGTGGAACGCGCACGGTTTTTCGCGAAGAAGATGGATGCGCCGCTGGCAATCGTGGACAAGCGGCGCGTGGATGTCGATGTAAGCGAAGTGATGCACCTGATCGGCGATGTGCGGGGACGTACAGCGCTGATTGTGGACGACATCATCGATACGGCGGGAACGCTGGTGAAGACCGCGGAAGCGCTGCTGAAGGAAGGAGCGCTGGATGTGTACGCCGCGTGCACGCATCCGGTGCTTTCCGGCCCGGCGGTGGAGCGGATTGCGAAGTCCAAAATTAAGGAAGTGGTGGCGACGGATTCCGTGCCCCTCTCCAAGGCTGCAGCAGAGATGGGCAAGATGAAGATTTTGAGTATCGCGGATTTGTTGTCGCGGGGAATTCGCTCGATTCATGAAGAGACTTCGATCAGCGAGCTTTTCATCTGAGTCTCGCCGATGTTCCTGCAGCGAGTAGGGACGTAGCGAGCCGGAAGTCGGGCAGGTTTGAACTTAAAACTGAGAACTGAAGACTGAGAACTTGTAAGAAGGGAACAAGGCAATGGCAGAGAAGATCGTAGTGGAAGCGGCCCCGCGAGACTCGCGTGGCAAGAACGAAGCGCGGCGGTTGCGCGTAACCGGAAAGGTTCCCGCGGTGCTGTATGGCGCAAAGGGCGATTCATTGTCGCTCGCGGTAAGCGCCAAGCAAGTGGGACAGATTTTGCGGTCGGCGTCGGGCCACAACACGTTGTTCCAGGTGGCGCTCGGCGGAAAAGAGCAGCCTGCCATCGTGAAGGATTGGCAAGTGGACCCGGTCACCGGAAATCTGCTGCATGTGGATTTGCTTCGCGTGGCGATGGACGTCCGCATGCGCGTCAAAGTTCCGGTACACACGTTTGGCGAAGCGCAGGGCGTGAAGGTGCAGGGCGGCGTGTTTGAAACGGTCACTCGCGAAGTTGAAATCGAGTGCTTGCCGGGCGAAATTCCCACGGAATTCCGTCTGGATGTGACGAACCTGATGATTGGCCAGGCGCTTCGTGCCGGCGACATTCAACTGGACACCGCGAAGATGAAGCTCGTCACGGAAGCCGAGCGCGTGATTGCGCACGTCGTTGCGCTGCGTGTCGAGGAAGAGAAGCCCGCGGATGCGGTGGCGGCGGAAGGTGCAGCGCCGGCCGAACCGGAAGTCATCAAGAAGGGCAAGAAGGAAGTGGAAGGCGAAGAAGGGGCCGAAGCCGAGAAGCCCGAGAAGAAGAAGTAGTCTTCTCGCAACGAAACGAGAGTTATGCGGCTTATTGTTGGGCTTGGCAATCCAGACCCGGAGTATCAGTGGACGCCGCATAACCTGGGGTTCCTTGCGGTGGATGAGCTGGCAAACCGCGGCGGGATTCGAGTCGAGCGCCCGGAAGGCAAGGCGCTGGTCGGGCGAGGCAAGCTGGCGGGGCAGGAAGTGCTGCTGGCGAAGCCGCAGACGTATATGAACCTGAGCGGCGTGTCGGTACGAGAGCTGCTTGGGAAGTACGAACTGACGCCCGACGATTTGCTCGTATTGTGGGATGAAGTGCAATTGCCGTGGAGCATCATTCGGCTCGCGCCGGACGGCAGCGCAGGCAGCCACAACGGGGCGAAATCGGTGATTGGTTCGATCGGGACGCAGAAATTTGCAAGGCTGCGCCTGGGTTGCGGGCCGGAGCATCCGCTGAGCAGCAGAAAAGAATATGTGCTGCGGCCGATGAAAAAAGCGGAGCTGGAAGTTGCGGCGGAAGAAGTTGCGTTAGCGGGCGATGCCGTTGAAATGTGGTTGACGAGCGGAATCGACGCGGCGATGAACAAGTTTAACCGGCGTGCCGAAACGGCCGGCGGAGAAAACGAAGACAAGTAAGAGATTCGCGGCAGCCGCGCGAGCGGAGCCGGATAGGAAGAAACGAGGCAACCATGGAAGAGCGTCTGTACGACCTGATTTTTATCGCGCGTCCCGCGACGCCGGAAGACGAGATCAAGAAGGTGATCACCTCGATCGAGCACGCCTGCGCGGAAAAGGGCGCGAAGATCGAGAAGAGCGAGCACTGGGGAACGCGCAAGCTGGCGTACCGCGTGGCAAAGCACCGCGAGGGAATGTACTACTACCACCAGATTCGCACGACACACGGCGAACTGATCGCCGAGCTGGAGCGCCGTCTGCACGTGCAAGACGCCGTCATCAAGTATTTGACCATTCGTCTCGACGAAGACATCAAGCGCCAGAAGAAACTGGGCGAAAAGCGCGAGAAGCGCGCCGCGCGGCGTCCACGCCGTCCAGCGGCAACACCCGCGGCACCGGCTCCCGCACCTGTGGCGGAACAGCACGCTGCGAGCTGACGTTGTAGTGGCGGGTCTTTAGACCCGTTTTCGCGCGAAGTGAAATTGAGATTCGGAAATTGTTGAAAGGATGAACGAAATGGCAGAGGAACAGAAGCAAGAGCAGGCAGCGGCGCCCGAAGCTGCGGCACCGGCACGCGCCGAAGGCGCAGCACCGAGCCACGGCGGTGGACAGGGTGGGCACGGCGGTCAAGGTGGACATGGCGGCCCGCGCAGAGAAGGCGGAGGCGGGCGCGAGGGTGGTCCGCGTCGCGAAGGCGGTCCAGGCGGCGGTCCCGGCGGACCACGCCGCGGCAAGCGCCAGTATTTCCGCAAGAAAAAGGTTTGCAAGTTCTGCGTGGAAAAAATGGATTTGATCGACTACAAGCGCGCCGACATTTTGTCGCAGTTCGTGCAGGAGCGCGGGAAGATTCTGCCGCGCCGCATGACCGGCGTTTGCGCGCGGCACCAGCGCTGGCTGGGTGTGGCGCTCAAGCGGGCGCGCAACATCGCTTTGCTGCCGTTTGCGGGCAGCGCAGCGGGGGCCACTGCGCCCCGGGCAGTGGAAGCTCACAAGAGCTAAGGGAATTGAGGACGAAGGGATATGGCGATGCAGATTATTCTTCAGGAAGACATTGAAAAATTGGGGCACCGCGGAGATGTCGTGACCGTGAAGCCGGGCTACGCGCGGAATTATTTGCTGCCGCGCGATTTGGCCATTGAAGCCACGCCCGGAAACATGAAGGCGCTCGAGCGCATTCGCACGGCGCTGGCGAAAAAGACCGCGACGGAACTCGAAGCCGCGAAAAAGCAGGCGGAGTTGCTTTCGGGCGTTTCGCTGAGCTTCAAGCGGAAGACCGGCGAGAACGATCAGATGTTCGGGTCGGTTACATCCGGCGACATTTCGGAAGCGCTCGCGGCGCAAGGCTTCAAGGTCGACAAGCGGCAGGTGCAGCTTGCCGAGCCGATCAAGACCATTGCCGAGCACGACGTCACGATCAAGGTGTTTCGCGACGTTGTCGCGCACATCAAGGTCACAGTGGAAAAAGAAGCGTAAGACCAAAGCATCTCAAAACAAGGTTTCAGCGAGCCGGGGCGTTCAGAAATGGGCGCCCCGTCTTATTTTTCGAACGCTTCCCCGAGGGACTGGACTTCCTCTCGTTTCCAGCTTTCGCCGTCGTAATTGCAAACAAACGCAACGGCCAAATGTCTGTCAGGGTAAAGAATGAGTTCGGAAGTGCCGCCGACGGACCCGCCGCTGTGTTCGAAGATGCGCTTGCCGGATTGTGATATGCCGATGAACCAGCCCATTCCGTATGGCGTCTCTTTTCCATCCTTCGTTTTTTGCGGGGTGAAGAGCAGCGCGAGCGACTCCGCTTTCAGGTAGCCGGGCTGAAACAGTGCGGAGCCGAAGCGCACAAGATCCTCCGACGTCGAGAGGAATCCGCCGCCCGCCCATTTGTAGCTGTTGTCCACGTACATCGAATTGTGCGCCGGTTCGCCTTTTGCGCCGGAGTAAAAGCGCGCTCTTTGCGGGATGATATCGGCCGGTTGATCGGCAACCGTGTTCAGAAGTCCCAACGGTGTGAAGACTTCTTCTTGCTCGTACGCGAGAAAGGGCTCGCCTGCCGCGGCTTCTATGGCCGCGCTTAGCAGATTGTAGCCATAGCTCGAATAGCTGAATTTGGTTCCCGGTGGAACGACCAGGGGATCATTCTGAAAACGTTCCAGGCCCGCCACCACCGAGTCATAGTGCTTTTGGCTGTCCGGTTCGTTCTCCTTATAGTGCCGAATCCCTCCCAGATGACCGGCTAGCATTCTCGGCGTGATGAGTGCTCCTTTGTCGGGAAATGTGGGCACGTATTTTTGGATCGGAGCGTCAAGGTCGATCCTTCCTGCTTCAACGAGCTTCATCAGCGCCGCGGAAGTGAGCGGTTTTGAGATGCTGCCGATGCGGAATTTTGTAATTTGCGTCGCGGGGGTTCTTTCTTCGAGATCCGCAAGGCCAAAACCCTCGGAGTAGACGATCTTTCCGTCAATGGCCACGGCGACGTTGAAACCGGGAATTCCGCGAGCGAGCCACTCCTTCGCTGTGTTGCGCGCATGCTCGATTGCCGCAGCGTGCGAAGACTCCGTCGAAGCAGTCCGTGGTGCTGCGACAACTGCTTGAGCGTGGAGCTGTTGTGAAAAGACAAACGCAATCGAGCAGAAGAAAAGAGCGTGCACTACAGTGCGTTTCATGAAAGGTCACTCCTCCCGGGATGGAGCGCTCTATCTTGCCATAGCTGCGCCAAGAAAAAAGTTTTGCAACGATTTCCGAAGGCGTCCACAGAAGTGTCATTGACCGCAGTGCGGCGCACGTGCACACTGCTGGAAATTATTTCCACGCGAAAAGTTGGCGCGTATAAAACTGGCGCGAGGGGATTGCGCTGGACGATGCGCCATGCTATAAAGCGAAGAAAAGGCGAATGAGAAACTGCTGACCATGGCTACCGATACCACATTAGAACGGCCTCTGCCGAGCAATCTGGATGCGGAACGCTCCATTCTGGGCGCCATTCTGCTCGATAACCATGTCTTGAACACGGCGATTGAAAACGTGCGTCCGGAAGACTTCTTTCTGGACCAGCACCGCCGCGTGTACACGCAAATGATTGCGCTGGGCGAGAGCCAACAGGCCATCGACCTGGTGACTCTTACCGAAGAACTCCACCGGCGCGGCGAGCTGGAAGCGGCGGGCGGCGCTCCGTATCTTTCGGCGCTGGCCGATGGGATGCCGCGCATTTCGAACGTGGAGCACTACGCGCGCATCGTAAAGGAAAAAGCGCTCCTTCGGAATTTGATTCACGCCACGCACAACATTCAGCAGAAGGCTCTCGAAGGCGAAGACGGCGCGGACATGATTCTGGACAGCGCTGAATCCTCGATCTTTGCGCTGGCGGAAGACCGCGTGAAAGCGGGGTTGATTCCGGTCAAAGACATTGTCCGCGACAATTTCGAGCGGCTCGAAAAGATTTTCCGCGAAGGCAAAAGCATTACCGGTATTCCGACCGGATACACCGAACTCGACAAGTTGCTGAGCGGTTTGCAGAATTCGGAATTGCTGATTCTTGCCGCGCGGCCTTCCCAGGGAAAAACAGCGCTGGCTCTAAATCTGGCGGAAAATATCGCTATGCGTTCCGGCATGCCCGTCGCCGTGTTCAGCTTGGAAATGTCGAAAGAATCGCTGCTGCAGCGGCTTGTGGCATCCGTGGCCCAGGTGGATGCGCACAAGTTTCGCTCTGGGCATCTAAATCGCGAAGATTGGCGCCGCATGACGGAAGCGCTGGGAACGATTTCCTCGGCGCCGCTGTGGATTGACGACGCGGGCTCGACTAGCGTGATGGAGATTGGCGCGAAAGCGCGGCGCTTGAAGCGCGACAAGGGCTTGTCCCTGCTGGTGGTGGACTACCTGCAGTTGATCACGGCGCGCGGACGGTTCAACAGCCGGCAGGAAGAAGTGGCGAGCATTTCGCGTGGATTGAAAGGACTGGCGAAGGAATTGCAAATTCCTGTGCTCGTCCTGAGCCAGTTGACGCGCGCGCCGGAACGCGAAGAACGCGGGCCACAGCTCTCGGACTTGCGTGAATCCGGCGCGATCGAACAGGATGCGGACGTGGTGATGTTCATCTACCGGCCGAACTGGGGGAAGATGGACCTTTCGCCGGAAGAGCGCGATCAGGCGGAGATTGTGATTGCGAAACAGCGCAACGGACCGACGGACAAAGTGAAGTTTGTCTTCCGCAGCAGGTTGACCCGCTTCGAAGAAGCGGCTCCGGATGCGTTCTCGCAATTTGCTCCGGACGATAGGTAAGGAAAGCCACAGCGCGTCTGAACGGCAGCGATTTGGAATGTGCCTTGTTTCCACCTCGTGGGCCAATTTAGATGTAACCGGCTGAAAACGAAGCTGTTAGCTGAAATGTACTAAGGGCCGCGTTGCCCCTCTCCGCGGCATCTTGCGTGCAATCCAAGCATGTTGTCTTTCACGCGCCACAGTTTTGGCGCGACCGTTCGCCGTGTGCGGATGGCGTAAAATTGAACTCTCACGGAAAGGCCAATGACAAAGAAATCCAAGATCGATTTTGAGCGCAGGCCGATGTGGGCCGAGGTCTCGCTTGGCGCACTGAAACACAATCTCGAAGCCATTCGTTCGTATGTGAATCCGAAGGACGAAAAGCGCGCGGTACCGCGAAAAGTCTTGTGCATTGTGAAGGGCAACGGCTACGGGCACGGCGGACCGCAGGTCGCGAAAGCATTGGAAAAGTTTGGCGCCGACTGGTTTGGCGTGACCTGCACGGAAGAGGGAATTGCCGTGCGCAAAGCCGGTGTGAAAAAGCCGGTGCTGATTCTGACGGGTTTTGTCGCTGGCGAGGAGAAGCACCTCCTGAAGCACAATTTGACGCCGGTGATTCACCGTTGCGAACAGCTTGCGGATTTGAGCCGCGCGGCCGCGAAATACGCAAAACGCAAGACGATTTCGTTTCACCTGAAGATTGACTCGGGAATGAACCGGCTGGGCATTGCTCCGGAATCGGTGGAGTGTTTTGCGAATGAACTTGCAAAACATAAACAGCTAAAACTGGGTGGCGTGTTTACGCATTTTGCGTCTTCGGGAGTTTTCCTGGATTCCGCAGTGGGGCGGCAGACGCTTGAGCAGGAAGGTAGATTCTACGCGGCGCTGGAACGGCTGAAAAAACTGGGAGTGGATCCCGGGATCGTGCATCTTGCGAACAGCGCAGCGATTGCTTCGCGTCCTGAAACTTGGGGCGACATGGTGCGTCCGGGTGCAATTTTATATGGATACCACCCTGGCTACGACCCTATCGAACTGCGCGAAGAGTCAGAAAGGAAGCTTCCGCTGAAGCCGGTCATGAGTTTGCGGACACGGATTATCAGTTTGCGCAATGTTCCTGCGGGTCGGGGAGTAGGGTATGACTCGCAATTTGTGACCGCCAGGCCATCCAAAATTGCAGTACTCGCCGCGGGATATGGCGATGGCGTGCATCGTTCGCTCGGCGACAAGGGAAGTGTGCTTGTGCGCAGTAAACTTGCCCCAATCGTTGGCATTGTCTCGATGGATGTGACCATGGTGGACGTGACCGAAGTTCCGGACGTGGCAATCGGCGACGCCGTGACCTTTTACGGCACCGACGGCGACGAAGTCCTTCTTGCAAACCGCGTCGCCCGCAGAATCGGCACTGTGACTTCCGATTTGTTGTGTGCAGTAAGCGCGCGCGTGCCGCGGTTCTACGTCAGCTAAATCGATTTGCGCTTGCATACTGCAACTCCCAGCCACCCTATAGCGCCCATCCATTCCTTGACGTGGTAAAACCACTGGGTATATACAAGTGGAGTTGTTTTTGGATTGCCTGTCGGAGAAGCAGCGCCAGTCCCTTCGGCAGGCGGCTGTTCGATTTTGCAGTGAACGTGATGCTGTGAGGTCGTATGGGCCGGACGAAACGTGAAGTGGCGCATTTTTCTGCGGCATCTTCGGCGGAAACATCGGCGCCGAAACAATCGAACTCTAAATCAAAAGCGGATACTGGCGGTGTGGCCTGGACTTGGATTGGTCGCGCCTGCCTGATTATCTCCATCGTTGCGCTTGCAGTCGTGTGGCAGCCGTTTGGATTGAGCAAAGGACTGGCTGCGAGCGCGGGGTTCGGCGCTGCGCTATTGCTGATGGCTGCGGAAATACGCTCGCGTCGTGCAGGAATTTGGGATGTGATTGGTGCGGCAGCCGGATCAATCTTGGGAATTTTCGCGGCGGCGTTGGTGACGCTGGTTGTTTCGCGAACGGCCGAACCTGAGCCCACGAAAACATTCTTGGAATACACCTCCCTTGTTGGATTCGGGTATTTGGGATTGTTCCTCGGTGCTTTCAAGGGGCGTGAACTGCCGTGGAACGAAACCGTTGTCGCTCAAAGCGAAGCCAGGAACGGGATGCAAAATGACTCGGACCCCAAACTGCTGGATACCAGCGTATTGATCGACGGGCGAATTGCCGACATTTGCGAGGCGCAGTTTCTCGATGGACCGCTCCACGTCCCCCGATTCGTGCTTCATGAATTGCAGCAGATTGCCGATTCGCCCGACGCTTTGCGCCGCCAGCGCGGTCGGCGCGGACTGGAGGTCCTGCAGCGAATCCAGAAAATGCCGCAACTCAAGGTTTTGGTGCTGGAAGATGATGAAGCGTCCGAGGGAGAGGTGGACCGCAAACTCGTGGAGCTTGCAAAAAGGTCCGGAGCAAAGATCATCACCAACGATTTCAATTTGAATAAAGTGGCCAGCGTGCAGGGCATTGCAGTCCTGAATGTAAATCAGCTCGCTAACGCGTTGCGACCGGCGGTCTTGCCGGGCGAGCCGATGCGGGTTTTCATTTTGCGTGAAGGTAAAGAAGCCAACCAAGGCGTAGCTTATCTGGAAGACGGGACGATGGTGGTTGTGGATGGCGCGCGGCGGTTCTTGAACAAGAATGTGGACGTTACGGTGACTTCAGTCCACCAAACGCCTGCCGGAAAGATGATTTTTGGGCGCATGGAAGATCGCACCGACTCTTCGCCAATGTCGAAACAAGCCGCCGCTGGGCGCGGAGAAAACGGTGGCCGGACTGCGGAATCTCCTGCCGCTGACCGCGCCACGAAGCGAGAGGATCACGAGACGAGTTAAACGCGGCATTGGCGCCAGACTCCGCTCCGCCCGTTTTCCCCAAGCAATCCGTTTAAGGTACACTTTGATGCTTGCAGGCTGCCGGTAGTGCGGTCTGCGCGACACTTTCATGAGCAAAATTACAGCAATCTTGCCAGCAGCGGGGCTTGGCACGCGCATGGGCGCGGAAACGCCGAAACAATTCCTCGAACTGGATGGAGCGCCGATTCTGGTTCACAGTTTGCGGAAACTGGCGTCGTGCGAACTGGTGACGGACATTATTGTCGCGACCCGCGGCGACGAGGTTGCCAGACTCGAAGACCGGCTGCGTCAGGAAAAGTTCCGCCAGACCTTGCGCGTTGTGAAGGGCGGAGATACTCGTCAGGAATCCGTGGCGGCTGCGCTGAAGCAGGTTGAGAACGGCACGGAGATTGTGCTGGTTCACGATGCGGTGAGGCCGTTTGTGACGCGCGAACAGATTGCGCGAGTGATTGAAGAGGCGCGAAGCTGTGGCGCTGCGATTCTGGGAATCCCCGCGATGGATACAGTCAAGGAAGTGAAGCGGACCAGCCTCCCGGAAGACGTTGCGCTCATTACAATGACGATCCCGCGCGAACGCGTCGTGATGGCCCAGACGCCACAAGCATTCCGCACGCAGATTCTGAAAGACGCGTTCGCCAAGGCTGAGGCTGACGGAGTCAATGCTTCTGACGAAGCAGGCCTTGTCGAGCGGCTTGGACAGGAAGTGCACGTAGTGCTTGGCTCAGAACGGAACATCAAGATTACGAAGCCGTCTGACATGGAGCTGGCAAACTTTTATCTTGAACGCGAAAAGGCGCATCGGGCATGAGCGTGCGCGTGGGGATTGGCTATGATTTGCACCGTTTGGAAGCGGGCCGGAAATTGATTGTTGGCGGTATTGAGCTGCCTTTCGACAAAGGCCCGATGGGACATTCGGATGGCGACGTTGTAGCGCATGCGATGGTGGACGCACTGCTCGGCGCGGCGGGGCTGGGAGATATTGGGCAGCACTTTCCAGATACCGATCCGAAGTGGAAAGGTGCGAACAGCCTGATTTTTCTCGAGCATACGCGCAGGCTGCTCGACGAAAAGGGATTTGCGATTGAACATGTGGATGCAATCGTGATTCTGGAACGGCCGAAATTGGGTCCGCACTTTCCCCGGATGAAAGACGTGCTGGCCAAATCGCTGGGCGTTCCACCGGAAAAGATTCATCTCAAGGCAAAAACGAACGAAGGCGTGGACGCTGTAGGCCGGGGCGAAGCGATTGCTTCTCATATTGTCGCCACTTTGATGAAGCGCTAGTTTCTTCTTCCGATCGTGTCTGACCCATTCCCACCCAACGACGAGAAATCCATCCGTGGGCAAGCGCTCGTCAATCCTTTTACCGCCGCTGACGTCGCAACGATCCTGAAAGAAAACAATTGGCTTGGCGGCGAGCCGGACGAGAAACAAATGGCGTGGTGCGCCAGAGCCGCAGCCCTGCTTGGGCCGCACGCGGCTGACAGGAGTGCCCTCTTCAATCTTCTTGAGCTCGTCTTTCACTACGACTCTCAAACGATTTTGCAGGGCGTTGATGCGCACATCGTGATGTCGCGCTACGCGGCGCGCGACGTGTTGCGGCAACTTGCCTTGCAACTTCTGGATGGGACGCCGTTAACGAGCGAAAGGTTCAGCGAGATCGTTGCGCAACTCAAAGAAGGCTTGGATATTCGCGGGCGCGAACTGTTTCATCCAATCAGGCTCGCGCTTGCAGGGCGCTCCGGCGAAGGCGAGCTGGATCGCGTGATCCTGCTGCTGGACGATGCCGCGGCCGCCGGTTTCGCAGCACCAGTGAAAATTGCGCGTGAGCGAATTCTCGAGTTCTGCTCCGTTTTCAATTGAATGTCCTGTAACATTTGAAATGTCTGCGCGCGATTTTGTCTGGCAGTTATCGCGACGATACACTTAAGGGCCTATGGACAAAATCACGGGCATTCATGCGGTGCGAGAGGCGCTCGAAGCGGGGCGGCCGCTGGAGCATGTGCTGATCGCAAAGGGGCGCCAGGACACGCGCGTTGAGGAAATCGTGCAATTGGCGCGGCGCAACGGCGTGCCGGTGCGATTTGAGGACCGCGGACAAGTGGATCGCAGCGCCGGTACGCGGGATCATCAGGGGGTACTCGCCATTGGCGCGGCCCGGCCCGCTGTGGCCCTCGAAGACATTGTAGCCGCCGTGAACAAGAGTCCGGGTCAACAAGGCTTGATCGTGCTGTTGGATGGCGTGGAGGATCCGCACAATCTGGGCGCGGTAATTCGCACCTCGCTTGCCGCGGGCGCGCATGGCGTGGTAATTCCGGAGCGGCGCGCGGCGGGATTGACGGATACGGTGGCGCGAGCTTCCGCGGGCGCGCTTGCGCATTTGCCCGTGGCGAAAGTCACGAATCTGGTGCGTGCCATGGAAGAACTGAAAGAAATGGGTTACTGGCTTGTGGGGCTTGATGAGCACGCGGACCGAAGTTATTCCGACGTGGATTACACGACGCCGACGGGAATCGTGATGGGCGGCGAAGGCGGCGGCTTGCACGAACTGACGCGCAAACGCTGCGATTTCGTCGTGTCGCTGCCGACGACCGGTCCCGTGAAATCATTGAATGTTTCCGTCGCGGCTGGAGTTGTTTTGTTTGAAGCGGTTCGCCAGCGGCGCGGACCATCGCGCGGTAGCAAGAAATAGCGCGACTACTTGTCGTATTTAATCAGCGAAAAGACGTCGAGGTTGGGAAGCTTGGCGCGTCCATTGAGGAATGTGAGCTCCACCGCGAATGCCGCGCCTTCGACCTTGCCGCCGAGTTTTTCGATTAGCTTTGCCGTTGCAAGCGCGGTTCCGCCGGTCGCGAGCAAATCGTCGCAGATGAGCACGCGCTGGCCTGGCTTGATGGCGTCTTCGTGGACTTCCAGAGAGTCGGTGCCGTATTCCAGCGAGTAGGACATGCTCACGGTTTTCGCGGGAAGTTTTTTCGGCTTGCGGACGGGAACGAAGCCCGCGCCGAGACGATAGGCGAGCGCGGGAGCAAAAATAAAACCGCGAGCTTCCATTCCCGCGATGAGATCGATCGTGTGACCGGAATAGTGGTTGCACAAGCGATCGATCAATGTGTGGAAGCCCTGCTTGTCCTTGAGAAGGGTCGTCAGGTCATAGAATAGAATTCCCGGTTTGGGATAATCCGGAACTTCGCGAATCAGTTTCTTCAAGTCTTCCATTCCGAGAGGCTCCTGCCTAGCTATCGTGTGTGATGGTAAATTCGCCCGCGAACCGCTGGTCCATTTCCGCGGTTTCTTCTGCAACGCCGTGAACCATTGCGCCGCGCGGTCCGCGGACAAGCGAAACATGAAGACGCGCAAATTGCGATTCCGTGCCGATGGCGTAGACTTCCACGCGGCCATCGCGAAGATTGCGAACGTAGCCTGCGAGACGCAAACGTTCCGCAACGTCCTGCGTGAAGTAGCGAAAGCCTACTCCCTGCACCAGGCCGGAAACGAAATATCTCTTGGCTTGGAGTTCCGCGCTCACGGAAAGAAGAATTGTAGCAGATGCGGGGTAGGTCCAATTCGGGAAGAGCGGTTCATACCCCCTCCCGGTGTCCTTGCGTAAGTACGGGGAACAAAGGACTTAGGGAGAGGGGAGGGTGCGTTTGCAGTAACCCGCCTTTATTCGAGATTATGCCTGTAACCCGTTTGGGTGGCACCCCCGGGCAATTCAGAAGATTATCAAAACAAGGGACTTATTCGGGGAGGGGCGTGGAAGATTGTCAAAACAAATGAGTTAGCCAAGGGTCGGTTTGTGGGCGAATGAAGGCACAGCATTGGGGTTGAATAGGTCTGGTTTTCAAAGAACAAAGGGGCAGACGAGCCAGCCGTTGCCGAACACTGAAATGATTATAACATAGTTGTCAAGTTGACGAGATTCGAATCAGCGTTGCTTCAGTTCAAATGATTGTGAGTTAAGGGATGCGGGTGCGAGGTCTCAGAGTGCCGGGCTGAAGCCGCGGCGCTACGCAAACTGAAAACCGGGAATGCCGGGCTGAAGCCGCGGCGCTACGCAAACTGAAAACCGGGAGTGCCGGGCTGA
>JAFDVY010000259.1 GCA_018268785.1 Acidobacteriota bacterium | reverse complement strand
CACCGGGCCCAAACCGCTGGCACGTTTCTATACTCCCACCCAAGTGCGCAAACTACTGCCCGAGCTGAGCGAGCCTTGCCGCACCGTCGTTCTGGTCGCTGTCTTGACTGGAATGCGGATCGGCGAAATTCTCGCTCTTCGCTGGAAGCGCGTCGATCTGGAACGAGGAACGCTCGAAGTTGCCGAGACTTTTTCGGAAGGAGAATTTGGAACTCCGAAAACGAAAAGCAGCCATCGCGTGCTCCCCATCAGTTCGAGTCTCGGCGATGTCCTGCGCCAACATCTTTCCCGCTGTCCGCAACTTGGCGGAAACGATTTGGTGTTCAAGACTCCACGGCGAACTCCGCTCAGTTCCAAGAATCTCTACAACCGTGAATTGGCCCCCGCCTGCGACCGGATCAAAGAGCCACGCGTTTCGTGGCACTCCTTCCGGCACACGCATGCGACGCTGCTTACGGAAGTGGGAGAGTCCATCAAGACTGCGCAGGCGCAACTTGGCCATTCAGATCTTGCGACGACTCTCAATTTGTACGCTCACGTGATTCCCGACTCGCAAAGACGCGCCGTCGAACGGGTCGCAGGGGTTTTGTTCTCAAATGTTCTCAAGTTTGACCACGGCGCGGAAAGTGGCCGCATCAACTGATTGAAAAATCAGGGGATGTAGAAATGTTGGTGGGCCCGCCAGGATTTGAACCTGGGACCAACGGATTATGAGTCCGCTGCTCTAACCGCTGAGCTACAGGCCCTTCGCTGCTACAACATCTTAACCTGAAAGACCTTAGAAGGCATGACCGGCTTGCGGGCCTTCCTGCTCCACACCTTCGGTGCTAGTTATGGTGTCAGTTGAATCGATGAGGCTGTTTGTACCCAGGACTTCAACAGCAGCAAGAGTGTGCTTAGGCGCGAGGTGTGCATAACGTATAGTCATTTGGATGCTCTTGTGGCCCATCAGTTCTTGAACAGTGCGGAGGTCGATTCCCGCCATAACAAGTCGACTGGCGAAGGTATGTCTTAGGCAATGCCAAGTAAAATTCCTGATCTTGGCTTTCGAGATTGCCGGTTCAAACCAAAAACGCGGGCTGGCCAAGGCCCTTCCCTTCGGGTCCCGCACTACATTGCCAGTGCCCTTGCTACGCTTTCGAAGTAGGGCGAGCTCGGCCAATGCAGCCCGGTTCAAAGGTATATGACGCATTTCGCCATTTTTTGATCGCGGAATAGTGAGCACCTTGCGAGCGCTGTTTACATTCTCCCACGCGAGCGAATACATCTCTCCCAATCGCATGCCTGTATTCAGTGCAAGACCCAGCTCGGGGAGGTGCTCCGGGCAAGTCTCCCCGAGATAAGTGCGGAGCCGGACCTCTTCCGGGCCAGATAACCATCTGATCTTTGCATTGTTCTCCAGACGGTGTTTCACGAATTTGGCCGGATTCTCCTTAACTTTCCCGTTCAGCATACCCAGCCGATACACAAGGGAAACAAGGGCTCTGTATCGATTTGCCGTCGCGGGAGCCCAGCTGTTTTCCTCGGAATTCTTCGAGAGGAAGCGCTCGATGTCTTGTGGCGTTATCGAATCAGCCGCGCGTCCTCGATATGAAGCTAACAGTTTCTCCATTCGAATTTCGTCATCACCGTAGCTCCTTTTGTGCACCTTTGAATAGGCGAGCGCGTCTTTCGCTAGTTCGTCGAAGCTCACCATCGGAGCGCGTAGATTCTCGGGGAGCTTCTTGCCTTGGAGGACCTCCATCTTTCTCTTTTGGTAGAGCTTGATTGCAGCACCTTTAGTGCCTGCCTTTTCACGGCGAATTCGGCCAGTCGAATCGGCATAGCGAATCCACCAAATCTTCGATCCTGGATCGCGCTCGTAAATGCCACGGAGCTTCTTCTCTTCGGAGATTTCCAGTTTTGGGGTATTCGGACCTAGATTTTCGATCATCTTCTTTCTCCTGCCACTTGCAAAGCCACACTTATTTTTGATCTGAGCGCAGTCGCAAATCTCGCCAGCGAACGTCGTCGAATGCCTTTTCGTCCGCCAATCGCAGCAATACGGCTCGCTTTGCCAAAGCGGTGTGGCTCAAGGTTGTACCGGTCTCCCGTTTCAGCTTGACGAGAATTTCCGGGCTAACGTGGTGCGGCATACCTCGCAGAAGCCGAAACAGGTCGTACACAAAGTCCTTTTCTGGGTAGATAAATTCCGCAGCGAAAACCTCCGCACCAACCTCGATACGCCGACGTTCCTCTTCAGTGCGGCAAAGTACGGTGCCTATCTCTGAATCCACGAGATGATGTTTTAATTCGTGTGCCATCGTGAAGATTGTGGGGTCGTCGGGCAGGCCACGCGCTAGCATGACGGTCACGCCGTATTCGTCATTGAAATATGCCCCTCTCAACCGCTTGAATCCACCCCGAAAATGCAATTCTTCGATTCCTTCTTCTCGATAAACTCTCCACATCTCGCGCATCGAAACGTCTGGCCCGATGATTCCGTTT
>JAFDVY010000258.1 GCA_018268785.1 Acidobacteriota bacterium | reverse complement strand
GCCACCCACAGACGGAATCCTCCGTGCACCAAACCTACGCACTGTCATTTCGACCGGAATGAACCGAAGACTTTGTTTTCCGATTCCCTCTAAGGGAATCGGTCGGTTCATGGAGTGGAGAAACCTCTCTTGGGACGTGGGAAATCACTCAAGGGCCTGTAGTGCCTGCCTGCCCTCTTCGCTTTTTCTTGAAATGTAGCGGCGTCCCTTTAGGGCGGCCTCTTCCCCTGTGGCGCACTCGACCCGAGACGTCAAAAACTGCATGAGCAGCGTATAGGGCCGAGCTCAAGCCTCACAAGTCCCGGTAAACGTCGTAACCGGACGCGCGTTCGAAATTATGGTATGAAAGAGTCATGAATCCGAAGCACCCATTGGGCGGATCACCTGAGGGCCATCCCTCGTTGAAAATTCTTTGTAAATTCGGACTTCAAGACGAGAATTGGCGGCAAATCCCTCACAAATATCCCGGTGTATGGGCAGCGGAAAAGACCTCGGGCGCAAATCGTTTGGTGATTGCGCCGACGAATGGCCATGTAGATCTGCTTCTCAAAATGTCAGTACAGATGAGCGAGCCGTTTAGCCTCTTGTACATTCTGGTTTCACCGAGAGGTGCGGCTAGTGACGGCCGCTATGAGAGCCCGCACTTTGTTTCGAGAGAAGATCTTAGGCTTTTCCTAAACCGATTTGGAACATTCCTGGAGACGGATGGACGACATCATTTCTGGATAAGCTCCGTCGCAGAATCTGATCTTCTCGTCTACGACCACCATAACCTCGTATATGCTTACGGACACCTCGACCGATTCAAGGAGATTCTTAAAGCGGAAGGAATCGTAGAGGTACCTGAGGTTACTATTCCCAGCCCGCACAGTCATTTCTTTCATGAAGAATTTGACGGGGATCAGGATCAATTACTCTCATTCTTCAGTTGGAACCGATATGCACTGCAAGACGAGGATTAGTCACTTTCAATGCAGACGGATTAAGAGGGCGGACGCTTTCCGTCTTCCCAATGATTTAAAACACAGCGCGCCGATTCGAATCTAGTCAACTTGACAACTATGTTATAATGATTTCGTTGTTTGGCAGCGACTTGCTCGTCTGTCCGTTGCTCTTTGAAAACCAGACCTATCCAACGCCAAAGGGCTCTGCCTTCGTTCGGCCCGCAAGCTAACGCTCGGCTAACCCATTTGTTTTGAAAACCTTGCACATTGCCATACGAATAAGTCCCTTATTTTGATAATCTTCTGAATTGCCCGGGGGTGCCACCCCAAATGGGTTGCTGGCCCAATCTCCAAACAAGGCGGCTAGCTGCAAATCGCACCCTGCCCCATTCTAAGTCCTTTATTCCTCATACTTACGCAAAACACGGGGAGGGGGCCTGCTTCGGAGAATCCGCCAGTCTAAGTGCCCTCCCTAATCCAAATTTCAGGCTTGGCAAAAAAGAGGCACTGCCTAGAGGTCGCGGCGCCCTTCGAGCGCCTTTAGCATCGTGATTTCATCGGCATATTCCAAATCCGCGCCTACAGGAATTCCTACTCCAATGCGCGTCACGCGAACCCCCAGCGGCTTCAGCAACTTCGAGAGATACACCGCTGTCGCTTCGCCTTCCGCCGTCGGATTTGTCGCCATGATGATTTCTTCGATCGTTCCGCTCTTCAAACGCTCAATCAGCGATTTGATCCGCAGTTGCTCCGGCCCGCGCCCCTGCAACGGCGAAAGCGATCCGCCCAGCACGTGATACATCCCGCTGAACGTCCGCGTCTTTTCGATCGCCATGATGTTGTGCGCTTCTTCCACCACGCAGATCAAATGCTTGTTGCGATTCGCGCCAGTGCAATAAAGACAAGGATCGGTGTCCGTGATGTTGCTGCACACCGAGCACTCGCGAATTTTTTCCTTCGCATCGCGAATCGCATCGGCAAGCCCCAGCGCATCCTCCGGAGCCGCGCGCAAAATATGAAACGCCAGGCGTTGCGCGGTCTTCTGGCCAATCCCAGGCAGGTGTTTCAGTTCGTCAATCAATCGTTCCACAGGAGCGGCGAAATCAGGCATGTACCCTGTGTAGCACACCAGCGAACCGCGTGCAAACCGCTAGCAGTCGAATCCAGGACACACAGTGGCGATTTGCCCACAGCACTCCGCCGTTCAACATCCTTTTTTTCATCGATTTAGATTGGGCGGCCTGTTTGCTTCCTTTGAGCTGTGGTTTCAGAAGGAGTGCGCCATGCGTCCACGGCTGGATTGGAAGAGGGAACTGGACAAGAAAGAGTTGAAGTATGGAGTGCTCATTCTGCTGCTCTATTTGGCGGCAATTATGATGGCTGCTTCTGGATGTTCGCGCCGTGCACTTGTGCAAGATGCGCATGAGGCGGGCAAGACCGCGCCGAAATCCGCAGCAGCGCAAAAGCCGCTGACGCCGGTGCGCGCTTCGGGCCGGCAACTTACGATTGCGAAGCACGCGCAGAAGCGGGAAACGTCGCGCCATTTTGAAGACGATATTTATGGTGTCTCGCTCGATTTTCCGATGAACTACGATTTGCGCGAAGGCGATTTGCCGGACATGGATCGCGGCCTCGGTTATTTGGG
>JAFDVY010000257.1 GCA_018268785.1 Acidobacteriota bacterium | reverse complement strand
GGATTCAAAGCCTTGCTTGCGTGCTGCGGCTTCAAGCTGCGCCATTGTGATGAGTTCATTTTTCAAGTGACGCGTGTTTACCTTACCGTCCTCGATCAGAATGTCTGCCTTGCCTTCCACCAGGTGATCGAGCTTCCGGTGATCGTATAAGAAGCGGACGACGAGATAATTAACGATCAGCAGGGAACTCGCGCCAATGATGCCGCCGGTCACGGTGTTGTCGTCGCCGATGATGGCATTTTGCACGGTGTTCGATAGGGTTAGCAAAACCACAAGGTCGAACGGGTTGAGCTGAACCAATTCGCGTTTCCCCGACAAGCGCAAACCGGCAATCAGAAAAGCGTAGACCACGATCGGCCGCAGAATTTTCTCCAGGATGGGAACAGCCAGAACGAACATATCTTTCCAGACGTCGTGCATACGTGCATTTCCTTCTCGGAGAAACCTGGATTCTCCGGGGGATAATTTGCAAGCCAAACGCTGGCAGGGTAACACGCGAAAATGAACCGAGGAAACAGGGAGGAGCCTGTACCTCCGTACAGTCATTCATTCGCAGCAACCGCACGGACGGACAGCTGCAAAAGTGCGGCATAACACTGTACTCTACGTTGTAGCGGTTCGCATTCCCGTTCGGACACGACCAGATCGAAAAAAATCTCGCGGAGGCGCCAGCGAACGTCCGGATTGTGCAAGACATTCCGGAACGGAATCTGGACTGCGAATTCATGTCATTGGGTACATCCCCCGACGAGGGGCTTTTGGCTAGCTCGGCCTCGCTGAAAGCACTCCTCGACAGCTCTAGCGATTTGCTGGCGGTTTACCAGCCTGACCGCACGCTTACCTATGTCAACGCAAGCTTTTCCCGCGTTTTAGGTTATTCCGCTGCGGAACTATTGGGCAATACGCTCGACTTCGCCGTTCATCCCCTTGAAGTGCGCGAGTTATTGCAGAAGTTGAATGAAGCGCAGGACGGCCCCAACGGAAAGGTCATCGGGCGCTGCCGGTTGCGCTCAAAAGAAGGTTTGTGGCTCTTGTTTGACTACGAGATTTCAAACCATCTGGTAACGGGAGGAATAGAAGGCCTGCTTCTCTCGTTCCGTAACGAGACTGAGCTGCGTAGGCTTGAATCTGAACGACAAGTAATCTCCGATGTGGTCCACGCGTTGAATCAGACGTCCAATCTTGACCAGTTGCTTTTCCAGATCCACCGGGCGCTGAAGAAGGTCGTGTACGCCGAGAACTGCTTTGTAGCGCTGCACGAACCCTTGACGGACCTGTTCCACTTCGCGTTTCACGTGGATCAGTTTGACTCGCCGCCTCCACCGCAGAAAATTGCGCGAACCTGCATGGCCTATGTCTTTCGAACGGGCGAGGCAAAGCTGATTCCTCAAAGAGAATTTGATCGGCTTGCAACGGAAGGTGAAGTTGAGCTTGTGGGCTCTGCATCGCCATCCTGGCTTGGCGTGCCGCTGAAGACACCGACTGCCACCATTGGTGTGCTTGTTGTGCAGCACTATCAGAATGAGAACGCATACGACCGGCGGGATCTGGAATTTCTGGATTCAGTCGGCGGACACATCGCTCTCGCCATTGACCGCCGGCGCAGCGAAGACGCGATGCGCAAGAGCGAATCCATGTTTCGCCAGCTTTTCTCGCGCACACCGCTTCCGAATTGGGTTTCGGACATCGAGACAGGCAAGTTTCTGCTAGTCAATGAAGCGGCAATGAAACTGTATGGATTCAGCGAAGAAGAATTCAAAGCCATGACCGTGATGGATCTGCGCCCAGTCAATGAACGCGATGGCAACGACGAGATTTGGCGAAATCCCGCGCTGCATGCGCTGCACCAAGGCCAATGGCGGCATCAGGGCAAAAATGGAAGAGTGTTCAAAGTGGAGCTGGTGGCCCACGAACTCGAATATGGCGGCAAACGCGTTCGATTGGTGATCGCGCAGGACATCAGCGAACGGCAATTGCTCGAAGAACAGTTGCGCCAGGCGCAAAAGATGGAAGCTGTTGGGCGGCTGGCTGGCGGCGTAGCACACGATTTCAATAATTTGCTGATGGTCATCAAGGGACACGCCGAGCTATTGCTTGGCTCCATGCGGTCGGAAGATCCTGGGCGCCGAAAAGTCGAGCAGATTGACCGCTCCGCGGACCGGGCGACGACTCTGACACGCCAACTGCTGGCCTTCAGCCGCATGCAAGTGTTGCAGCCGCGTTCAGTCAACCTGAATTCCATTATAGAAGAGATGGGCAAGCTGATCCCTCGATTGATCGGCGAAGATATTGAGCTGGCGATTTACACGTCCCCGGACCTTGGCACAATTCGTGCCGACGTAAGCCAGATCGAACAAATCATAATGAACCTTGCCGTAAACGCACGAGATGCGATGCCCACGGGGGGCAAGCTGATCATCGAAACGTCAAACGTAGAACTGGATAACGCCTACAGGGGCGTCCATCCGGTCGTTAAGCCTGGGCGATACGTTTTGCTCGCTGTTTCTGACACGGGGGTCGGCATGGATGCCGAAACGCAAGCGCACATTTTCGAGCCCTTTTTTACGACGAAGGAACAAGGCAAAGGAACCGGCCT
>JAFDVY010000256.1 GCA_018268785.1 Acidobacteriota bacterium | reverse complement strand
ACCGTCGTGAAAGACATTGCGAATCTTTTGCGGCGTTTGCTGGGGCCGATGGTCGAATTCCGGTTGCAGCTTCCACAGGAGCCGCTGTGGGTCCGCGCGGATGAAAGCCAGCTCGAGCAGGTGGTGCTGAACCTGGCGATCAATGCGCGCGACGCGATGCCGAATGGCGGCACGGTGACGGCGATTGTGGACCGCGTTGCGGCCGATTCGCATTTTGTGCGGCGGCGCCCGGGCATGCCGGAGAAAGACTACATCCGGCTGCGCGTGATCGACACCGGAACCGGAATGGACGCGGCGACACAGGCGCGCATCTTTGAGCCGTTTTTTACGACGAAAGAGTTTGGCAAAGGCACCGGCCTTGGGCTTGCGACGGTTTATGGCGTCGTCAAACAGAGCGACGGGTGGATCTGGGTTGACTCCGCGCTGGGCTCGGGGACAACGTTTGAGATTTTCCTTCCCGCAGTGAACGAACCCGGCGAGGAAGACGCTAAAGCCGAGCACAAATCGCGGCAAGCCGGCGGCAGCGAAACGATCCTGGTCGTCGACGATGAAGAAGGTGTTCGCGAAGTCGCGTCGCAATACCTTTCGTCGCGCGGCTACCGCGTGCTGGCGGCGGAATCGGGCGCGCAAGCTCTGCAGATGGCGAAAAACGAATCCGGAAAGATTGATGTGCTGGTGACCGACGCGCTGATGCCCGGAATGAGCGGGCCGGCGCTGGCGAAGGAACTACTTGCACAACGGCCTTCCACGAAAGTGCTCTACATCTCCGGCTATGCGGAAGACACTTCCCTGCTGGAAGATGCGCGCCAACGAGGCGATGCGTTTCTGCAAAAGCCGTTCGGGCTAGATTCGCTTGCGGAAAAGTTGCGGGCACTGCTCAGCAAATAGGTGAGGATTACATCCTATCGTAATTTGTGAACGGCATTTTGGAGGGTGTATGTCCTACCCAGGAACCAGACAGACGACAAAAGATAGCTTGACATGTTATTCTTCTTTCGGTAAACATGGCTTTGCAACGATGCTCTAACGAAAGAAAATTCTTGACAAACCCTGCAGGTTGCATTAGTATCGTTTTGTTAAATCCCACCGTCACTTTCCGTGGCGGTTCTTACTACCCAGGGGCCGAAAGGCCCCTTTTCCTTTTTGAGAAGCTATTTTCGGAGGCTCCGAGTGGACATTGTACGTGTCCGTATCTTCATTGATTTCTGGAATTTCCAGTTACAGTGGAACAATCATCATGGCGGTCAGGGGACATCTGACGTAGTGCGAATTCCATGGAGAGACTCGCTCCCGAATCTTCTCTCGGCAGAAGCCAGTAAGGGTCAAACAGCCAAATACTTGGGTACGCACGTTTACGCTTCTATCGACCCTGGAAATCCCCGGGATTCAGGGTTGAGAAAATTCCTTCAAGTGCTCGACAGCTTCCCGGGATACAAGGTCACAGTGAAGGATCGAAAACCTGCAAGTGTCGTGCGTTGCCCAGAACCAAAGTGCGGCCATCAGATTCAAGATTGCCCCAAGTGCGGAAACACGCTGCGGCGAACAATAGAAAAAGGTGTGGACACGTCCGTGCTAACGGATTTGATCCAGTATGCCTTCGACGATAACTTTGATCGGGCTGTCTTGGTTTCAGCCGATGCGGATTTCGTGCCGGCAGTCGAATACATCCAGAAGAAGACGGACAAGCAAATTATTCAGGCATACTTCAAATCAAAAGGTGCAGAGCTTCGCAACGCTTGTTGGGATCATGTGTTCTTTGAAGATCTACTGGACAGGCTTGTCCCTCGGCCAAAACCATAGAAACGACATCTGTCCCACAGAGCCAGGTACTGGCAAGACTCCCTTAATTCAGCCCACGGACTGGGGCCCAGGGATCGGTGCGCACGGACGGAATGAATTTTTGCAGGCGGAACCAGGCGCCGGGCTGGTTGGTGCTGACCTGAAAGGCGACCCGTTCGCCGAGAATGTTGATGGGCAGCTCGAGGTCTTTTGTCGCGGGCGAACTCATGGGCAATGGTTGCTGTGCTTGTGGCGCGTTTGGCGTGTCGGTGAAGGAGGTCAGGCCGAGATTGCCGGCGCCTTCGACATAGAGAGTGAGATAGCTAAACAGTTTGCGATGCGCGCCGAGGGCCAGCGATTGTTCGACGGAGCGTTCGGGAAAATAGTGCGTGGTGTAGTAGCTGGGGATGGCTGTGCCGTCGTCGGAAAATTGCGTGTCGCTGAGCTGATAGATTTTCCCGGTTGCGGCGCCACCGCCGACTCCGGGAGCGCCTCCGCCAAGTGCAACAGCCGCTGTGCCGTCGTTGCGTTCGAGGAGTGCGCAACTGTTTGCGGCGATGGTCCACGGCGACCACTTGCGGGTTTTGTCCGTGGCGGTTTTGCGGCCAGTGAACGTGATCGTGACCGGTGGGCGGCCGGCAATGTCTTCCGCGGAATCGAGATCGCGGTAATCGAGCATGAGAATTTGGTTTGGAGAGGTGGCGCTACCCATTGGGGCGCCAATCAGAATGCGGCGCTCTTTTGTATCCACAGTGACCCAGAGCGTATGCGCGTACTGCCAGTTGATCTTGTTCCAGGTAGGCTGAATCTCCTGCGAGATTTTTACCGGTTCACCGCC
>JAFDVY010000255.1 GCA_018268785.1 Acidobacteriota bacterium | reverse complement strand
CAGAACACACGCTTCACTTTGGGGTTGTCATCGAAGAGCGAAAGGAACACGGAAATGCCTTCGACGATCGACGTGCGGAGCTTCGGCTCAATGCGTTTCCAGTCCTCAGTGAACCAGCGTTTTACGGCTTGCAGTTGTGCGAGCTTGTCAGGGTCGGCGAAGGTGGGGTCAAGCGTCGTCCGTGGCTCGGAGGAAACGCCTCTGGCTTTGAGAAGTTCCCGCAATTCGGGAGTGGCCGTGGCTAGATAACATTTGCTGTCCGGGGCAAGCTGAAAACCCAGGCCGGCAAGATCAGCGGTTCGTTCGGAATACACATCGGTCTTCACGGCCACATAGTGGCGGCCCATGACGATTTCTTCTGCCTCGGCGATGCGCTGTTCGAGGAGCGGCGGCGAGATCGCGCATTCATACACATTGAAGAGGGTTACGTAGTCGTAGGCGACCTTGTGCAGCAGGATGATGAACTTGACCAGATTCGTGTAAGCCTGCTGCCAGAACGGTTCCTTTCCGCGGCCAAATAAATTGTTCAATAAGGATGCGATGTTGAAGGCGAGCGCGTAGGCGTCGAGATCGTTGTACAGCGGGTTGTAGCGGAACTCAGAATCGAGACTGATTTCGATGTAATCGTCGCCCCGGCCGTAACGGTCAAGAATGCCCTTTACCTTGCGGCAAAAGTCGCCCTTTACTTCCAATACGATTCCACCGATGCGGCGTTCCGGATCGTGTGCCTGATAGGAAAGAATCTGTTCGGCGTACGGATACATACAGCACGACGTTTTCCCGCTTCCAACGGCTCCCAGGATCGCAATTCCCGTGAAGAGTCCGCGCTCTGGAATTACGAGCCACTCTGGTGTCGCAGAAGGTCCCGGCTGGCGCGGGTTGTGCACCTCGCCCAGGACAAGGAACAAGTCGTCTCTCGTCCGCGGATCGGGATAGCGTGGGAGTTGTCCCGCGATGACGCGAGGACGGAACTTCAGGGTTCCGACATACAGCGCCGAAAGCATTCCGAGATACGCGATGTAGGGCGTCGTAAAAAGGCAAACGACGTAGAGCCAGCGGAAGCTGGCGAACGCGTGAGGCTCGCGAAGGGCGATGAGCTGCAGAAAGAGATGCCCTTCGGGGAATGGCTGCGTGTAGAAGAGGACCATTCCCGTCGCCATGGCGAGCATCGCGGCCACGAAATGGCGCGACGCGAGAATTCTGCGCGTCATGATTTGCCGGCCCGTTCGGTCGTGCTCCCTGGGGCGTCTGTCCGCGATCGGCGCTGTTCCCGCCACTTGCGGTAGTCCTGGTCGCGCCAGAGCGTTTTCTTCAGGACTGCATTGATGACGTGATCGGGGCTGCTTTCGATGAACTGCGCATAGTCGTCGAGCAGCGTGCTGACGGGTTCTTCCATTTTGATTTCCCGGGTAAGAATCGCTGGCGCTTTCTTAACGATGGGCATGTTGCCTCCTTTGGTGTCGAACTTCAGAAACTCTCCGGCAGCGTGGGGAAAACTACCGGCACAGAAATCTGTGCCGCAGGGCGGGAGCGACTCCAAAAACTTTTTGGGCGGCTGGAAGCCCGAAAAGTGGGGTCGCTCCCGCCCGTTTTTGTAGTTTTCCCCACGCTGCTCCTGGGTTTTGCTTCCGGCATCTCCCTTTCTTGCCGGAAGATGCGAGGCCACGAGGTGAAGGCCTTGGTACACGCGGGCTTGCAGAGTGTAAGAAGTGCACTCTTCACCGGTTTTCTCCAGCATCTGGATCTGCGCTGCCGATAGCTTTGAGGATTTGCGCTTCGAAGCGAACGGTGTGGGGTTTGTCGCTGCCGTGGAGCTCTTCGCGAATCTCTTGATCCGAAACTCTCGCGACTTTCCATGCGCGATAGAAGTGTTCGAAGCGGGAACCACGGAATCGCTCTTTGGCGAGATTGCGAAAGATCAAATCGTCTTCGGTGACCGATCCATAGAGAGCAAGGTCCCAGGCCTTGCGAATTCTGAAGTAGCGGAGCAGGTCTTCGGCGGGATTCGATTGAAGCGGAATGGTGACGAGATCGCGGAACACTTCCGCGGCCTTGGCGAACTGAGCGTCGATGCGCGCCAGGAAGAGAAATTGGAATTCTGAGAGCTGGCGGAAGAGGGGCAGATATGTCCGCAGGTGATGCGCGAATCCAGCGAGATTTGCCTCCGGCCCCTGAAGATACGTGAAGGTCACGAACGAAGGTTCGGAAGGGGAAGAAACAAACATGGGAGTGCGGTCCACGAAGTAGCGGATCGTGGGCCGGACCATGTGCCGGCCCGAGTAGGTTTTCGACGGCAGGTGACTCGGGGAGATCTTTTGCTCGGTGCAGAAATAAGCGACCTTGGCGGGTTCGGTTTCGAGGTAGTGATTGCCAAGATTCCCGAGCACGAAGTCGAGCATGGCAATGCGCGTCCGGATGTATTCGAATTCGTGGTCGCGCCGGTTGCGGAGATTCTCGTGCCCGATCTGGCTATAGATGATTCGCGAATACAGGTGGTAGATCGTTCCACCCCGCGCGAACCGGAAAATCTTTGCGTGCCGGCTGGCCTGGAGTTTCGTCCAGAAAAGCGTGGTGCGCTTGCCCCAATGAGCGCCGGTAAAGCCGAGGAATTGGCGAGCCACAAAATAACC
>JAFDVY010000254.1 GCA_018268785.1 Acidobacteriota bacterium | reverse complement strand
GTCCCACCGGCGCCATCGCTACTCGTCCTTGTCGTCATCCTGGTTCTCGCCGTTGCGGTAACTTTGCTTGGCAGCGCGCTTCCGCTCCGCCGTGCCACCCGCACGGAACCCGCTCCCATCCTCCGAGGCGAATGATGGCCGCAACTTCCACAAATCGCTCCATGTTCCGCCGCCTCGTCCGCCGCCTTCTCTTCGCCAATCGCGGCCGCCTCTTCGTCGTCCTCCTCGCCCTTTCCGCAGGAGCCGCCGTGTCCGCCGCTCTCCTCAATCTCCAAACCGACGCCAAGCGCCGCATCAATTCCGAATTTCGTTCTTTCGGCGCAAACGTTCTAGTCGTTTCTAGTGAACAAAATCCTCTGCAAAGTTTTCAAACTCCTAGAGTAATGATCAATTCCATGCCACTGCCTGCTCTCGTGACTTCAAACATCGCCTCTTCCGTTTCTTTTTTTTATGTTGTCGCCCAAGTGAGCCGCAGGAATGAACAAGGAAGCGAAGTCTTCAGTAACTTCATTCCCGTGGTCGTTGGTGGGATTAATGGAGATCCACTAACAAGAGCTATCCCCTTGAAGGTAAAAGCGCAAACGCCCGATTTGAAATTAGGTCCCCACGAAACGTGGTGCATACTCGGGGCTCGCCTGGCGAATCGGATTCAGGCCACTACGGAAACACCTCTTGTCATCCGGTTGGCGGACCGCGAGTCTGCTTGCCGGGTCTCCACAATTGCCGAATTTGGTGGTGCTGAAGATGATCAGTTGTTCTTGCCTATTTCGGAAGCGCAATTCCTTACCCGTAGCGAGGGCAAAATCGGTCTAATCGCGATCAATTTTTCCGGCTCTCCCGGGCAAATGGACGGTTTTGCGGCCGCGCTCCGACATGCTTTTCCTGATGCCGACGTCCGCCCCCTCCGCCAATTCTCCGAAGCCCAATCCAAAGTCTACTCTCGCATTTCCGGCCTGCTCACCGCCGCCATTGCGATCATCCTTATCCTCACAGCGCTCTGTGTCATGGCCGCCATGACCAACATTGCCGCCGAGCGCAAACACGACGTCGGCATGATGAAAGCCATCGGCGGCTCCGCGCGTTCAATCCTCAATCTCTTTCTCACCGAAGCTGTTCTGCTTGGTCTCATTGGCGGCCTCATCGGAGCCGCAGCGGGAATCGCGCTTTCTATTGCCCTCGGCAAAGCCGTCTTCGGTGTCGCCGCAGCGCCGCGCCTCATCGTGTATCCTATTGCCGTGAGCCTCACCGTCATCGTCGCGATTCTAGGCGCCTATCCTCTGCGCCGCCTCGCCAGCGTTCGCCCCGCCACGATCTTCCGAGGCGAAGCATGACCACCCAACCGCTTGTCAATCCATCCATCTCGCTGCAACCCGCGCCGCAGCCGCCTGCGCAAGTTGTTCTCGAAAATCTCGTTAAGGAATACGGCTCCCTCCGCGCTTTGGGCGGCGTCAGCTTCAATATCGCGTCCGGTGAATGGATCGCCCTCATGGGCCCCTCCGGCTCCGGCAAAACTACTCTCATCAATATTCTCGGCGGCCTCGACACCGCCACTTCCGGCCGCGTCGTCGTCAACGGCCAGGACATCACGCGCCTCAGCGAATCGGACCTGGTCCGTTACCGCGCCGAAAAAATCGGTTTCGTCTTCCAGCAATTCCATCTTGTCCCGTATCTCACTGCGCTCGAAAACGTGATGCTCGCGCAGTATTTCCATTCCGTAACCGACGAATCGCAGGCCGTAGAAGCGCTCAAGCGCGTCGGCCTCGCCGATCGCCTCGAACATCTCCCCACAAAACTTTCCGGCGGCGAGCAGCAGCGCGTCGCCATTGCCCGCGCGCTCATCAATCAGCCCAAGCTAATCCTTGCCGACGAACCCACCGGCAACCTCGACGAAGCCAACGAAGACATCGTCATCAACATTTTTCGCGAGCTCCACCAATCCGGCCACACCATCCTCATGGTCACCCACGATGTGGATATTGCCCGCAATGCCAGCCGCCGCATCGAACTCACCCACGGCCATCTAACGCTCGACACCACCTGCAATTTCCTCGAGCAGCCAAAGCTCTGCCCCCACGGCAAACCCTTTCCCTCCTCCGGTTGCTGTTCCACCCTCGACCCCAAGTCCTGCACTCCGTAGGCGCCGCCATCAGATAGTCCACATTTCTTAGAGTTTGCAATTCAGAAACCCCTGAACTCATGGGCAGGTTCTTTTTTTCATCCGAATTTCTAGGATTGTTTTAGAAGCATGCATGTTTCAGACGCATCTCGGCACGGGGTGATGAGTCCCATGAAAACAATCCTCGGCATTCTCTGTTTTTCATTGTTTTTCGGTTCTGCCACCAGCGCTGAAATTGAGAAGACTGCACTGATGTGTGGCAACGAGATTTGTTTCTATTGGTGGCCCAAACTTTCGCCTCCAAAAGGTTGGCATCAGGACCAGGACATGAGCTACGAAATCGAAGCCAATGCTTTGGTTCCGGACGGCTCCACATTTTCCAAGGCAGAAACCGTCATGTACGCAAAGGCTTTATACAAGCCGCGCACTCCAGAGACAAAATCGGTAGATCAATTGATTGCTGATGACAAGAATGAATTTCTCAATGCGGACCCGAACATTGCGGTCGCGGAAGCTGGTGTTATCAATTCGGCTG
>JAFDVY010000253.1 GCA_018268785.1 Acidobacteriota bacterium | reverse complement strand
CAAAGGACTTATGCTCAGCGAGCGATTCGCGATGATTTGGGGCATTTACTTGCTCTAAGTTATTCTGGATTGGTGTTCGTGTAAGCGCTTTACGGGTCATCAATCGTTGCAATTCGGAGGTGAGCTTCCCAACGCTTCCGAAGGAGTTTTACAGTCATGGCTAAATCAGGATCAAAGAAGTCCGAAAATAAGGGCGGTCGTGAACCGAAAACTATCGTCCTCAGCCCTTGGTGCGGAGAAGATCGCGCCAATTGTGGCGGCAAGCTGGTTGTCAAAGCGACCAATTCACACTTGTCTTTGGCATCAGGCTCATTCATCACTGCACGCGCGAAAGCAAAAGAGCGGTGATAGCCTGCTTTAAGCAGTAGGCGTCCTCCACCAATATCTGCAACGCTCACGAACCCAGCAAACTGCTGAATCTGCAAAGCTCCATTTTGAAACGCGAATGTGTGCTCTGCGTGCGGCAGCGAAAATTTTATCGTGTCGCCCTCAATCCGCATGGGTAGTTGAGCGATGGGTCTGTCGATTACGAGGGTCTTTCGAGCCCAGCCTCCGATTTGATTGTTGTGGTGATTGGCTCTGTCAGTCACGACGTAGGTCTGGTAAGCAATTAGGTCCATCGGGTTGATGTTGACCACGTCCGCTACTTCAGGAGGGCGGTGCCGCCTCAGAAAATCGGTCACTAGTCCTTTGTTTCCAGGAGGGATAGGGTGTCGCTTGGTCGGTTCAGTTTTTCTTTCTGGTAGGGCCTGAACAAGATCGTAATAGTGCTGCCACAGTGATTCCGCTTTTGCTCGGTCGATTCCGCCGTCGAAGAAACATTGATCAAGCAGACAGGCCACCGCTTCGTCTTTTTCCATCCACCCAAGCAGCAATACAGCATCGACAGTAGCTGGAGCCATCACCTATATCCTTCAGCTTGAATCAAACCCAAGGAACCAATTCCTGAGGACTGAATTGAGGACATTCGATCCCAGAGTAACCGGGTCCCGAATTCTTTTGTTGGCGCGGGCCCACCCGCTCGCACCCTGGCATTAGCACTCTCGGGGACCGAGTGCTAATCGGCATACTACGAGTGCCCTTCGGGGTTGTCAACAACATAAAGTATCGTTTCAACAGAACCTGCTCATTACTTGGGCGGCGATAGTCGAGCGAAGATAGGTCAGCTTTTTGAACAAACAGATATTTACGGGGAAGGGAATTTAATGCGGAAATCATAAGTCTCTCGTTGCGAAGCCGGTTTCGTGCGGTATCCTAACTACAGCCCGGAGCCTTCACGTGCCAAAGACTCATCCACTCGCTCAATTCTGGAGCTCCATTGCGGAATTGGAAGCCAAGCGCAAGTCGAAAATCTTTGCTCTTGTCCATTCGCATCAGGATCCCGATCACAATCATATTTGTGGACCCACACTCAACTGCATCATTCAGCAAAGAAAACTGATTAAGACGGTCGAAAAAATAGAACTCCTGCTTCACACTCCAGGTGGGAGTGCTGACATTGCTTTCCGAGCGGTCAAGTTTTTCCGGGCCAGAGCCAAAGTGCTTAACGTGATCGTTCCGATTATGGCCAAGAGTGCGGGAACTTTGATGTGCCTTGGTGCCGATAACATTTATATGGGGGAATTCGCTGAGTTAGGACCTCTCGATGTTCAGCTCGGCGATCCTCTTAAGCGCGGCTCAAAAATGCTGTCACCTTTGGATGAATTTAAGTCCGCCGAATTCTTACGGGATTACGCGGTGGAAGTGTTCGACTTTATCACGGCCACCATATTGAGAAGGTCGGGCATGAGCGTTCAAGAGGCGATTCATGAATCTGTGCCTTTTGCCACGAGTATTATGCGCCCCCTATATGAGCAGCTCGATCCATTGCAAATCGGCGAACATCGTCGTTCGCTAGCAATTGGAGAAGACTACGGGCGGCGACTGTTAAATACGGTCGCCAACCCGCTGGCCGACGAGATCGTCCAAAAATTGGTTTCGGGATATCCGTCCCACGAATTTGTGATTGACCGCGAAGAGGCGTCAAGGATAGGGTTACCCATTCGGTCGCTCGACGCGCGTCAGGAACATACTCTCATTACCGCCCTGGAGGGAATCTTACAGAATGAAGCAACAGTCCATGGCTTCGTCCCGCAAGCACCACCTACGAAAAAGCCGAAGGGTTCCGCGCAAGCGGCATCCCGAACAACTGACGAAAAGCCAGCAGCTAAACCGGCCCTCGTCGCAAGCTGACGAGAAATTTGAAATCAGAACATTTCTGTCAGAACTTAGATCACTAACGACGGCAGAACGTGAACGATTGATTCGTTCTTACGCCTCATAAAGAACCAAGAGTTCAACATCATCATGCCCGCAAAGATGTTTCGAATCCCTGAGGGATACCGGGGCGCCAGGGAGCGGCAGGACGTTTTCCGGTACTTTGTCCATATGGCATGGCTCCCTTGATTTTTCTTCCCGTTCGGGCAAATTTCCACAGCCAATTCGAATTACCTCATAAATAAGTGTTGACTGCATTACCTTCCTGTGCTACTCTGCTCGGTGTAACTTGGCCAATTCTCTGCCCTCGCCCCGCGCCTTCCATGAATTCTCCCGCACTCGTTTGACCCCGAACCTGACACCCGTAACCACCTTTAGATTCAACACATACAGATTTGATAGAAAACAAAGGACTTTAACCCCCTTTAGAATCAA
>JAFDVY010000252.1 GCA_018268785.1 Acidobacteriota bacterium | reverse complement strand
CTGTGCCGGTTGTCCAGCCAGGGCGTTGCCGCCACCGTAATAAAAAACTGGCTCCCATTTGTCCCCGGCCCCGCATTCGCCATGGACAATTTTCCCTTCGTCGAATGTTTCAGCGAAGGATGAAACTCGTCTCCAAACTTGTACCCCGGCCCGCCCATTCCCGTTCCCTGTGGGCATCCGCCTTGAATCATGAAGTCCGGAATCACGCGGTGAAAAACGAGCCCGTCGTAGAACGGCCGCTTCTCCTTGGCCCCTGTTCGTTCATTGATAAATTCCTTAGTCCCTTCGGCCAAGCCCACAAAATTCGCCACCGTATTCGGCGCCTCTTTCTCCAGCAGCCGAATTACGATATTTCCCATCGAAGTCTCAAAAATCGCATACGTTCCCGCCGCCCGTGCCATCGTTTCTCCTTTTTGTGAGCCGCTCTCATCCTACACGACCCGCTTTTGCCTTTCCAATCTCCGCAGCCGCTCCCGCAGTTTGCACGGGCCTTTGGGCGAACGCAGTGTTGGAAATCCTCCCTTTTCATTTCCACGGTGTAGCTAGGGGATTGCTGCCAGCAAGTCCTTCACCGGCGCATTGTCCCCAAACGTCTCGCTGAAATGCGCGAACCGGTCCACATCTCCCGGTCCAAACACAAAACTCCCGCCCAGTTGAAACGGGTTCCTCCCCAGCTTGTGCTGCTGATGCCCCTCGGCGCGAGCTTGTTGCCGCGCCACGGAATTTTCTCGCTTCAATAAATGAAAAATATTCGCTGACTTTAGTTCCAGCGCGTCGTACGCCTTTTTCTTCTCGTCAAGCAACAAGGGAAAAGTTATTCCAGTTTCTTCTCGAAACGCTTTCGCGTACTGCGTATCTCCCAAACTTACCGCAGCCAGCGCGGCTCCCTTTGTTCGAAACTCCTGTTCCTGCGCGCGCAACTGCGCGACGTGTTGCCGGCAGAAAATTCAACCGTAGTGCCGCAAAAATACCACCACCGCCGGCTGCGTCGCCCACAGCGATCCCAGCCGAATTTCATGCCCATCCGCATCCGGCAGAACAATCATCGTCAGCCGGCTGCTTAGTGTCCCTTCCATTTATCCTTCTTTCGCGAAACGCTTTGGAACAATCTCAGTCCAAGTACGTATATGCCATATATATTGCAATGATGCGAATCCGGCTTACCATCGTTCCTTTTTTGCTTTGGATGCTTTTTGCATCCGGTTCCACCCGTGCCTCGGACCTCGCCCTCGTTAACGCAAAAATCTATCCCTCTCCCGCCGAACCCGCAATCGAAAACGGCACGATTCTTATCCAGGATGGCCGCATATCTGCGGTCGGACCTGCCGCCTCGATCAAAGTTCCCCGTGGTGCCACAACGATCGATTGCAAGGCCTTGTCGTAACCGCGGGCTTCTGGAACAGCCACGTACACTTTCTTCCGCCCACCCTGCTTCACGCGGAGCAAAAAACTGCCGCGCAGCTCGGCTCGCAGCTCGAAACAATGTTTACGCGATGGGGCTTCACCACCGTCTTCGACATTGCTTCCGTTCTGGAAAACACTACCCTCATCCGTCGCCGCATCGACAACGGCGAGGTAATAGGACCGAGGATTCTCACAACCGGAGAGCCATTTTGGGGCAAAGGTGGAACTCCCATTTACGTGAAAGGTTTCCTAGAAGCGAACCACATTGACATTCCAGAAGTAAGATCTCCGGCTCAGGGTGCGGAAAGGGTGCGCCAGCAAATTCGCGAGGGCGCGGACGGGATCAAGATTTTCGCAGGTTCGGTTGAGGCGGACGGAATTCTGATCATGCCCGCGGATTTGGCCAAAGCTGTCGTCGACGAGGCTCATCGTGCCGGCAAACCCGTCTTCGCCCATCCGTCTAACCAGCAGGGCATCGAGCTTGCCATTCAGAGCGGTGTGGACATCCTGGCTCACACCACGCCCGATGGCGGTCCCTGGACTCCAGCCCTCGTCGAACGGTTAAAAGCGGCTCACGTGGCTCTCATCCCCACGCTAACCCTCTGGCATGTCGAGAGCAGAAAACTTTCATCCGCGGACTTCGAAAAAGGAATGAACGACGTTGCGCTTCCGCAATTGCGGGCATTTTCAGAAGCGGGCGGCCAAATCTTGTTTGGCACGGATATTGGCTACATCGAGCAGTTCGATACTTCCGAAGAATTTCTTTGGATGTCCCGCGCCGGCATGACTTTCCAACAAATCCTCGCTTCGCTAACCACGAATCCTGCCCAGCGCTTCGGCCTCGCATCCCACAGTGGCCGTGTCTCTCAAGGAATGGATGCCGATCTTGTTGTACTGGGCGCCGACCCGGCGCTGGATGTGTCCGCATTCTCCAAAGTCCGTTACACAATCCGAGCAGGAAAAATCATTTATTCCGCGAACTAAGTCCCTCTCCCTGAGCCCTCTCGTCGAATAAAGTGCCATTCCCAGTGACGCAAGTGCCGGAACTCGCCCACCCCAAAAATTTCCTTCCCACGCCGCGTTGCCAGAAGCACCCGCCACAAAAAAGTGTCATTCCTAACGCCGCGTTGTTTGCGGCGTTAGGAATCTGCTTTTGCTTTGGGTTGCAGCCCGGAGTCAAAGAATGGAACCGGAATCTTGGCCTAGAGTTGGGGAGAATTTGGATCGAAAATGTTTCCTACTGGGTAAAATACATGATAGGGAAAGACAATCTCCCAACCGAAGCAAGAAGCTAGCCCATTGCGTAAGCAATGGCTGTCCGGTTGGCGAAAACAAGAGTATGAGTATCCGCGGATGATCGGTTGCCGAAACCGAGGCCATCCCCGGAGGGGAGCCA
>JAFDVY010000251.1 GCA_018268785.1 Acidobacteriota bacterium | reverse complement strand
GGTGCACGCCGGAATCGAGCTTCTGTGCGCGCTCGAGAATCTGGTCAACGTCCAAATGTTGTTCCGCGGCGTCCATCACCTGCAAAATCACGCGCCGTTGCCGCGTCAGGCGAATGCCCTTTTCGGCAAGCGCTTTGACCAGCGGTCCGGTTGTTTGAGCGGAATTCAGCCGCTCAGTTGTGGACGCGCGATGCGAGGGGCTCGCTGACATGTAGATCCTTCATTCCTCTTTGCTTCCTGGGGAATCAGGTGTGTCCCGGAAAGAGGTGACGAACGTCATTGTACATAACGAATGCAAAGAGCAACAAAAGAAACACGAGTCCGACCTGAATGAACCGCTCCTTGAACGCCAGGCTCAAATCGCGCCGGCGCAGCCCTTCGATCGAGAGCAGCAAAATGTGCCCGCCGTCCAGAATCGGAATCGGCAGCAAGTTCAATATGCCGAGGTTCAGGCTGATCATGGCCATCAGAGTGATGGTGTCCACGGGACCGTTCTGCACAGCCTGGCCTGCCCGCACGGCAATGCCTACAAACCCTTGCAATTGCTTTACGGAAAGTTTGCCCGTAAACAATTTGCCCAAAACGCCGAGCAGGTTCACGGTGCTGTCCACAGTCTCCTGCGATGCGGTCTTGAAAGCGCTGGCGACTGTGGATGGCCGAAACGACCATTCGCCTGCCGGCCCAACGCCGATCTTCCAGATGACCTGTCCGTCTTCATCTTTGTCCTGCACCGTGGGAATTTCCAGGTTGACCGGCGCTCCGCTGCGCTGGACGGTCAACTTCAGTTTTGCCCCGCCGGATTTTTTGATCAGGTCCACGCACTGAAACCAGTTGTGAACGGCCGTTCCGTTCACGTTTACGATTAAATCGCCTTCCTTGAGACCGGACGCCTTTGCGGGCATGCCGCTTGTCAATTGCCCCACGATCGCCGGCGCCGGCGGATACCCGATCAGGTTACTCCCCGGCTTCAACTCCGCGCCATTGATCGCAATGTCGCGCTTGCCACCCTGTCCGGAAACAACCGTGACGCTGAAGTCTTGCCCCTGCGCAATCTCGCCGAGGACGCGTTCCGCCTTGTTCCAGTTCGGCGTCTGCGTCCCGTTTACCGCGACGATTTGGTCCCCATCCTTTACGCCGGCTTTCGCAAGCGGTCCATTGCTCGGCAACTCGGATAGCACGATGGGCCGATCCAGATACGCCTGATACGGAAAACCCTTTACGGCGTAGAAACCGCCGAGCAGCAAAATCGGCATCACCAGATTCACCGCCGGCCCGGCAAACGAAATCAGCGCACGTTGCCAGCGCGGCTTGCTCATCACTTCATCCGGCGCTCCGGTGGGCCCCTTTTCGCCCGAGTCCACTTCCGAAAGATCCTGCCCCGCCATTCGAACGTATCCGCCCAGCGGCAACGCGCTGATCCGGTAGTCCGTCGCTCCGCGCTTCCAGCCAAACAGCCGCGGCCCAAATCCGATCGAGAACACATCTACACGAACGCCAAAAAAGCGCGCGACGATGAAATGGCCCCATTCATGGACCAGAATCATCACTCCCAGCACCAAAACAATTCCGAGTAGCGTATTCATCGACCTGTTCGCTCCGTCCTCTCGTTTACGAGGCTGCCTTTGCAATTCCCGTCAGCGTTGCCACTTCTTCCTTAGCCATTCGACGCGCCTCGGCGTCTGCCGAAAGCACGTCTTCCATCTTCTGTAATTTGATGCGCGGCATCCGCCCGAGGACCTTCTCAACAACTTCGGCTATGCCCAAAAACGACAGTTTCCGTTCCAGAAACGCCGCCACGGCCACTTCATCCGCCGCATTTAACGCACAGGGCAATGCCCCGCCCTTCCTCATCGCTTCCCGGGCTAATTTCAGGCAGGGATACCTCCGCGTGGACACTTTTTCAAAGTCCAGACGCTTCAATTTCGCCCAATCCAAGGCTACCTGGTCGTTCGATGCCACGCGCTCTGGATAGGTTAGCGCATATTGGATTGGCATGCGCATGTCAGTGGGGCCGAGTTGCGCAAGGATTGAGCCGTCGAGGTATTCCACCATGGAGTGAATTGTGGACTGGGGGTGAATCACCACGTCAATCTGGTCGGGCTTCATGCCGAATAGCCAACGCGCCTCGATGATTTCGAATCCCTTGTTCATCATCGTCGCGGAATCTACGGTGATGCGGTTCCCCATTTTCCAATTCGGATGCGCCAGCGCCTGCTCGACTGTTACTTTTTCCAACTCTTTTACCGGCGTTTTCCGGAACGGGCCGCCAGAAGCAGTGAGCACCAATCGCGTTACTTCCTTGTGCTCACCCGCGCGCAGGCACTGATGAACCGCGTTGTGCTCACTATCGACGGGCAACAATTCCTTGCCGGACTTTTGCGCCGCCGCCATCACCAATTCACCGGCGGCAACCAGCACTTCTTTGTTCGAAAGAGCAATCGTGCGCCCCAGTTTCACCGCTTCATAGGTCGCTTCCAACCCGACTACGCCAACCGCAGCCGACACTACAATGTCTGCGTTCGAATGAGTGCCGGCAGCCAACATTCCTTCGCGTCCATGATGAATGGAAGGCAGGGCAATTCCCTTTGCCCTCAAACGCGCCGCAAGATCATCCGCCTTCGCCGCATCGCCCACTGACACCACTTCCGGCTTGTGGCGCTCGATCTGCCCCATCAACTCGTCCAGATTCGCACCGGCTGCAAGTGCAACCACACCAAATCGCCCGGGCAATGCCTCCACGACCGACAAGCATTGCCGGCCAATCGAGCCAGTCGAACCCAATATCGCGAGTTGTTTCACGCAGCCGTTTTTCCTTTTTGTGCGTTCTGGGGA
>JAFDVY010000250.1 GCA_018268785.1 Acidobacteriota bacterium | reverse complement strand
CGTCGACTTGGGAACTGGCCGGTCGCCATCCATCGAATCGCATTCCTGTCCCACGCCGGCGAGGCGGTTTTCGGCAAATGCATTGAAAAGAAGGATGTGCGGAATTTTGTAGCTGATCTGGCACTGCTGGAAGATCGTGAGCGAAAGTACGGAAAGTGGATCACCTTTCATGACTAACTCGCTTTAGGCTTCTGGAAGTTCGCTGCATTTATGGCGCAGTCAACTTCCCTCCTACGCTTTCTACCCAAGAGCTACCCTTGCTGTCACCAACGGTTATCAAAGGGTATGCAAATGGCAGTAGACACAACTACTCGCAAGCGCCGTTCGGACGAGCGTGTTAACGCAAGCCCAGTCGACGTTCTTTGGACCGAGGCCGATCTCGCCAAGCGTTGGAAAAAATCAGTCAAAACCATTCAGGCCCAGCGCCAACGCGGCGATGGCCCCCAGTACATCAAGATCGGAAACAGCGTCAGATACCGTCCCACTGTTGTCGAAGAATACGAAGACAAGAACACGTGCGCTCACACGGCGCAGTGCGAGGTACCTTCATGAGCGCCATCGACACCCTTCTTGTGCGTTTGGACAAAGTGCGCCGCTGCGGTCGAGGCTGGATTGCGCTTTGCCCTGCACACAAGGATCGTTCGGCATCGCTGTCAGTCACAGAGACCGACGGGCAAAAACTATTGGTCCATTGCTTCGCCGGATGTACGGCCGCAGATATTGTTGCCGCAGTCGGTCTGACGCTCGGCGACTTGTTTCCCGAGCGCATTGCTGACCAATCACCACTTGCTCGCGCGCAGCGTCGAGAAGCCGCACGCCAGTCCGGATTGACCGCTGCGCTGGGCGAGCTGAGCCGGGAATCCACCATCGTCGAAATCGCCGCCGAATCGATCCGCCGCGGCTCTAAGCTGGAGCCGGAAGACGTGGAACGCGTGCACGTCGCTGCCCAGCGAATCCAAGACGCGCGCAAGGTCCTGTCGCTATGAATGCACGCATCCCTCACCTCGAGGAACAGGCCAAGCGTGATCTTGCACTGGTCACCGACCTCGCCAAGCGCAAGCACGCACCGAGGACCGACGCAGAGGGCGTCTTCGTGCGTCCGTTGCAAGTTGGTGCGAAGTTGAAGTCGGCAGCGCCGATAGTGAAGCAAGCCGCCGAACTTCTGAACATGGATCTTCAGCCGATTCGCTGGGCGGTGCAGGACTTGATCCCGGAGGGCGTCTCGCTGTTGGTCGGTGCCCCGAAGATCGGCAAATCCTGGCTTGCGATGCAGTTCGCGCTGTCGATCGTCAACGGCGCCTCGGTCTGGAACGGCCGCGCCCCAGAGGCAAAGGGCGACGTCCTGATGCTCGCGCTCGAGGATAACGACCGCCGCATGCAGTCGCGCGTAACGAAATTGTTTGCAGCATCCAAGGGCGGTATCGAGAGCGTCAACGGGCTGCACTACACGACCGAGTGGCCGCGGATGGATCGTGACGGACTTGCGCACCTTGGGGCCTGGCTCGACGAGCATTCGGAAACGCGCCTGGTCATCATCGACACGCTGGGCCGGTTTCGTCCGCCCGAGAATGGTCGAGGATCTGCGTACCAGCAGGATTACGAGGTGGGTGCGGGACTCAAGCGTATCGCTGACCAGCACAAGGTCGCTTTGTTGCTGCTCCACCACACCCGCAAGATGGCCGCGTCCGACATCTTGGACACGGTCAATGCCACTCAGGGCCTCGCGGGCAGTGTCGACGCGCTGCTGCTTCTACGCCGCGACCGTGGACAGTTCGATGCTGCACTATACGTCACCGGTCGCGATATCGAGCACGAGGAAGACTACGCGCTGAGGTTCGACGAGCACAGTTGCACGTGGTCCCCGCTTGGAAGGGTGCACGAAGCACAACTTTCCCGCGAGCGGCGGGACATTCTGGATTACCTCGCGTCGCATGGGCCGAGCGCGCCGGGTGAGATCGCCGAAGGTTTGGGCAAAAATGGTGGTGCGATTCGCCGCCTGCTGCAGAAGCTACTGTCCGCTGGCGACGTGAAAAGCGACGGGAAACTCTACTCTCTGATTCACACGTACGGTAACAGTGGTAACAACGGTAACAGTGGTCATGATCGTCACGCTGGCAGCACCCGCGTTACTCCTGTTACTTGCGTTACCGCTGTTACCAAGGGTACGGCCGAAAACGATCGCAGCGGGGTGCTCGAAATATGAGCTTGTCGACCGAAAGTGTCATCGCCGATCTGCGCAGCCGCGCCACCTTTAGCTTCGCGGAAACAAGGTGCGCGTTGAGCCCGAGAGCGACGCGCGAATGCGCCAAAATTGAACCGCGTGGTGCTGCATGAATGACGTCATCCTCATGAACCTTCAGAGACCAGCACACGCGCGCGAGACTAAGCACATGACCTTTCGCGAAGGACAGCCTTGCGAAACCAGCGTCGACGCATCGGAGATCCTATTGCGGAAACACAAACGTCAGTTGGAATGCCAACGGAAGCGAAGAGAACAGCGGCGTCGGATTGACTATTATCCAAGCGACAAAGCGCTGGAGGTCATCCTCGCCCGTACCCATCATGGCAGCATGGGAGGCGACTACTCCTCGATCATCAACAAGCTAGTCCTGGCGACGGTCCTTGAAAGGAATCCGAAATAATGGCAACCCAACGGGGACATTCCGGAATTTCCAGGGACATCGCACAAGCGCGCGCACGCGCGAATGACTTTGTGAACCCGACGCGACGCGGCGTACCGCACGATTACGACGGGAGCAACCAATATCTATGCAACGCTGACACTCAGTCTGGCCGTCCGTGCCGCGCAATGGGCTTGGCACCTAACGGTCGTT
>JAFDVY010000024.1 GCA_018268785.1 Acidobacteriota bacterium | reverse complement strand
CGCAAAAAACGAAACCACACGATCCGCCCGGCCTTCCACTGGAGAGCTTATCTCCGCAAATACACGCCGTTTTTGCGCATCCCATCGCACCAGCGACGAAAAATTAATCGCGCGTTCGCCAAGGTTGTACCACTCCGGATAAACCGTCTCGTAAGGAACGCCGCTAAGCAGCGACACCAGCGCGCTCCACTTCGACCCTCCCAGTCCATTCAGTTCGCTCAAATGAAGAACCGCCGTATAGTCCGTTTCCCCCGCCGGAATCAACTCCATTCGTGCCTGAGGGAAAATCCCTAAATTCTTGAGTCGCGCTTCCGTGGTCAGCCAGGAGCCCGTTGCCAGCACTTGTGGCGCATTGAACGCAATGGCGCTCAAGACCAGTTTTTCCTTTATCTGAGGTTTCGGCTCAACCGCCATGCTTGCCAACCGCGGTCTCTCAATCCGGTTCCAGTATTTCAGCGCCGCTTCCAGATTTCCCTCGAGCAAATAGATCGTCCCAAGAAACTCCAGCGCATATTCATCCCTGGGTTCGAGCAGCAGCGCGCTGCGCAGGTCCCGTTTCGCCGCCGAAAAATCTTTCAGTCGATATTCCGCGCCGGCCCGTTCCGCCGGAAACCGCGAATCCTTCGGCGCTTTTCCGAGGCCTGCGGAAAACGCTTCGCGCGCCGCCTCCCACTGTTCCAGGTGCATCAACGCCATGCCCCGCAAATAGTCGAGCTCAGACGGTTGCGCAGCAGGACCATTCGCTATCCGCGCGGTCTCCTCCCAATTCTTCGTGGAATAGGCTTTCTTCGCAGACGCAAGGCGTTCTTCATCGCTAGCCGCTTGTTGCGCGGCAGCAGTCCACGGAAATATGGACAGAAATAAAATCAGGCAAGGAAGAACACGCAGAAACTTCACTTGGCTTGCTTGGGAACGGCGAGCAACGTCCAATTGTCGGTTCGATGCCATTCCGTTTCAAATTCCGAACGTTCCACGCGGAACAATTTTCCGCGCTCCGGGTCGTTCAGCAGCACTGCCTCTCGCTCCCCGTCAACTCCAACCACTACAACGTAGTGCAACGAAGCCTTATCCTTCGGCTGAATCGCCGCAATCAGCGGCCGGCCCTTTTCGATGTGCGCCGCCAGATCCTTCCACTCTCCTGCAATAACAAACACGGAGAATCCGGCGTCGCGCAAATACCGCTCCATCTCGGATGCTTGAATTCCGCGCGCCTCCTTCGAATGGAGCTGTTGCTGGATTTTTTCCGCGTCCATCCGTTCCGCTGCGACGGCAACGCCTTTTCCGCTCCAGTATTGCAGCACCATCGCCAGTGCCGCCGATCCGCAACCTTCCTTTTCTTGATGGATAAAGGGAACGTCCAGCCACAGTCCGCTACCGGCGGCTCCGGCCGCCAGGACCGGAACCGTCAGCAGCATGCCAAGAATCAGACGTGCACGCATTGGCTCGCGCTTCAGCGCACGGCAACGATGATCAGAACAAGCGCAGCGATAAGAATGATGATAATCAGCAAATCGCGGTCGCTAAGAGTACCCGCAGCGATGTCCTTCTGCACTATCCGGGACTGTGCCGCCAGCCGCGCCGCTTCTTCGTCGTTCAGTTGACTCACCGCTGCGTTCACCTTTGCAAAATCGGCTCCAGCCGACTTCACCGCTTTTTGCCCCTGCTCCGTCGCCAGCAAGCTGCGAATCGCGGCCTCATTGTCCCGCCGTTCGTCGGACGCCTTCTGCACATCCTTGCGCAGATCCTGTGCGGTAACCGCATGCTCCTTTTCCTGCGCCATCGCCGGCCCCGTGATTCCCAACGCAAGGCCGCAAAGCAAAAGCAAGCCCACGTAGATACGCGTGCAAAACTTCATCGTTTCCTCCAATTTTGTCTGGGCTTTAAAAGTTTACGGAAAGAAAGTGGGCTAGACAAGTACCGAGAATCCTGGGAACCCTGTTAGGGAAAGCAAACGGCTACGCCTTGGCTACAGCTCCGGCTACGGCTGCGGCGGGTATGTCTCGTACTTCGAAACATCCACCTTCTGCCACTCGCCGTTCACAATTCCAGTCCGAATCTGCGCTGCCGTTTTTTTCTTCTTCGTTTGCTCGTAAGAATAAAACGCTTCCTTGATACATACGTCGCACACCGAACCATGCTTGCCCGCAAAGCAATCGAGCAAACTCCCGTGGCCGAAGCCTCGGTCGCAATGACAATAGCAAGGCTGCTGATATAACACTTTTTTCACCTTTGCCGCCTTCGCGTACGCATTCTGCACGATGGGATTGTCGAACTGCGCCGGATCGAGCGTGGCGGGTAGAGGGCCGGCCGGAACCTTCGAATGAAACGCGGGCGTTGGCTCCGCCGATTGTCCCGCCATCTGTGGCTTCGCAATCATGCTCGTTGACGCTGCCCCGATCACCGCAACCACTGCCGCGATTCTACGGAATGAATTCATCGATTCCCCCACGAAATGCCTGTCTTAAGCGCCGTAGTGCTTACTTGCCCGGCGACGCCAGGAAAGAATCGTCGCCCATCCGGCCGCGCCGCCGCACGTCAATTCCCAGCCGTTTGATTTTCTGATTAAGCGTCGAAAGCGGAATCATAAAGCGCTCCGCCGCTTCCGTCTGATTCCAGTTCGTCCGCTCCAGCATGTCCACAATAATCCTGCGCTCAATCTCATCCATTATCTGGAACAGAGAAGGCTGCGAATGGTCAGCCCCAGACCGCGCTCCGGGCTCCCCAGGCAGCGGCGGCATAAACTCCGAAAGCTGAAGTCGTACTCCGCGCACGATCTCCTTGCTCCGAATGGTCTCCGGCAGCAAATCCACGTCCACTCGCTCGGCGATCGAAAGCACCACGGCGCGCTCAACTACGTTCTCCAATTCGCGCACATTCCCCGGCCAGTCGTAGTCCATCAACAGTTTCATCGCTCCGGGCGTAAACGTTCGCAGCGGCTTCGCATTTTCCAGGCAATAGCGCTCGGAGAAATGCGTTAGCAGCATCGGTACGTCTTCCCGCCGGTCCCGCAGCGGCGGCAATTGCAGGTGAATCACATTCAAACGGTGATACAAATCTTCGCGGAAGCGTCCTTCGCGCACCAGCGTCAGCAAATCGATGTTGGAAGCCGCCACAATCCGCACGTCCACTTTGATCTGCTCTGTGCCGCCCAGCCGCATAAATTCTCGCTCTTGGATCACGCGCAGCAGCTTTGCCTGTGTCTCGGGGCTGATCGTCGCAATTTCATCGAAGAAAATCGTTCCTTGGTCCGCAACCTCGAACAGCCCCTTCTTCGAAGCCACCGCGCTCGTAAACGCTCCCTTCACGTGCCCAAAGAGCTGCGATTCCAGCAAGTCCACGGGAATCGATCCCGTATTCACGGGCACAAATGCCTTGTCCGCTCGCGTCGAAGCCGAATGAATCGCCTTCGCTATCAGTTCCTTTCCCGTTCCGCTTTCTCCGCTGATCAGCACGGTCGAACGCGATGGCGCCACCTGCGCCACGAGATCCAGCAGCGACTGTATCTTCTCGCTCTTGCCGATAATATTCGGGAAATTGAACCGCTGCTTGAACGCCTTCTTGAGCTGAACGTTTTCCTCGCGCAGCTTCCGGGCTTCCACAGCTTGCGCCACCTGCGCCAGCAGCTCATCGTTTGACCACGGCTTTGTGATGTAATCCATGGCGCCGCTCTTGAACGCGGCGCGCGCCATGTCAATCGAACCGTACGCCGTGATCAAGACAATCGGCAGGTGCGGATCTCTCGTTCGAATCTCCCGCAGCAAATCGATTCCGTTCCGGTCTGGCAGGCTTACATCGAGCAGCAACAGGTCATACGGGCGCTCTTCCAGCTTGCCAAGTCCGGATTCGCCGGTTTCCGCGCTTGAAACGCCGTATCCCTCTCCGGAGAGCAGCAGTTCCAGCCCTTCGCGAATCTCCGATTCATCGTCTACAACCAGAATTGAGCCCTTAGACATGTACTGGTTTCCTGACGGCGGGAAACTCAACATGGAAAGACGTGCCTTTTCCGGGTGTTGAGCGTACATCGATTTTTCCTGCATGCTCTTTGATAATCCCGTAGCTTACTGAGAGACCCAGGCCCGTTCCGCGGCCTGTCGCCTTTGTCGTAAAAAACGGATCGAAAATCTTGTGAATGTGCTCGCGCGGAATCCCCGCTCCCGTATCCACGATCTCGATTTCCACGCTGCCGTTGTGTGCCAGTGTCTTCACTTCCAGCATTCCGCCGCCCGGCATTGCGTCGCGCGCGTTCAAAAACAAGTTCAGGAACACCTGCTGCAGCTTGTTCGCCGAACCTCGCACCGTAGGCAGCGCATCGCCCAGGCTTTTCACCACCTGGATCTGCGAAGTCTTCATTGGATGCGCCACAAGCGAAAGAGTTTCTTCCACCACCTTGTTTACATCCACGTTGCCAACTTCGCCCGGTCCCGTCCGCGAAAAATTCAATAGATTGTTTACGATTTCGCTCGCCCGGAACGTCTGCTTCACGATTTTTTCGATAATCGAATGTCGTGGATCCTCTTCCGGCATCTGCTTCGCAAGCATCTGGATGTAGTTTGAGATAACCGCTAGCGGAGTATTCACTTCGTGCGCCACGCCCGCTGCAAGCAATCCCAGTGAAGTCAGCTTCTCTGTCTGCGTCATCTGCTCTTCCATGTGCTCGCGCTGCGTTACATCGTCGAATAGCAGCAAGCGCCCGATGCGATCCCCGGACTTGCTGACCAGCGGCGTAATCGAAACGTTCATCGTCAGCGACTTGCCCCGGTGCTGCACCCGCTGCTTGTAGATTCCCGTGACCTGATCTTCCTGGCTTCTCGTCAAAATTTCCGTCGCAAGCTCTCCAGGCAGCAGTGAATCCAGCTTCCGCCCCACCGCCTCCGCTCGCGTTACGCCGAAAAGCTGCTCCATGCGCGTATTCCAACTCTCCACTATTCCCGTCAGATCTACCGCAAACACGCCGATATTCAGCGATTCCACTATGTTTTCGCTGAAATCCTTCAGCCGTGCGATTTCCAGTGCTTTCTGTTCCAGCGAGCTGTAGAGTTGCGCATTGTCCAGCGCCACCGCCACGTATCCGCCGATCGTCGTCACCAGCTCCACGTCGTCGCTCGAAAGAAAATCTCCGTCCACCGTTTTTCCCAGCCCTAATACCGCTACCGTCTGCTCCCGAATCCGGCATGGCACGAAATAATTTAGATCGAGTTGTTCCAGCGTTCTCCGCACCGCATCGCTGACGTCCGCCGCCCTCGGCGATTCGTAAAACACCGCGCCTTTTGCAAATTCCGGCCGTCCCGGCTCGATAAAACTCAAATCCAGCGGTTCCGTAAGCCGCAATCCCATCGAGCGCGCCAGCCTCATCTGCCCTGGCTGTTCCTCGTCCTCCACAAAAACCGCTATCCGGTCCACCAGCAGCGTTTGCGAAACGCGGTCCATCACCGAACTCAGCATCGGGTCCAGACGCACTTCATTCGTCAGCGCGCTGCCAAATTCGATCAGCGTCCTCCGGTAATTCAGCCGGTCGCGGTAAAAGAATCGATCCAGTCTTCCCTGGAACCATTGGCGGAACGGCTCGAAAATCGAAGCCGCAATCACAATCGCCAGCACGCCGCCCACATTCCCGTTCGCTTGCGTGTGGAACACCAGGCCAATCACGCCCACTAAAGCGAAGAACACTACCAGCACGCCCGCCGTCGCCGCTGTGTACGCAAGACCCCTCTTGAAGATGATGTCTACGTCCATCAGCCGGTAACGCACAATCGCGTATCCGAAACAAATCGGGATTAGCACCAGGCTCAGCACTGAAAATTTCATCCACGGCATCACCGGCAGGCCAAGCGCAAAAGGCAGGATGTACAGCAGGGAACAGGGCACGCAGCCAACCAGCGTTCCCGCGGTCAGCCACTTCAATTGCTGGCGCAGAATTCCTGGAGCCGTTTTCCGGTAAGTGAAATAGAAAACCAGCCCCGCGCCAACGCAGCACAGCGCGAAATAACTCAACTCAAGTTGCGCCAGCACCACACGCGAACCCACCCATGGAATAAATCCCATCGACCGGCTCGCCACCGCAATGTGCACAATCGTAAGCGCGACCGCTGGCCCGTAAACGATTCCCAGCTTCCCAAGCGAACGCCCCAGCCCCTGTCCGCGCTCCGGAAAAACCAGCGCGAAATGCAGCAACAACGCCGGCGCCAGCATCGTCGCCACGATGTTCGCCCAATAAATCTCGTAATCAAATGGATCCAGCTTCCCGCTGTAATGGAACGAACAAAAAATGAACGAGACCAGGCAGAAAACGTAAAAATGAATCGCCCGCGGCGCGTTCCATCTCTTCCACAAAATGAAAAATCCGATGAAGAGGAACAGTAATCCCGCAAACCGCAAATAATTTTCAACCGACGCCGGATTCTCCGCAGGCGCCGTCACCAGAGGAGTTTCAAACTCTTCTCCGCTCCGCGCCAGTTTGTAGCGAACCTGCGTCCACAACCCCGCGTGCCACAGGACATTCGCGACTTGCACCGAGCTGTGAACAGAAACCCCGTTGATCTCGCGAACTACGTCGCCCGCTCGAATCCCCGCCTTTTGCCCCGGCGAGTTCGGGACAATCAATCTCGCCTCAACCCCATGGTTCGTATCCCACCAGGCCACCCCATCGTCCGGCGGTTCAAATCGCGACCTCTGGTCGAAATTCAGGATGGCAAATACGATCGCTGTCATCGTGGCTATGGCCAGAATGACCGCTCCTACCCTTGTTCCCACTGCTACAAGGACGGAGACGACGCTAACGCGTGGGTTCTGCTTCATCTTGTTGCGGCTCTGTCGGGTTACACCCCGAGGTACAAAATTGGGTGCAACTCCCGTTCCAATCTTTGGTAGTTTTCCTTGCCGCTAACCCTTTTCCAATCAGTAGCTTGGACCGGTATTAGGCTTGGGACCCTGCGGGAATCCACTTTCTCGTATACCATCTACAGCTTTCCAAAAGAAAGTACTGTTTAAAACTGGACGCTCAACCCACCCCGCACCGTTCGAAACGCCGGCACTAGCACCGCCTGCCCGTCTCTCATATTCATCGATATGTATCCCTGCGCCAGCAAATTGTCGCAGTCCGCAATCGCTTCCCAGCGTCCCAATCCAAATCGCGGCAATTGCTGCCGTATCGAGACATGCAGGAATGGATCCATCTGGTAGAGCGCTTCCCCGTAGTTGTCCAGCCGCGTCAGCGCTGGTCCGTCCACCCATTTATACCCCGTGGTCAATTTCGTCCGCGTCCGCCGCGAAGTCCAAGTAACGTTCGTCCCCACCGAATTTCGCGCCGCAGTCCGCAGCGAATCGCGCAAAGGTCCCCCTGCCTCTTCCCCTGGAGACAACACTCCGCCGCGAGCGTACACAGTTGTCAGTTCCAAGTCGTCGCTCAGCTTTTCGCGCAGCGCCACGCGCGCGCCCCAACTGCTCGATGATCCGCCGTCGTAAGCGAATCCATTTGAAAACGAATCCTGAAAATATTCCGCAATCGGCAGCTCTCGCCCTTGCCCGAAAACCGCCATGTGACGATTGTCATCGTGAAATGCGGCAATCTGCAGCTTGCCCTTTTCGCCCAATTTCCGTTCTGCTGCCATCTCCTCGTGATATCCGCCCTGCAGGACCGGTCGCCCGCCCCTCCACATCAACGCCGGAAACGCATCCAGTTGCCCCATCGCTTCGCTTAGCGTGGAATTCAAATCGCCGTTGCTCGCGTCCATCGAATTCGGCCCGCCCGGTTGCGATGCAAAAATCACCGCTGCTTTCCACGCATCGTTGATTCGCGCTTCCGCGGACACCCGCGGCCGCAAGGAAGAAGCCGACGACCCAAGCCCCACCAGCACATATTCCGCGCCATAACGGATCAGCACGCGGTCCCCAAGCGCCGCTGCGCCTCCTTGATCCAACCTCACTCCCCGGAACGTAAGTCCCGTATCCCCAAGCTTTGATTCACGCAATACCAGCGCTGTATGTGGTCCCGCTCCCAGCGTCCCTGTGGGCAGCCAGATCGTTGCAACTCCGCCCGCCGCGGAATCTTCGTAGCTCATCTGGCCTGCAACGAGCAGTCTGCTTGCGCCGCCAAGTTTTTGATCGTAGGCAAAAGAAGTCCCCGGCGCGGATGCTATGTTCGAGACAGACCCCGGCCGCCGCGCCCCATCCGTAAACTCCAGAAGCATGTGCGGAGCATTCTTGCCCATTTCCGTCCGCCCATCTGCGGCAATCGCCGTCCCCTGCTCATCCCACTGCAGCACCGGCCTCATCCCCGACGCCGAACGCAGCACCCATTTCCAGTCGTCTCCATCTGCCGAATTCGCCGCGGGACGCCGCCGCAGTTGATCCAGGCTCGCAAACATCGATTCCATCTCGATGCGAACCATCGTTGTCAAATTCGCGTTGATTCGAACGTGTTGCTGCAGCGTAGGAAGGAATCCCGCCAGCGTTACGCGCACCGTGTACAGCCCGGGCAAGAGCTTGTCGCTGCGGAAAATTCCCTGTGTGTTGGTAAGAAAACTCTGTGAAGAAAGCGCTCCCGCAATTTCCGGAATCAACTCTACGCTCGCGCCCATCTGCGGAGTCCCGCCCGCATCGCGCACCACGCCTGTCACCTTGCCGGCAGCAGGCTTCGCCTGAGCATTCGCCGCGCACGCCCCAAAGGACGCGCTCGCCGCGCTCAGGACCAGGGCCCCCAGGATTCGGAGCATTCCCTGTTTCACGATGCTTTACCTCCCCGGTGCAGCGTTTGCCGCCGACTTCACTTGCGAAGCCGTCGGCTCTTTCACCGTGAACTCGGCGGACCGAGTGATCGTCTGGTTCGTGTTGGAATCCGTCGCGTTGATCTCCAGCGTATATTTCCCTGGCGCCAGCGTCGCCAGCGGCAGCAGCCGCTCAATCGTCACCTGGTCGCCCACCTGTTTCATGTCCGCTGAAGTCTCTTTGAACTGCAGCACCTGCTGCTCGCCCTTCCGCACCGTGTACTGGAAGGACGCATTGCTCTTGTGCGTCGTGTCGTCGGCCTTCAGGTTGTACACCTGCATGTAAATTCCCAGCTTGTCGGCCGTCGTAAAATCTCCCTCGAGTCGTGGCCGTACCTTGGAAGATCCCAGCACGAATTGCCCTGCGCCAATCTGTTTCGCCGGCACGTGTTCAATCTGATCCGCCAGAATCAGCGAGCTGGAATCCAGTTTTGCGTCTTCATACTGATGCACCGCCAGCCGCGTGTTCACCACGCCCACGTTTCCGCTCTGCACGTCCTTGATCACCAGATCCAGCCGGTACAGTCCAGGCCGCAGCGGCACAGCCTTCTGATAGATCGACTGCAGCTTCAGCGATTGCTGAAACAGCGAATCTGGAAAATCCCGGCTCACCGCATCTTCAAACGTCTGCACCACTCGCCCGGTCAGCGTTGTCACTCGGCCAAATATGTTCATCGTCGCCGAGTGCACGCCTTCCTTTGCCTGGAACGACAGTTGATTGTTCGGAATCTGCACCGTCACCGGCACCAGCACCGTGTCATTCGTCACTTTCAAAAAGTCTGTCCGCCAGGTGAAGTGCACCTGATCGCGCACAACACGCGAAGTCACCAGCGATTCGAGGTCCTTGAACTTCACCGGCGGCGCCTGCTGCACCTTGGCGTAAAGTTCCAGTCGCGTAAACTCATTCAAACTCGAAGGCGTTCCGCCCATCGACCTCGGCATCGTCATTCCGTCCGAGCGCGTAAACCGGTCTGCCTTCGACGCCATGCCCATCGATTCCATCAAGCTCAAGCCTGCGCCCGGCACATGCAGCAACGCGTCCTTTTCGCCCGGATCCATCGTCAAGTGATATTCACCCGAACCCGTCGGGTCCACGAATTCCAATTCGACGTTGTTTCCCAATCCTTCTAGATACCGGTACCGCCACATTTCCCAAGGATACGTCGTCGTCGAACCCCCGCCTTCATCCATCGGCCGGTCGTATGTCCCGCCCGTCGGATGCGAATCCACTTCGTCCGCTGGCCCCCAAATGATGTAAATGCGTCCGCGGTCCGTTTTCCACCCAGGAATTCCCGAAGCATAATGCTCGTTGGCGTACGCAATTCTCCGGTAGTGCTCTTCCTTAAAATCGTTGTCCGGCAGGTCCGGATTGCTGCTTCGCCGCAGCCAGAATTGCTCGATAAACTGCTCCCGCTCTTCGTTCGTTGCTAATTGAAGAAACGCCGTCCGCTCGTCCGGCGAAATGATGTACACCACGTCCTCGTTCAGCCACTCTTTGTACTGCCTGTCGAGCTCCTTCAGAGCCTTTCCCATCTTCTTTTTTTGCTCTTTGCTCAGTTTCTGAGAGGTAACCGGCGCGGTTGGATCGGTCCCGGGAGCCGCCTGCTGTGCCGAAGCGAGCGGCACCGCAATCGAAAGCGCAAAAGCACCGGAAATGAGCGTACGGATAACTTTGGGCATGATGAAAGACACCTCTACTTCGGAGACTTGGGGATTCTACCCTCGGACCGGAGCCACGTCAAATGCGCAATCCCCTGCATTTTGTGACACTTGTCCCCCAATCGGGGTTGGAGACCAGGCGTCCAGGATTGGTTGCCTCAACCTCAATCCTAAATCGTTTGGCCTGTACGAATGGTCAGGTTTTTACAGTTTTTTGTAGTAGTTTTTTCCAAGCCAATGTCGCTGGATCTTGGTCTTATAGGAGGTCGAGACTCCAGTTCACCCTGAACCTCAAAGGGTCCCAACGTTGAGCCTGATGCGAGAAATGGGGCTTCAGTCCTTGAAGAAAGCCTGGCAAATTCAAACGAGGGAAGAAACCGATCAAGCGGCCTACTGCACCCGCTGCTGGCTTCCTTCCGACTCCACCAGCAAATCGAAAATCGCCAGAACACGTCTCCGGTAATCCACCATTCGCGCAAACACGTCCCCCAGCTGCGGATCGCGTTCTGCTTCACGATGCCACTTCGCCAGCACCGCCGGCGGCACTTCTATATCGCGCCGCAATCTTTCCGCAGAGTGCCCGCGCAAAAATAGCCCGTAGAAAAACGCCGCTTCCCGCTGCGGAAATTCCAAATCCGCCGGTTGCACCGCGGGCACGAATTGTACGCTCGTCGCCATCGAGAAAACGCAGTTTACCGAAAAGCTTTTCCCCGTCAAGTAGTACTCCAGCCCTCGCGCTACCTTCGAGTCAACTCCCGCTGCTTCCTGAATCTTGCCCGTGTAGCTAAGGGGGCTTTAGCCCCGTCGTGCTTGGCAAAATTCGTTCAACGGTAGGGGCACGATATATCGTGCCCTCTTCGATTGATGCGCCACCCAGGCCTGCCAACCATCAACGCAACTCCAAACCAACCCCGCCCAATCTAACCGCCATAAGATGCGGTAGAATGAGACGGAGTTATATTCATGAGCGTTGGCACTGCAGTCTCTAAGCCCTTCCGCTTCGGCCTCGGTAGCGTAGGCACTCTTGTTTACGCTGAGCTTCGAAGCGCTTGCGCTCTTCGATCCAGCTCTCGGTGCACCCTATGAGCCTAACCGCCCCATTCTCGCGCCTGCTTCGCTTTGGGATTCGTGGCGGCTTGCGCTCCGTCGAAATCAATCCGGAAGACTTCCGCCGCTACCTCGCTAAAAGGCATGGCATCTGCGTCAGCGATTTCCGCCATCTCCGCTACATGCCCGTAGAAAAATTAGACGCCATCGCCAAAATTCTGATTCGCGATGCCCAGCGCATGGCCTTCCTCGAAGGTGCCGGCTTCGGCTTCGGCGGAATGATCACTCTTGTCCCGGACGCCGGCCTTCTCACCTTGATCACGCTGCGATTGATCCAGCGTCTCTGCCTTCTCTATGGATTCGATTATCGCAATGAGGAACAAAAGCGCGAACTCTGGATCGCCGCTGCCGCTGCCACCGGCATTGACCTCGGCAAGGAACTCGCCGAAAAAGGCCTCGTCGAAAAACTCGCGCCATTTATCTTCGAGCGTCTCGCCGTTCGCCTCGGCGCCGAGGCCGCCGAAAAGTGGGTCGCGCGCCTCATCCCCCTCGCCAGTTCCGCCATCTGCGGCGGACTCAATTTCGGCTTCGTCCGAGCCTGGGGCCGCCGCGTCCAAAAAAATCTCCACGCCCAATTCCTCACTAACCCGTCCTTCAACGTTCCACCACCCACCGCCCCCACGCCAATCCGTTCCCGCGCACGCCACCTCCTCCCCGTTTACCCCGGAGGGGCCGCCATCTGACAATTTCGTAACGCTGGCTTTCAGCCGGCATCTCTTGCCTGTTGTCATCCCGAAGCGATGTGAGGGCTCCGCTTTTGCACTTGCCGCTCAGGTGGTGGGCCTTCCCTCGAGGCATTCGTCTTGCGATGCTGCCATACCTGTATTACAATTGTTCCATGAAGTCCCTTACCGTTCGCCTCCCTAATCCTCTCGTTGCTGATATTGAAGCCGAATCCCGCGGACGCAAGATTTCCAAATCCGATGTTGTTCGCGAGCGCCTCGAAACCGCTCCGCGCAAACACAAACGCCGCGGCGGCGGTTTGGAAGCCATCGCCGATCTCATCGGTTCCGTCAACGGACTACCCGCCGATCTCTCTTCGCTCAAGAAGCACTATCTACAATTCACAGGCTATGGCAAAAAACGTTCTCGTTGACGCTGGTTTTATCGTCGCCTTGCTCAACGCACGCGACGCACACCACTCTTGGGCCGTTGGACAAGCCGCTAACTTTCCACCGCGTTGGTCAACGTGCGAATCGGTTCTCTCCGAGGCCTATCATCTTTTGGGAGCACGTGGGGTTTCCAGCGTCAACGCGCTTCTTGGTCGCCGCGCGCTTATAGTCAGTTTCGATTTCACAGAAAACTTGGAATCGGTCATCGGGCTCCTTGAAAAATACTCGAACGTCCCCATGAGCCTTGCTGACGCTTGCCTTGTGCGTATGACCGAAACTCTCTCGAACCCCATTCTCCTCACCACCGATTCCGATTTCCGTCTCTACCGCCGTCTCAGTCGCCAAGTCATTCCCTGCGTCACGCCTGAACCGTAGCAACTGGACAAAGTCTTTCTCGTGTTATGCTTCCCCGTGAACTTGCATAACTCCTGTAGTTTCTGCACTTCCGAAATCCGCTCACGTAGCCCTCTTTGTTTTCAACAGTTCCGCGCGCCCTCCGTATCTGCCGATTCCAAAGCCACTTCAACTCCGCTAGGGGTGGAATAGTTATGGTTAACTACGAGAGCCTTCAGAAGCAGCGAACCAGATTTCACCCTGCGCGCCGTCTAAGGATTGCGACATGAAATCCACATCTTTTTCCGTCGGACTCACAATAGTTCTAGCCGCTGCAATGTTTAGCGCCACCACCTTCGCCCAGCAGCCCCAGCAAGACGAAGTGCGCGGCGCTCCCGCCGAACCCACCGACGCCGCCGAAGTCCGCGCCCAAATCGCCATCGTTGAAAAGCTTCTCCCCACTTATCCCGACCGCGGCGCTGCTCTCTATTTCCTCGCCGAAGCCAAGCAGCACCTCGGCGAAACCCTCGAGGCCCTCAAACTCCTCAGGGAATGTCTCTCTCTCCGCGAAGGTTTCGATCCCTCCGGCGACCGCGAATTTGCCGGCCTCCATAACTCAAAAGAATTCACCGACCTCGTCGAAAAAGTTCACCAAGACTTCCCCGTCGTTGCGCAGGCTCGCCTCAATCTCGTCACCGAAGAAAAGAATCTCATCCCGGAAGGCCTCGCTTGGGATCCCAATCGCAAAGTTTTTTATCTCAGCAGCCTCGCCCAGAAAAAAATCGTGCAAATCACTCCGGACAGTCACGTCTCCGATTTCGTCCCCGCTAATCGCGATCATCTTCTCCCCGTCCTCGGCATTCGTCTCGACCCGCGCGATTTCACCGTCTGGGCCAACACCGAAGACGACCTCGGCGCAGCAGAACTCGTTCATTTCGACGCCGCTGGAACTCTCCTCGGCCGATTTTCTCTGGACGACAGCGCAAAACACGGCTTCAATGACCTCGTCATCCGCCAGTCCGGCGAAATCATTCTCACCGACAGCCTCGACAACAAAGTCTTCCGCTTCGATCCCGCCAAAAAATCCTTCACGGAACTCAAAGTCCATCGCGAGCTTCTCTATCCCAATGGCATCGCTCTCGCTTCCGACGACAAATCCCTCTTCGTCGCCGACGCCCTCGGCATCATCCGCGTTGACCTTCAGTCTCTCGTCACCGCCGACGTAAATCCCGGCCCGCGCTCCACACTCGCTGAAGCCGACGGCCTCTATTGGTACAACGGCTCTCTCATCGCCGTGCAAAACGGCATTGGCTCTCCACGCATTGCCGCCTTCAAACTTTCTGGCGACGGCCTCCGCGTCACGCGAACCACCGTCCTCGAAAATCGCACCAACTTCACGTCTCTCCCCACAACAGGGGCCATCCGCGGCTCCGATTTTTATTTCATCTCCAACAGCCATATCGACAATCTCAACGCGGGAAAAATTCTCGATCCCACCCAGCTCGAACCCGTCCGCATCGCCGTGGTGCACTTGCCATGATTTTTCTCGCCTATGACTTCCGCCACTTTGCTCTTGCCTCACCGCCTTGCGGTTAGGCAGAGTTGTTGGCCATGATCCTCAGGCTTTCGCTTCGCGCACAACGCGGCCTGCTGCTCGCGGCGTTCGCCGCTCTCTGTTTCCTTTCCTATTTCAGCATCCGCGTGGCGCGCGCGGCTCACGCTGCCGGTCTCAACACGCGCGCAGGATACGAACACGCCGTTCGCCTTGAACCAAGCGATCCGCGCAACTGGTATCTCCTCGGCCGCTTCTATCAATACGATTTCGAGCAATCCGATCCAAACGCTGCCCTCAATGCGCTGCTCGTCGCCCGTTCTCTCGATCCGCTGTCCGCGGATACCTTGCTCGATCTCGCCGCGAACTACGACGAAGCCGGAAAAACCGCCGAAGCCCGCGCATCCTATCTCGAAGCAAAACGCGTCTATCCCCTTTCCTCGGAAGTTTTGTGGCGCTACGGAAACTTTCTCCTCCGCAACAACGAAATAGACGCCGCTTTTCCGGAAATCCGCAAAGCCGTCGAACTCGATCCCAAACGCGGCCCGGAGGCCTTTTCGCGCTGCCATCGCGTCGTGCCCGACGTAAACGAAATTCTGGACAGGGTCATCCCCCGGAATTTCCAGATCTATGTCTACATTCTTTTGGACTCCACGAGCAGCGCGCAGTTCGATTTGGCGTTGCAAGTCTGGCAGCGCGCCAAAATTCTTCCAGGAACTGTGAACTTGACGGAGCTCACCCCTCTCGCCAACGCCTTGGTTCAGTCCAATCGCATGGAAGAGGCCGTTCGATTCTGGCAGGAAGCTGCCGCAAAGATTGCGGTTCCGATTCCGCCGGACGCGCCCGGTTCAATTCTTTGGGACGGAGGTTTTGAATCCGGATTTTTCGGAGGCGGTTTGTCCTGGCACTTTCCGCCCAATGAGAACGGCGTACAAATTAAGCCGGACCAGCGCGAAAAACATTCCGGCGCGCAGTCGCTGCAAATTGCGTTCTCGGGACGAAGCAATGTTTATTTCGCTGAACTTTGTCATTGGGCCCCGATTGACTCGGGCAAAACGTATCGCCTTTCCGCGTGGGTCAAGACAAAAGCGCTCACCACCGATGAGGGCATTCGCTTCGGAATTTTTTCCCGCGTTGCGGGCAGAGCCGAAACAATTTTGACGAATGACGTTCACGGAGATCAGCCCTGGACCAATCTCGCCCTCACCTGGACCGCACCAGTGAGTGACTCGCCCACGCAAGTCTGCGCAGTGCGCAGCCAGAGCGCATTGCAGGATGGCGACATTGCGGGAATTGCCTGGATCGATGATGTCACGCTGACGCCGGTTGCTGCGCCTGTCCCCAGTTCCGAAGCCGCGGGGCCGAACAACCGATGAAGGCCCTGCGAATCGCCATCTGCGCACTGGCCGTCTTCGGCGTCCTTGCGCACGGAGGCGTTGAGGAGTGGGCTCTCGCCGTGTTCGAGACCGGCGCCGGCGTTTTGTTTTTTCTTTGGGCGCTTTTTGCGCTGCTCTTCAAGGAAAAAGAAATTGTGCTGCCCAATGTCTTGCCGCCGCTGCTTGCGTTCGCGGTTGTCATTACGATGCAATTATTTTTTCGCCGCACGGCGTCCGCCTACGACACCCGCGCGGAATTCCAGTTGCTGCTCGCGTACATCGTTCTTGTTTTTCTGGCCGCGCAGGCGTTTCGCTCGCTGCAGGATTGGCGCGATTTTTTCTGGTTTTCCATGCTCTTCGGTTTCTTCGTGGCCGGATTTGGAATTCTCCAGCACCTGACCTTCAATGGGAAACTGTACTGGTTTCGCGAGATGCGCTATGGCGGAATTCCATTCGGTCCTTACGTAAATCGCAATCATTTCGCGGGATTCGCCGAGCTCATCATCCCGATTGCGCTCGTTCCGCTCGTTCTCGGAAAAGTGCGCCGCGAACGCCGGTTTGTAGTCGGTCTTTTTGCTCTTCTGCCGATCGTAGCCCTTTTCATGTCCGCCTCGCGCGGAGGGATTGTGGCGTTTGGCATCGAGCTTCTCTCCTTGATTTTCTTCATCGCGTTGCAGCGCGCCGGCAGCAAGCACCTGCTTTCCGGAGGGATCGTCCTGCTGGCCGCACTTTCTCTGGTTTCCTGGCTTGGCGTAAAAGAAGTGCTCTCGCGTTTTGGATCTTTGCAAACTCTCGAAGTGAAGGAAACCAAGCGCGCCGCCATGCGACACGGGACGTGGAGAATTTTTCTGGACCGCCCGATTCTTGGAACAGGCCTCGGCACGTTTCAACTTGTCTACCCGCCATACGAAACACTTTATGACGGAAAAATCGTAAATCATGCGCACAACGACTATCTCGAAACGCTTGCGGAAACGGGAATTCTGGGAGGGCTCTGCTGTGCCTGGTTTATCGCTTTGCTGGCGCTTGCCGCGTTGCGCTCCTTACAGGAAAAGAATCTTTCTTTCGCGGCGGCCTTCCGGCTGGCGGGACTGATGGCGTGCTGCGGATTCCTGGTTCACGCGCTTGTGGATTTCAATCTTCATATCCCCGCCAATGCATTCCTGTTTTTCCTCATGGCGCTTCTTGCCACGTCCGAAATGCCGGCAACGCAAGCCGCTGCGCCCCTGGTTCGCAATACTCGATCTGCGCCCAGTCCTTAACCCCCAACCTTGATTCGCTCAATCGACTTATCAGCGCGGGTGGGACACTCGATGAGAGCCATCACAAACTGGATGCATTGCAACGGTGGGCGGTTCTTCAGTTTCGTGCGGCTAGTCGAGGAAATCGATCGGCAAGATGGCTGCCTTGCCAAGGTAAGCTGACCAACTGCTCCAGGGCCAATCCTTCGGATGGCGCTGATAGCAGGCGAACGTGATGAAGTGCAGGTCGCTGCGGCCAATAATGATGCGTTTGAGTTTATGGGGCATAAGAAAGAGGAAGAGCCAAGAAGATCCCACCCTTGCAAAGCGCGCAAGGGTAGGCCACCCTACCGTGGTATTTGTTAACTGTATGGTTATATCATACTTTGTGACTTATTGTGGATTGCGCAAAAAAGACGGAACACGAAACGAAAAGATGCGCCACCCGCGTCTACGGGATGCCAGGGCTGGAAGGTGCCGGAGAATCGGTGAGCTTTATTATGGGCGCAAGACTCCTTCCAGGCGCGGCTGCTATTACACGGTTCGCGCCTGGTATCGCCGGTGGAGGCGCAGGTGGTGCAATTGAGGCGGTTGTAGAAAGAACCGCTGCAGTGGAACTGCTATTCTTTGTTGTCTTTAGTTAGTTGGCATAATACTTCCATTGTGGATAGAAACACTTTAGTTCAGGTATTGGAGGGTCGACACTTTGATATGGGTGAGCGAGTGAGAATGGGGATATGGCCACATCCACCTATATGCCTGCAGGACGTGACTACAGCTATTTGTGGCCGGCTCGAAGAATGTCGCATTTTTCCTTCGATTAGCCGAGAACGTTTCGCATGGGAAGGAGGGATAATCCGCAAGATTGCGCCGCACAAGTTTTCTTACGTCTCGCAAGCATCCGATCCTTCGAATCCAATAGTCATGGCCCATCGAAGTGAAAAAATCTTTCAAAGTGCGGAGGATGCTGTACGCCACTATCTATACTGGGACCTTCGTTTGCCAGGCGACTTGGATGGCTGGACAGTTATTGATTGTCCCTCTTAAGCCGGGCTGATTGGATGAAGGCGTCGGCTCCTGACGCCGAGTAAACTTGGTTGCGCTAAACGGCCGAAGCTCGGGAGAAAGTGAGCTGGGTCCATATCTGCCCCAATCTTCTCGCTCGAGAGGGTATGAAGTGGGAAAAGGGTGATTTACAAAGGCGGGCAGACTGTATACTTACAAACGGGGGTAAGATACAGAATATGCAGCCAGCCAGACTGGGTGCGCGGGTGTCGTGTATCGCCACTAGCGCCCTGCTTGGAATACTGGTTCTGGCGCCACCTAGCCGCGCGCAGGACGTACTCGAAACACCACAGCAGACGAACAACAAGATCAAGACGCTGTCGGCGTCCGCCCATTCGGCCCCGAGAGATTACGTCATCGGGCGCGGCGATCTTCTCGCCATCGAAGTCTTCGATGTGCCGGAATTCACGCGCGAGGTCCGCGTCAGCCAGACAGGAACTATCGGCTTGCCGCTGGTGCCGGTGCGGCTGCAGATGGCCGGACTGACCGAAGTGCAAGCGCAGCAAAAAATCGCGGAAGTGCTTGCGGCGAACGGCCTGATTTCCCACCCGGAAGTTACGGTGAGCGCAAAAGAAAAAAAGAGCAAGCCGATAACTATAGTTGGAGCGGTACAGCACCCCATGGTTTATGAAGCCGACCGTCAGGTCACTCTGGTGGAAGCGCTGGCTGAAGCGGGTGGAATTGCCAATGACGCCGGCGACTCGGTGATCATCACGCGGCCGGATCAAATCTCCGAAGACAACGAACCGCCGGAAATCTCGCAGCGAGATGTTGGGGGTTCCACGACACAGACTACTGCGAGCGCCACTTCGGCCACCGCTGAGCCTCCGGCCTTGACGAACACGATTACCGTCAATTTGAACGACCTGCTCGAAGATGGCGATGCCAGAAACAACATTCCGCTGATGGGAGGGGATGTTGTGACGGTACCTCACGCCGGCATCGTGTACGTGCTCGGAGCGGTAGCGCACCCTGGCGGATTCGTCGTGACCAACGATCGGGCGCAGCTTTCGACATTAAAAGCGCTTGCTCTTGCTGGAGGAATGAATTCGACGGCGCGCAAGAGTGAAGCGGTGATTATTCGTAAGGACCAAGCGGGCCAACAGCATCAGGTGATCGTGGATCTCGGCAAAGTCTTGAAGCAGGAAACGGAAGACGTAAAGCTTCAGGCCAGCGACATTTTGTACGTGCCACAGAGCGGTACCAAAGCGGCGCTTCTGAAAGCCGCCGAGATTGGGCTTGGCATTGGCACGGCCGTGGCCATTTTCCGGATTGGACAGCGCTGACGGGCATGAGTGAAGACAACAAGATCGTTCCGAAAGACAACGGATCGAACGGAGCCGTCGAGCTTCTGGGCGCGGGAACACGTTTCGGCACATTTGACCTTTCCCCGCGCGAACCTCACCTGTACGACTATCTGCTGATCCTGCGCAAGCACCAATGGTTGATTCTTTCGTTCCTGCTTGCGGTGGTCACCATTGTTTCGATCGCGACGTTTCGCATGCAGCCGGTGTATTCGACGACTGCCCGCATAGAGATCGACCGGGAAAATTCCAACGTGCTGCCATTTCAGGGAGCGGATTCCTACGACTTCATGCTGGACATGGACAATTACATTGAGACCCAGTCCAAGATTCTGACGAGCGAGACTCTGGCTCTCCAGACAATCCGCAGCACGGGCCTCGCGGGCAGGCCGGAGTATTCTTCCGGAGAGAGCCCTTCGGAAGCGATCGCTTCCGGAAACCTGGCAAATCACAAACGGCCGCCAGAGTTGGCGGCGTTTCTGGGCAGCTTGAGCGTACGCCGCGTGCCGAACAGCCGCTTGCTGGACGTAACGTTCGAATCCACCGATCCGCAACTCGCGGCGCGCATCGTGAACGCTCATGTTGAGAATTTCAAGGAAGCGAACTTTCGCAGCCGGTATGAAGCAATCGCCCGCGCGTCTTCCTGGCTTACCGATCAACTCGATGACATGAAGGTGAAGGTACAAAAATCCGAAGATGCGCGCATCGAGTACGAACGGAAAAATCAGATCTGGGAGCTGGACGACAAGCAAAACACCACCACGCAGCGGCTGTCGGACCTGAACAAGGAGTTGACCGACGCACAGAGCGAGCGAATGAAGAAGCAAGCGCTCTATGAATTCGCCAAGTCCGCTGACGCAAGCGCGGTACCGGAACTCCGCGGAGACGTGGCTCTGCAGGATTTGATCAAGAAAAAGGCGGACGTGAATGCGCAATACACGGATGCCCTGGCGCAATACGGCCCTAATTTCCCGAAGGTGCTGCGCCTGCAGGGACAAACCAAGGAAATCGATCAACTGATCGATGGCGAGAAGAAAGCCATCATCGAGCAGATGGGAAGCGACTACAACGCTTCGCGGCAACGCGAAATGCTGCTGACTCAGGCGCTCGAGGAGCAAAAAGCCGCGGCCAACCAGATGGCCGAACGGCTGGTGGAATACAACATTCTCAAGCGCGAAGCGGAAGCCAACAAAACGCTCTACGACGGGATGCTGACGAAATTGCGCGAAGCGAATATCTCGAGCACGCTGAAATCGTCAAACATTTTCGTGGTGGATCCGGCGATGGTGCCATCCACGCCGACGAGGCCAGCCAAGGCGCGCAACATCGTCCTCGCCTTCATAGTCGGCCTCGTAGGCGGGATCGGGCTCGCTTTGTTGCGGGAGTATCTGGACAATACCGTGAAAACCCCGGACGACATTGAGACGCTCTCCCGTTTGCCGTCGCTCGCGGTCGTTCCCGCATTCTCAGATTCAAATGGAAATGGACGGCGGCGCAGGCTAATCGGAGGGATTTCCGCAAACGGCCACGACAAGAAAATCGAACTGGTCGCGCAGCATCTGCCGAAGTCGCAGATGTCCGAAGCGTTCCGCGCGCTGCGAACGGCGCTGTTACTTTCGCAGCCGGACCATCCGCCGCAAGTTGTCCTGGTTACCAGCGCGCTGCCGCGCGAAGGGAAAACGACGGCGGCGGCGAATCTCGCGGTGACGCTGGCGCAGCTTGGCGATCGCACGCTTCTGATCGATTGCGACCTGCGCAAACCCGGAGTGGGACGCCTCCTGAACATGACGGACGGGAAATATGCGGGATTCAGTTCGTATCTCGCCGGCGTTTCGAGTCTGGAACTCGTTACCGTTCCGCATCCCACGATTCCAAATCTCGCGGTAATTCCGACGGGCCCGCTGCCTCCCAACCCCGCGGACCTTTTGTCCTCGCACAAGCTGGCGGATGCCGTGGTCGAGCTACGCAAAAGATTCAAATTCATCGTGATTGATTCGCCGCCCATTATGGCCGCGACGGATGCCGTGATTCTCTCCGTGCAGACCGACGGCGTACTGCTGGTCGTGCGCAGCGGAGAAACGCCGAAAGAAGCGTTTACGCGGACGCGAGACCTGCTCATCAGCGTAAAGTGCCGGATGCTGGGCGTGGTCTTGAACGCGGTCGATTCCAGCGCCCCGGATTATTACTACTCCTATCGCTACTATCCGTATTCGTATGGATATGGCCCGCAGGAAAATGCGGACCTTTCCCATGTTACAGACGAAGATCTGCCCAGAATTCGCAAATCAAAAAATTCCGACGACGATGAGTTGGCGCTCTAAGGGGGTTGCGTGCGTTATCTGATTACCGGCGGCGCCGGCTTCATTGGCTCTCACCTTGCCGAAAAATTGCTGGAACGCGGCGATCAAGTCGTTCTGCTGGATAACCTGTCCACGGGCAGCATGGAAAACATCCGTCACCTGAAAAGTTCTCCGCAGCTCGAATATCACCTGGACTCGATTGAAAACCGGCAACTGATCGCGGAACTCGTGGATGAATCGGATGTAATCGTGCACCTGGCGGCAGCGGTTGGCGTGCGTCTGATTGTCGAGAGTCCCGTTCGAACCATCGAGACAAACGTGAACGGCACTCAGATGATTCTGGAAGCGGCGGCGAAGAAGAGGAAGCTGGTCCTGACCGCCTCCACGTCCGAAGTCTATGGCAAGAGCACGCAGATTCCGTTTCGCGAGGAATCGGACCTGGTGCTTGGACCGACGACGAAAGGCCGCTGGAGCTACGCGGCTTCTAAAGCCCTGGACGAATTTTTGGCTCTTTCCTACTGGAAAGAAAAAAAGGTTCCGGTGATCGTGGTGCGCTTTTTCAATACCGTGGGACCTCGCCAGACGGGAAGGTACGGCATGGTGCTTCCGAACTTCGTGAAGCAAGCGCTCGATAATGGCACCATCGACGTTTACGGCGACGGCAAGCAATCGCGCTGTTTTTGCGACGTACGGGATACGGTGCAGGCGGTGATCAAGCTGCTGGATACAGAACGCGCGATCGGGGAAGTGATCAATATCGGGAACACGGAAGAAATCACCATCGAAGGACTCGCGCAAAGGGTCAAGGAACGCACGGGCAGCGCGTCGAAGATTGCCTATATCCCCTATGACAAAGCCTATGAACCCGGATTCGAAGACATGATGCGGCGCGTACCTTGCGTGGAAAAGCTGGAAGCAATTACCGGATTCCGGCCCCGGACGCCGCTCAACGAAATCATTGATCGCGTCGCTTCTTACCTGCGCGAAAAAGCGGCGCTTTCCGCCCGAGTGGTGACCGGCAACCTGGCTTAGACCGGCTGGCGATTTTTTCTGTTTAGCTTTTCCTCCGAATAAGATATGGTTCAGTTAAGTGGTAGATGCGCTACTCGCAGCATGATCTTCCGCGCGGCGCGCATCTCGGGGATACGAAATCACTGCAGCCAGATAGCCATCGGGAATGATTGCGCGCCTGTTCGAAAAACTGGGCTTTTCCTCATTTGCGGAACGTGCTCTGCTTGTTTTTTTCCTGCTGACGCTGCCGCTGGCTAATCCGTGGATTCGCGGGGACGGTGTGGGGTATTACGCTTTCGCGCGGGCCCTGCTCATCGAACACAACCTCGATTTCACGCAGGACTATCTACACGCCAATACGAGCTTCCGCGAAAACCGCGTGGACGAAAGCGGCCAGCCGCGCGACGATTACCGCACCCCTACGGGTCATTTGGAAAACCACTTCACAATCGGCCCGGCCATTTTGTGGTCGCCGTTTCTAATTGCCGCGCATGTCGTGGTGCTGGCAGCGCGCACGTTCGGAGCGCAAGTTGCCGCCGATGGCTTTTCCGCGCCGTACCGGTATGCAATGGCTCTTGGCACAGCCGTTTACGGGTTTCTTGGTTTGTTTCTCGCTTTTCAGATTGCGAAAAGATTTGTCGAAGAGCGCTGGGCCGCGCTAGCCGCGATTGGGATCTGGTGGGGGAGTTCCCTCCCCGTGTACATGTACTTCAATCCGTCGTGGTCACACGCTCATTCGGCGTTCGTGGTCGCGCTTTTTTTCTGGTACTGGCTGACGACGGGGCAGGAGCGGAGCGTCCGGCAATGGATTATTCTCGGGGCGATCTGCGGCTTGATGCTCAACGTCTACTACGCAAACGCCATGCTCCTGGCACTTGTGGCCGTGGAAACACTAGCGGCGTTGCGCGATGCGCGGAAAGAAAGCCGCGCTTCCAGTATTCCACAACTAGTGGGCAATCGCGTTCTGTTCGCGCTCGTGGCGGCCGTTTGTTTTCTGCCCACGCTGATCACCAAGAAAATCATTTACGGAAGGTTTTTTGAGACCGGGTATATTCCCATCGGACTTTGGAACTGGAAGTCACCAAACTTTCTGCACGTCTTGTTTTCCGCGAACCACGGGCTTTTTTCGTGGACGCCCCTTCTGCTGTTTGCCGCGCTGGGCATTGTCGCTTTCTGGCGAAAGGCGCCGCGCGTCGGCGGCTGCGCATTGTGTGCCGTGCTGGCGTTCTACTACTTCATTGCTTCCTATCCGGATTGGGCGGGCATTTCCTCGTTCGGAAACCGTTTTTTCATCTCGCTCACGGTATTCTGGGTCATCGGTCTGGCGTTTTTCCTGCAACGCGCCGCAGGCTTTTTTCGTTCCCGCAAAGCCGCCACTGTTTTTTCCTCTCTGTTTCTCTCTTGTTTTGTTTTCTGGAATGTGGGCCTCATGTTCCAGTGGGGTTCGCATTTGATTCCCGCGCGCGGGGCCGTTGTGTGGGGAGAGGTTGCGCACAATCAATTCGTTGTGGTGCCGCAACAGATCGCGGGCCAGATGCACGCCTATTTTTTCCGTCGCAAGGAACTGATGCGCAGCATCGAGCAGCGCGACGTCCAGCAACTCAGACAGCAAACGAGCCACTAGTTGGGTAACTGGCGGCGCCGTCTCTCTTTTTCCCACGCGCTTCTCTGGTAACCTAAAACAATGCCCTTGTTCCATGATTGCATCATGAGGAGCGCCTGATGGCGACTGTTTCGTCTTCACCATCCACTGCGATGGGGCGGGCCGAATCGCATCACTCGCCTGTTGTGACGCGCATCGAGCCGCCCCGCGGGCTTTTTAATTTGCGGCTGGGCGAGCTTTGGGCGTACCGGGAGCTGCTCTATTTTTTCGTGTGGCGTGACGTAAAGATCCGCTACAAGCAGACGGCGGTCGGCGTCTTGTGGGTGGTGCTGCAGCCGCTGCTCACGATGGCGGTGTTCACGCTTTTTTTTGGGCGCCTGGCGAAATTGCCTTCCGATGGTTTGCCGTACCCCGTGTTCTATTTTGCGGCGCTGGTGCCCTGGATGTATTTCAACTACGCGCTGCAGAACGCGACGAACGTGGTCGTGGAAAATCAGCGGATGATCACGAAGGTCTATTTTCCCCGGCTTGTGCTGCCGCTCTCTTCCGTGCTTTCTGGCCTGGTGGATTTCGCGATTGGATTTGTTGTGCTGATTGGCGTGACTTTTTATTACGGCATCCGGCCCGGCGCCCCCGCTGTGCTGCTGCCGGTGTTTCTTCTCCTCGCGATTCTTACTGCGCTTGGCGTGGGACTGTGGCTTTCCGCGCTGAATGCGCTGTATCGCGATGTGCGTTACGTGATGCCGTTTATCCTGCAATTCTGGATGTTCGCTTCGCCCGTTGCGTATCCGAGTTCGCTAGTCCCGGAAAAGTGGCGCTGGCTGTATGGGCTAAACCCGATCGCCGGAGTGATCGACGGTTTCCGGTGGGCGCTCACCGGGCACGGCCGCGCTCCCACGGTGAGTCTGCTTGTTTCGGCCGTTGCAGTCCTCGTGATTCTTTTCGGCGGCCTGATTTTCTTTCAGCGTATGGAGGGCACGGTTGCGGACCGGGTCTGACGCGGGCTGAATTGAATTGGAACTGGAGTCAAGCAAGATAAATGCAAGAGACGCCGGGCAGGGTAACACCGGCGGACTTTCAGATACGGAGGGGGAGAGTTGGCATCTGCCGTTATTCGCGGAGAAGCGCTAGGGAAAAGATACCGTCGCGGACTAGTGTCCACGAGCGGGTTGTTGCGCGATTCGCTGGGACGGATCCTGAAATCGCCGCTGCGTTCCCTGCAGCGGCAGAAGCAGGAAACCTTCTGGGCGCTGAAAGATGTTTCGCTGGAGGTGAAAGAAGGGGAAGTGCTCGGTTTGATCGGGCGCAACGGAGCGGGGAAGACGACGCTGCTGAAGATTCTTTCGCGCATCACGCAACCGACGACGGGATGGGCGGAAATTCATGGCCGCGTCGGAAGTTTGCTGGAAGTAGGGACGGGTTTCCATCCGGAGCTCACGGGTCGCGAGAACACTTTCCTGAGCGGCGCGATTCTGGGGATGAGCAAAAGTGAAATCAGCAGGAAGTTCGACGAGATTGTAGCGTTTGCAGAGCTGGAAAAATTCATAGACACGCCAGTCAAGCACTACTCCAGCGGAATGTACGTTCGTCTCGCATTTGCCGTAGCGGCGCATCTGGAGCCGGAGATTCTGCTCGTGGATGAAGTGCTGGCCGTCGGCGACATCAGGTTCCAAAAAAAATGTCTCGGCAAGATGGGCGACGTTGCCCGCGCAGGCCGCACCGTAGTGCTGGTGACGCATCAAATGAATCAAATCCGCCGCTTGTGCCATCGCACCTTGTGGGTCCATGATGGGAAAATTCAGCAGCAAGGCGACACCGGTATAGTGGTGAGCTCCTATGAACAGAGCATGCGTTCACTAGCAGAGAGCTTGCCCACCCAATTGAAGAGAAAATCTTGGAAGGCGCAGTTTGTAAGTTGGAACATTGCGGACCCTTCAGGCCGTCAGACTCATATCCTTTCATCGGTTGGCCGGACCACACTCAAATTCTATCTGGACGTCAATGAACCCATTTCCCACATAGTTCATGGCATTACTCTCTACGACGCTGAACGACGAATAATTTGGGGATGGGCAGCATACGATCTAGCTTTTGTACCAGGCCGCCACGAACTTGAATACGAGTTCCCGATGCTTCCCATCAAAGCTGGGGCTTATACTTGGATGGTCAGCCTATGGTCCGGCAGTCAGCAATTAGACATGAGCGACATGGCTCCAGATATGCTGGTCACGGCTGAATCCTATCAGCATCCTCGCGATGAGTGGAGCGGAGTACTAAACGTCCCTTCGAGTTTTAATGTAAGACAAATAAGCGGATTGCACCCTGACGACAAATGATGAAAATTCTGATTCAGATAAAATTGCCAAACGGCATTTGTCCTGCAGAGCGGAATGAGTGGGATCATGTTACTGACAATATCTGAAAACATAAGCATCAGCACGGAAACGCGATAATGGCGAAGGTTTCCGTTCCGGTTTCACTGCCCGAGTGGCTCCATGGTTTTTTGAGAAAAATTAAGAGAACAATCGTGCCGAAAGCTCCGGCCCCGATAGATCTTTCCGGCGACCGTGATATTGAGTGGGCGTTCATTTGTTCGCGCATTCCTGCAAAGGAAGGGTACTTGCTTGACTTTGGCTGCGGCCACGGAAATCTTTCGATGCAAGCGATCCAGCGAGGCTACGAGGTCTTGGCCGTAGACCTGCAAGCACATCGTTTTCTGTGGGACCACCCGAAATTGAAGATCGTAGCCGGAGATTTGCTCGCGCTTAATTTGCCTGAGAGCTCATTCGACGTCATCCTAAACTGTTCGACGGTAGAGCACGTTGGCCTTTCAGGCCGCTATGGAGTCGACGTTCCAGAAACGGATGGAGACTTGACAGCCATGTCTCTGATGCGGCGCCTCTTGAAACCAAAAGGATGCATGCTCATGACTATTCCCTGCGGACGCGACGCAGTGATTGTCCCGTGGCATCGTGTGTACGGCGCCAAGCGCCTGCCGCGACTCCTCGCGGGCTTCGAGGTGCTGGACGAGCAGTATTGGGTGAAGCGAAGCGACAACCGTTGGCAACCCTCTGACAAAGAAGCCGCATTGAATTTCTTTCCGACAGGTCACCCGGCCGAAGGCACAAAATGCTCATACGCACTTGGGTGTTTTGTGCTGAGTCCTAAGCAAACAACAGGAAGCAACGATTCGTGAAGCACACACTTGTAACCGGCAGCAGCGGCCTGATTGGCTCCGAAGCGGTGGAGCATTTCGACCGGCAGGGCAATCACGTCGTCGGCATTGACAACAATATGCGGCGCGAATTTTTCGGAGCGCCTGGCGACACGCTTTGGAATTTGAACCGCCTGAAAAGCGTTACAAAGAATTTCTCGCATTTTTCGGTGGACATCCGCGACCGCGCTGCCCTGGACGAACTTTTTCGTTCGCGCCGGTTCGATTTGATTATCCATTGCGCGGCGCAGCCTTCTCACGACAAGGCGCGCGACATTCCGATTCTGGATTTTGAGGTGAACGCTCTCGGCACGCTGAATCTCCTGGAAGCCACAAGACAACACTCGCCGGAAGCGGTTTTTCTCTTCATGAGCACGAACAAGGTTTATGGCGATGCGCCGAACGAAGTTCCGCTGAAGGAATTGGAAACGCGCTGGGAATATGCGCGTTCCGAAGACTACAACGGAATTTCGGAAAACTGCCGGATTGACCGCACGCTTCATTCGCTGTTTGGCGCGTCAAAAGCGGCCGCCGATCTTGTAGCGCAAGAGTACGGCCGGTATTTCAAGATGAATGTGGGAGTATTTCGCGGCGGATGCCTGACCGGGCCGTCACACTCCGGCGTGGAACTGCATGGATTCCTTTCGTATCTCCTGAAATGTACGATGAGCGGCGGAAAATATTCGGTGTTCGGCTACAAAGGCAAGCAGGTGCGCGACAACATTCACAGTCACGATGTGGTGCGCGCCATGGAAGAGTTCGCTGCCAATCCGCGCCCCGGCGAGGTCTACAACATGGGCGGCGGGCGGGAAAACAGCATTTCGATGTTGGAAGCGATTGCGCACATCGAACAGTTGACTGGAAAAAGGCTGAATTGGACGTACGTGGACGAAAATCGCAAGGGCGACCATATCTGCTACATTTCCGACCTGACGAAATTCAAGTCGCACTATCCAAGCTGGAAAATTGCGAAAAATCTCGATGCGACGTTCGATGAGATGCTTGCTGCGGAACGCAAGCGGGCCGCCACGCACGGATAATGCTCACCCTGTTCACCACCGCGAAGGCATTTACGGGGCATAGCGGAATCATTCAGCGCAACGCCCTGAAAAGCTGGACTCTGCTGCATCCAGAGATCGAAATTATTCTGTTCGGCGATGATGACGGCGCTGCGGACATTTCCCGCGAACTCGGACTTCGTCACGAACCGCACGTGGAACGCAACGAATTCGGCACCAAGCGTATTGACTGGATTTTTCGCCGCGCACAGGAAATTGCGCGGCACGACCTGCTCTGTTACAGCAATTGCGACATGATCTATCCGCGCGCATTTTGCGAAGCGCTGGAAACCGTGCGTGGAAAATTCGACAAGTTTCTAATGGTCGGCCGGCGTTGGGATGCGGACATCACAGCTCCGCTCGATTTTTCTTCCGCGCGTTGGGAAGCAGATGTGACTGCGCTCGCACAAGAAAAGGGAATTCAGCAGCCTGGATATTCGGTGGATTATTTCGCGTTTCGCCGTAGGCTGTATTTGCGGATGCCGGAACTTGTGATTGGCCGCGTATGGTGGGATCACTGGCTCGTCTGGAAAGCGCGCATGGAGAGCGCAGCGGTCGTGGATGTCTCGCCGCTCGTCATCGCGATCCATCAAAATCACGGATATGGCTATCATCCCGCGGGTGCGAAAGGCGTTTGGACAGACGAACAAGCGACGCGAAATTGGAATAACGCAGGCGGCCGCTGGCACCTTTTCACGATTGACGACGCAACGCATATCCTCGATGAGAATGGAACGAGGAGAAATTGGAAAGCGGCCTTCGCGCCGCTGAATCGGTATCTGACGCCGCGGATAAATCCATTGTGGTTTCGCTTTCTGGATTTGACGAGGCCTTTGCGTCACGCTTTGGGAATGAAACCCGCGCCTCCGCGCCCTGGCGGCAGTCGCGTCGCAATGCGCCACTCCGGTGACACTCAGAATGTTGAGCGAACAAGCTGATGAAGAAGGCGCTCATCACCGGCATCACGGGGCAGGATGGATCGTATCTGGCCGAGCTGTTGCTTTCGAAAGGCTACGAAGTACACGGCATCGTACGGCGAGCGAGCACGTTCAATACGCACCGCATCGATCACATTTATCAGGACCCGAACGAGCCTGACGCGAAACTCTTTCTGCATCACGGCGATCTTTTCAGTACGGAGTGGATTTTTCACCTGATTCAAAGCGTCGCGCCGGATGAGTTGTACCATCTTGCCGCGCAGAGCCATGTGCGCGTGAGCTTTGACATTCCCGAGTACACCGGGGAAGTGACCGGGCTTGGCACCATGCGGCTGCTCGAAGCGGTGCGGCGCTGTGGGGGGAAGACTCGCTTCTATCAAGCTTCGAGTTCGGAAATATTCGGTTCGGCTGCGCCGCCGCAGGATGAAGAGACGGAATTCCGGCCGCGAAGTCCGTACGCTGCCGCGAAGGCATACGCGCACTGGATGACGCGAATTTACCGCGAAGGTTATGGACTCTATGCGGTGAATGGAATCTTGTTTAATCATGAAAGCCCGCGGCGCGGAGAGACATTTGTGACGCGGAAAGTCACGCGAGCGATTGCGGCCATTCTTTCCGGCAAAGCGGACTCGCTCTTTCTGGGTAATCTTGATGCGAAGCGCGACTGGGGTTATGCGCCCGAGTATGTTGAGGCCATCTGGAAAATTCTCCAGCACGATAGACCGGACGATTTCGCGCTCGGAACAGGCGAGGCGCACTCGGTGAAGGAGTTTGTGGAGGGCGCGTTCGAATACGCGGGGCTGGATTGGACGCGGCATGTAAAGATTTCGGAGCGCTACCGGAGACCATTGGAAGCGGACAATCTGGTGGCGAATCCCCAAAAGGCCCAGGAAAAACTGGGTTGGGCGCCGAAAGTGGGCTTCCGGGATTTGATTGCGATTCTGGTGGACGCCGACCTGGAACTTGCGGGACTACAGTCGCGCGGTGCAGGGAAAGCGATTTTGCAGGAGAAAGTGCCGCACTGGAATCATTGGCAGAATTCCGTGACGCGCGTGCTGCAAGCCCGGAAGGGCCGTGCCGCGGAGCACTGAAGCTGCTCGATGACTGGATTCCAGCAAGGGCGAAGCGGCGATTGCTTTGTCGTACGGCTATTTCAAGTGCGAGTCTGAGGGAAAAAGTTGTCGCGACCGTTTGTCAGCGTACTGATTGAAAAATCCATGGAGCCTGCCATCACCATGTCTACTCCGGTCGTTCGCGAAGTCGTGCTCACATGAGTACCTTCTCTTTTCCGGTTAGAACAGAGACTTCTTCAAGCATGCGGGTTCGTTTTCGCAATGCCTCAGTCGCACTGTATACGGCTCTTCCCACGCCGCTTCGTGTTTGGCTTTATGAACATTTGCTCAGGCCGATCTTGTGGTTCTTTTTCCACATCGAGAAGCAGCCAATCGTTCTTACGAACGCCGGACCGTCCGGAAATCGTTTTAAGATGTGGCTTTCCTGGCAATCCCACATCATTTACACCCTGGGAATCTACGAGCCGGAGCTCATTCGACTACTTCGTGCGGCCGTAAAACCCGGAGATTTCTGTGTGGATGCCGGTGCCCACCTGGGTTATCTCACGCTCTTCCTTTCGCAACTCGTGGGCGATTCCGGGCGCGTCGCCTCGTTCGAACCTGTGGCCGAAAACTTTCGAGTTCTCGAAGAAAACATTCGGGTCAATCACGTTAAGAACGTGGAGTTACGAAATGCGGCGCTTCTGGATCGTACGGGCCCAATCAATATGGTGCGCGTTACCCAGCAAACGCTAAGTTGGAGCCCTTCGGCTGTCAATCAGTCCATAGATCCGCGTCTCAGCTCGGTCGCCTCTCAGGCCATGACCCTGGATGAATTCATCTTAGGTACAAAACGTTTGCCCAAATTCATCAAGATTGATGTTGAAGGAGCAGAGCTCCACGTTTTGCGCGGTGCCGTTAACACTCTCGCGAATGTATGTCCATTACTCTTTCTCGAAATCCACAGTTGGGGTTCTCCTGCGAGCAAAGAGGTGTTGAGTTTCCTGGCTGAACAAAACTACACTCCTCAAATCATAGGCTCGCGCGGCGACGAAGCATTTTGCTTTGCGGTTCCAACGGCGCAACAGGCGTCGCTCCAAGAGATTTTGGATGCTGCCCGGATCTGACGCGCCGCTCGCCCTGGGGTATTCCCCGTGGACGATAGCCTTTAAGGTCTGGCCGGGGATGTTTCAGGGCGGTACAGTAGAGAATAGAGATCTTCCAGTAGCAAAGTGAAACGCTTGAGGGCAAAAGTTGTCGCGACCGTTTGTCAGCGTACTGATTGACACATACAATCACGAAAATTTCATTGAGCAGGCGATTGTAAGCGTGCTGGAACAGGATTTCCCCGCGTCCGGATACGAAATTTTGGTCGTGGACGATGGCTCCAGCGATCGTACTCCGGAAATCGTCAAGAAGTTTGCGCCACGCGTGACACATCTGCCGAAGAAGAACGGAGGCCAGGCCTCCGCTTTCAATTTCGGCATTCCCCAGTGCAGGGGAGAGATCGTAGCTTTCCTTGACGGTGACGACTGGTGGAAACCGAACAAGTTGGCCTGTGTGTCGGAGGCGATGGAATCCCATCCCGCGGTTGGTATCGTTGGAAACGGAATTGTAATCGTCCAACCTGATGGAACTGAAGAAACGGAATTCTTGCACCAGGGGAATCAATTCTGTGCGAATAGCCTTGCAGGCGCCAAGTCCTTCATCGTGCGTGGCAGTTTCCTGGGTACCAGCCGAATGACGATACGTTCCAGCGTCCTGGCGGCAATCGGACCGATCCCGGAAACAATCATATTCGAGGCAGATGAGTATCTATTTACGATTGCCGCTGTCCTCCACGATGCTCTCATTTTGCCGGATCCCCTGACTTATTATCGTCTTCATGGTTCGAATCTCTATCAAATCACCAGCGGTGACTCAACTCGGCTTCGACGCAAGCAGCGGGTTCTCGAGCATTTGGCGAATTCCTTGGTGGAGAGGCTCGCAGCGCTAAATGCCGACCCTGAGGCAGCTCGTATTATTACCAACAATGTCAAAGCGGATGCGGATTCTTTGCGACTTTCCATGGACGGAGGGATGCCTTGGGAAACGCTGCGAACGGAATGGCGCTTATACCAGCAGGTGATTGATGTTGCCTCGCCGCTGCACAGAATCTTTAAATTCGTAACCCTTTTGCCCTCGCTCTTTTTCCCACCTCGTCTTTACTATCGGCTGAAACGCAGCATTGTCGAGAGTGCGATCTATCGGCGCACTCGCCGCCAATGGCTTCCAAATCCGTCGCATGGGCATGTTCTCCGTGCACCGCAAACTCAGGAATCTTCACAAAAAGCCACAATCGATTCCGGGCATTGATCCAGGTTACTCAGGAGAGTGGATGAAAATATTGATGACAGCGGGATCGCCCAGATGGTTCGAAAGCGGAACTTCCGCCGTTCTATACAATATGGGCCGCGAACTTACGGCACTGGGCCATCAAGTGGATTTTCTTTTTCGGGAAGATCTTGTCTCGGACAACGAGATGCGCGGACGTTTCCGCGAAACCAAATTTGCCTGGCGTCTCGCAAAACATATTCGCCGTCATGCAAAGGAATATGACATCGCGAACCTGCATGCGCCTGTGGGTTTTGTGTATGGCATCCTGCAGCGCCTTTTCCCTAAAAAGCAGGGTCCTCCCTACGTTGTGTCCTTGCACGCGCTCGAAGAGTGGCGCACGCATGCCATGAAACGCGAGGATCGAAAAGGCCGCGCCTGGCATTTCAATTGGAAAAACCGCGCCTGGCAGCGCGTATACAACCAATCGCGTTTCGATTATTCCGTCAGAACTGCCGACGCCGCACACTCCTTCTGCAGGGACGTCTGGACGCTGCTCCATCTCAAGTACGATCTTGATCCCGAGCGTATTCTGTACGTGCAGAGCGGTGTGGATGCGCGATTTTTTATTCAGCGCAATTACGAGGACCGCCGCCCTTTGCGCCTTCTTTATGTCGGCACCTGGCTCGACCAACGCGGTATCTTCTATCTGCGCGATGCCTTGAATCATATGCTCGGTAATTTTACCGATTGGACGATGACCTTTGCAGGCGTGGTCACTCCCGAAGAAACGATCAGAAATTTCTTTGGCGACCGTCTTCAAAAACACTTGCAGATTATTTATAAGGTTCCAGCGGCGGAAATGCCGCAACTCTATTCCCAACATGATGTCCTTCTCCTCCCTTCGCTCATGGAAGGACCCTCGTTCGCCGTTATGGAAGCAATGGCTTCAGGCATGCCGGTGATCACAACCGAGACTTGCGGAATGGTTGATTCCATTGAAGACGGCGTTGATGGACTTTTGATTCCTACAGCAAATGCAGACGCGATCGAGCAGGCGGTTCTGCGGCTCGCCCGTTCTCCAGAGCTGCGTTCTTCTTTGGGTAAAGCGGCACAAATCAGAATGAGACGCCGTAGCTGGGCGGAATACGGCAAGAAAGTGGAAGCGCTGTTTCAGTTCGTTCTGGACAATCACCGAGCTGCCGAAAAACAAAAATGATTACTCTCGGAATCAACTATTCCCAAATGCACGATTCTTCCGCTTGCATTGTCCGCGATGGAGAGTTGCTTTTCGCTGTCGCCGAAGAACGTCTCTCTCGCACCAAGCACGATGCGCGCTTTCCTCAGCTCGCTATCCAGGCCTGTCTTGATTTCGCAAAGCTTTCCGCTGCCCAGATAGACGAAGTCTGCTTTGGCTGGCAGAACGCCGGCCCTGTCTACCGCCACGATCTCTCGCTCTACGCGACGCGCCGCTGGCCGGTCAATTACATGAACGTGCTGAATTCCTCGCGCCATTTTCTCAGCATGTGGCATCAAGAGTCCGGTGCGATTCCATTTCAACGCGCCTTTGGTCCAACCAAGGCCCACATGCGTTTTGTGGATCATCATTTTGCACATGCACTCAGCGCTTACTGTTATTCCGGCTTTGACGATTCCGCAGTCGTTGTCATGGATGGCCGCGGGGCTTGGGAGGGCACGAGCATCTGGCACGGCCACGGCGGCCGCCTCGATCACATCCTCACCATCAACTATCCCGATTCCATCGGGCTTTTTTACAGTGAGTTCACGGCCTATCTCGGCTTTCTCCGCAACAGCGACGAATGGAAAGTCATGGGCCTTGCGCCATACGGCCAGCCCGGAATTGGCCTCAGCAGATTTATCGACGCCGCGTCCGCGGTTCCGCGCGTGCACTATCGCCAGCTCATCACCGGCTCCCCGTTTGAAAATGTCATTTCGCTGCTCGGCCCGCCGCGCGTTCCTGAATCGGAAATCACCGATCATCACAAAAATATTGCTTTCGCCGTGCAGGATGCATGCGAGCACGCCATGATGTCCTTCGCTAAACTTGCGCTGCAGAAAACAGGCTCGCGCAATCTCTGCCTTGCCGGCGGAGTCGCGCTCAATTCCAAAGCCAATGGAAAAATTGTCGCGAGCGGCATCGTGGAAAAATTCTTTGTGCAGCCCGCTGCAAGCGATGACGGCGTTGCTCTTGGGGCCGCGCTAGCCCCTTACCTTGATGACAACGGAAAGCTCCCCAACAAGCCCATGCGCCACGGCTACTGGGGGCCGTCCTTCGATGATGCCGCGATCGAATCCGCCCTCAACACTTACAAAATTAAACACTCAAAACTTTCCGATCCTGCAACGGCAGCGGCTCAGCTTCTTTCCCATGGAAAAATTCTCGGCTGGTTTCAAGGCCGCATGGAATTCGGCCCGCGCGCGCTTGGCGCCCGCTCCATCATCGCCGATCCGCGTGACCCGGAAATGAACGCCAAGGTAAACAACGCCGTGAAATTCCGCGAATGGTGGCGGCCGTTCGCTCCATCCTTCAAAAAAGAAGCCGCGCCGGAATACCTCGAATCCGCTTACGATTCGCCGTTCATGATTCTCACGGCGCAAGTCCGCCCGGAAAAGCGCAGCATCATTCCCAGCGTCACGCATGTCGACGGTTCCGCCCGGCCGCAAACCGTCGAGCGCGAAATCAATCCGCTTTACTATCGCCTTATCGATGAATTTGGAAAAATCACTGGCGTGCCCGTAATCATGAACACCAGTTTCAATCTTCGCGGCGAAGCCATCGTCCACACTCCGACCGACGCCATTCGTACATTTTTCTCCTCCGGCATGGATGCCCTGGTCATCGGCAATTTCCTGGTGGAAAAGTGAGCGCAGCTCCACCCGCTTCGTCTTCCGCCACAAAAAAGCCGCGCCTTCTTGTCGTCCCGCACATCTTCGCCGAAGACATTTCGATTCGTGAAATCGAATTCGCCCGGCGGCTCACGGATCGTTTCGAAGTCTTCGTCCTGAAATGGAACGACGCGCTCCACGTTGACGCCTCATCGCCTCTTAAACGCCGCCTCAGGCAATTCTTCGTCGCGGCTTCCTCTGCATTTCATTCCTACAAAACACTCCCCCTTTTCAACGGATTCACGCCAGTCGAACTTCCCGTCTGGCAACCAATTCTTCTCCGCCGTCTGCTTGGCTTGCCCCGCGCTCACGAATTTTGCAAAACGCATAATCGAGCAGCCTTCGGCAAAGTGCTCGCCGCCCATTCCATCTCCCACATTCTTTATGCCAACGAACTCTTTGGCACCGGGCGCATCCCGAACATTCGCTCTGCCTTTGACGTTGTCGACTGGTTTCCGGAAAATGAACACACATCCGAACGCCTCGCGGAAAATCGCGCCAATTTGCGCCGCGTTGCCGAAAATATGGACGCGGTTTTCGCCGTTTCCGAGCCGCTCTGCGAAAAACTGGCTCGTGAATGTTCCATCAACCCGCTTCCTCTTCCCAACGGCGCGGACCTCGCGAAGCTTCGCAGCGTCCCCGCAGAAAAAAGTCATGCCCTGCGCGCTAAGCTAGGCCTCGAAAATCGATTTGTCATCGGCTATATCGGAAATCACGGTCCGTTTACGGGGGTAGACCTCGTCGTCAACGCTTTTCTTGCTGCACGCAATCGGCTTCCAGACGCATCGCTGCTCATCGTCGGCCCCGCACACTGCTGGCAATCGCTGCTCGACAACAATCGCGACAACGGCGTAGTTGCGACGGGCGGAGTTTCGCCGGCGGAAATCGCAACATATTTCAACGCGCTCGACGTCGGCGTTCTTGCCCAGGGCATCACCACCGGCACCGACTTTGCTTTTCAAATCAAAGTCGTCGAATACTCTGCCTGCCGCAAAATCGTGGTCTCAACACCGCTGGAAACCTGGAAGCGCCTCTCCTGGCCCAATGTTCTTCTCGCGGAACCCAATCCCGCCGCCTGGGCCGATGCGTTCGTCAAAGCGCGTGGCATGGCCTGGCAATCCGGCTGGGACCGTTTCGTCGAACCGTACGATTGGTCTATTCTTTCTGGTCGCATTGCGGACGCGCTTCTGGCCCCGTCCGCCCAAAAATAATTCATGCGCATCCTCACTGTTTTCGGCACGCGTCCCGAAGCCATCAAAATGGCCCCCATCATCCGTGCCGCGCGCGCCGCAAAGCTCGAAATGCAGGTCTGTGTCACCGCCCAGCATCGCGACATGCTCGATCAAATGCTCCGTGTATTCGACATCGCGCCCGCCCGCGATCTGAATCTCATGCAGGAAAATCAGACGCCCCTCCAATTCGCCGCCCGCGTTTTCGAATCGCTTCCCCCGGTTCTTCACAAAATTCGTCCCGATTGGCTCCTCGTCCAGGGGGATACGACCACGGCGTTTTCCGCCGCATTCGTCGCGTTCCAGGAAAAAATCCGCGTTGGCCACGTCGAAGCCGGTCTTCGCACCGGCGACAAGCATCACCCTTTCCCCGAAGAAATGAATCGCCGCCTGATCTCTTCGCTCGCCGATTTGAACTTCGCGCCCACCCCGCGCGCTGCCGCAAATCTCAGGGCCGAAGGCATTTCCGATTCCCGTATCCTCGTCACGGGAAACACTGTGGTCGATGCGCTAAACCACATTCTTTCCGCGCCGGTCTCATATTCCGACCCGCGCCTGGAAAAACTCTCCGGAAAAATTCTGCTTGTCACCGCGCACCGCCGCGAAAACTTCGGCGCCCCGCTCGAGCAAATTTGTGCCGCAATCCGTACACTCGCGCAAAAATTTCCCGAACTCTCTGTCGTCCTCCCTGTCCACCCCAATCCTTCGGTCCGCGCCGCCGTCACGGCACAGCTCGCCAATCGTCCGCGAATCCTGCTCACCGATCCGCTCTCTTATCCTGAATTTGTCCATCTGATGAAGCGAGCCGCGCTCATTCTTTCGGACTCCGGCGGTGTGCAGGAAGAATCGCCCACCGTCCATACGCCAGTTCTCGTCATGCGGGATGTTACCGAGCGCCCCGAAGCTATCGAGTCCGGCTGGGCGCAACTGGTAGGCACGTCCAAAGATGAAATCGTTTCAAACGCGTCGGCCTGGCTCTCCGGCCAAAAGGCCGCTCCGCCTGCCAACACACTCAATCCGTTCGGCGATGGCCACGCCGCCGAAAAAATTCTTCGCGCTCTTTCTGTTTCAAACTAACCCAACATTGCCGCGCCTTACCAATTCTTCGCAATCGCTTCCACGATCTTCCCCAGCGCATCCGAATCCTTTGTATCGATCACTTCTCCCGGTGAGTGCGAGTAGCGCAGTGGCCACCCAAGCGCCACATCCACGCTCCCATATCGAGTAAACACCGCGCCGTCATTCCCTCCGCCCGTCACGCCATACTGCACCGGAATCTTGTTCTCCCGCGCCAGCTTCACCAAGTGGTCCACGTACTCCAGCGGCGTCACGTTGGAATTGTCCACCGCTCTCACCACAAATCCCTTTCCAAGCTCCGCATCCGCGAAACGCTTCTCTTCCAGCGGCGAATCACTGCTCACAAACGTATCGATCGCAAACACAAAATCCGGCACGCGGCCATCCTTAGCCGCCTGTTCCGCAAACGCCGCAGCCCCTTTCAATCCCACTTCCTCTTCCGTGGACCACACAAACGTCACGTCGCGCTCGCCAACCGCAGCATCCGGATTCGGTCCCAGCGCCCGCACCGCTTCAACCAGCGCCGCGCATCCCACGCGGTCGTCAAAACTCCGCGCATTTGCCCGCGTCCCGATCATTGGCCTGTATTCCTTCGGAATCGTCATCCAATCGCCCACTTTGATTCCCAGTTTCTCTGTCTCTTCCTTTGCTTTCGTCCCCACATAGACGTGCAAACCCTCATCCATCCCGCGTAGACTCAGCGGCCATTCAAATCCCGGCTTGTCCCAGCCTTCTGGCAATTCCATCACGCCGCCCACTGCCGTTCCGTCAGACTTCTGAATTCGCACCGCATGCCCCAAAAAATATTGCGGATATCCCCCGCCAATCGAACCCACCCGCAGCCGTCCATCATCCTCAATTTTTTTAATCTCATAGCCGATCTCATCCATGTGGGCCACAAACGCAATGCTCGGCGTCTTCGCATTCTTCTTTCCCGGTCCAACATGCAGAACCAGATTTCCCGCCGCATCCGTCTCCACTTTCTTGCGCGCCCACTCCGGCAACAATTCCTTTATCTTCTCTCGCACCAATCCCTCATGCCCACTCGGCCCATAGGTCTCCGTCAAGATTCCTGGCAGTGGCGGCCCGCAGTCGCCACACCCCGAAGCGAAGCCTCCACCCACCCCTCCGGCGTTCCTCTGCCCTCCCACATAGAGAAACAAGAATTGCTCAATACCGTCGATATCCTTGTAACTGATCGTTTCTGCGGGACTCGTCGGAAACAAAACCGGCACCCCCAGTTGAGCAAATCGCTTGGGCAGTGGCGTAGCCGCCGCATAACCGCTGATTTTCGGATCTGCGGCGGATTCCACCCGAATCGCGACCCCTTGTTTCTTGGCGAACTCGTTCAGCTCCGAGGCATAACCGGTCAACGGACTGGAAGCATCTGCTACGCCAAGCAATATTCCGGTCCCCGGCAAGGAAGATTTCGCAGTTGGTCTCTCTTGAGGGGAGTTTTTCGGTGCCTGGAATTTCCCCACGTAAATCATCTCGTCCGGATGAACCTCATTTAGCAGCCGCTCTAGTCCGCGCCCTCCTGTCCAGCTTTGCGTCACAAATGCCACCGTCAGCGTCCCCTGCACGTTTGTTTTCGACGCTTCCACTTGCTCCAGCAGTTCCACAAGCGCGACCACCCCGGCGCGATCCGCAATTCCGGATCCGGCGTACGCCTCATTTCCCAGTGCGTTGTCCAGGCGCTCCAACGAAACCGAATCGAGTCCGTCCACGCCGCTCGCTCGTGCTTCTTCCGCGCTTCTTGCCCCGATGTCCACGAACATTTCATCGAGATGAGTCATTTTCGGAACGTTCTGTCTCCCTAGCTCCAAATGAACGCTTAGGCCGCCGAAGACTCCGGGCACGGTCTTTCCGCTTCTCGTCGTTACCACAATCGGCTGTGCGAAGTGCAGCGCATCGAAGCTCCCGTTTGGAGCCGCTTGCGGCAGTCGTTGCACGCGCAAGAATCCGTCATCCCTGATTCCGCTTACTACATACCCTGGCTGATCCATTGGTGTCACAAACAGGCGGTGCGGCGACCCGCTCCCGATGGTCACGATCACGTTTCCTAAATTGTCTGTGCGTAGGTCGTACCCTTTCAGGCGTTCCCGGATGTGTCTTGCAAGCATTTCCTCATGCCCGCTCACGCTCGGTGTGCGCACAAGTTTCTCCCAATTGCTCCAAGCGTCGCTGCGCTGTGGCACGGCCGCCCCCGAAAACAGCAGCCCCACAGCAGCCATGGTCGCCATCCGAGCCCAAATACTCATTGCCATCCCCTTAGGCAAACTTTTGCAAATCGTTCCGTCTGATTTTTCTTGACTTCTGATTCTTCTTGAGTTATAGTACCTATGCGATTAACAACATGGAGGGTAGATTGGAGCATCCTCCGTGTCCTTCCCCGAGTCGGTCTTTTTCTGTGTTTTACCGCCGCCTCATTTCCACCGCCCGGCTGTCGTAACTGCCTTTAGAATCAACACATGCAGATTTGATAGAAAACAAAGGACTTTAACCTCCTT
>JAFDVY010000249.1 GCA_018268785.1 Acidobacteriota bacterium | reverse complement strand
CTTGCATATCGCTGCCCGCGGCCAAACGGCAATTGATAGGTCGCGTTGGCTGAGAGCATGTGTTGCACGTCGTAGGTTGCGAGGCCCTTGTCCGATGCCAGATTGAAAGGATTTGACGCAAGCGCGGGGCCACCGCCGGAAGTGGTTGCGTTCAGGGAATCGCCATCATCCAGCGCCTTGGAAAATGTATAGACGCCGCGCAGGGAAAATCCGCTGCTGAAGCGATGGTTTGCATCCACTTGCAACGCATGATAAGAGCTGTCGCCCGTGGAAAACCACGTCCAAGTATTTGCAATCGCTGGATTCGCCCTTACATTGGTCGGAACAAAGAACGTCCCTGTTGGCACTGGCGTTCCTGCCAGCGCACCAAAGCCGGCCGGATAAGTAGCAGGGCACGGAGACGCGGGGCAAATCACAGGGAACGGTTCATTCGCATCAATCCCAATCAACTCGTGGTAGCCGTGCGAGCCTATGTAGCCAACAGTGAGCGAAGTTCTCAACGAAAGTTCGCGCTCCACACGCAACGACCAGGATATGAGCGTCGGCGTTTTCATGTCCGGCTGCACGCCACCAGGCACAAGTTTTGCAGTGGCCGGCACGGGCGCCGCCGGATCTATCGGGAATTTCGAGACTGCAAAGTTAGGAATGGAATAAACGGGATTGAACGGCGCATTTTGGTCCGCTCGATAGCCGAGCGCGTCCTGCAAATCGTTGTACATGCCGAATCCCGTGCGAAAAACCGTTTTGCGGCCGAACGGACTCCAGGCGATGCCGACTCTCGGTTGTGGCAGGAATTTTGCGTTGTTCGCCGTGAACAGGGAACCGCCGATGCGCGGCGCCGTATCGATCACGCCGTTGGTGTACGTGTAGTTCGCGGCGCGACCGTGAGCTTCATTCCATCCCGTGGTGAATTCGTCGCGGAACCCGAGCGAAATCGTCAGACTGGGCTTGAGCCGAATCACATCTTCGACGTACCACGCGCCAAATAAAGAGCGCCAGTTCATGCGGGTCGGCGCCGGGTTATACAGAAAGCTCGATGCGGTTCCTTGCAAAAACGTCTGCAAACTCGTGAACGTCGCCTGTCCATACTGGCTTAGCGCGATGTTTTCGTTCGATTGGAATCGCTGTAGCCACAGTCCAAAATTGAATTGATGCCGCCCGCGCGTCCAGCTCATCCGGTCTTCGAACGTAAATAGATTTCGCGCGATCGAAAGATTGCTGCCGTTGTTGCTGCCGGCAAGTCCTAGAGTTGCAGCCGGATTGGAAGCCGCACTGCCGCCAACCACAACCGCGCCGACCGGAAGTCCCACCAGAAAACCCGGAACATTAACCGCAGGCGTCCCGGGAGTCGGTTCTCCCGTGAAAAAATAGCCTGCGCGCGAAAAACCAAACCGCACGTTGTTCAGCAGGGAAGGAGAGAACACGTGCGTCTCTTCCAGGCTCAACACTTGCTCGCGAAGCGTCATAACGTCTGCGCTGAAGGGGTTGAGCGGTGTCGCCGTGAAATCATTGCCATCATCCACGGTATAAATCGCGCTTGCCGTGTCTTTCTGCGAAAAAATGTGGTCTACGCGCGCGGTGCCAAAGTCTTCCCGAATCGTCTGCAGCGGACTGCTGAACACTTCCGCAATTCCTGAAAAATCGGGATCGCTCGCGGAGGGAGTCGGCCACAGATTCAAGAGCGGCTGCACGCTCGGTACCGCCGCGGCTCGCGAAGCCAAATCGGGAACGAAGGCAACGGACGTCTGATGCAAGTGCTGGCGGAATCCTTCGTAGCTGCCGAAGGCAAACGTTTTACCCTTCCGAATCGGCCCGCCTAGCGACGCTCCAAACTGGTTGCGCTGAAATGGCGGCGCATCGCCTTGATCAAAAAAGTTTGGCGCATCCAGCGCGTTGTTTCGCAAAAACTCGAAAAGCGCTCCGTGCAGTTGATTGGTTCCCGATTGCGTAACGATGAGCACTTGCCCGCCGGGGCGCTTGCCGAACTCCGCGCCATACGAATCGCGCAGCACGTTGAATTCGCGCACTGCGTCTACGCCGAGCAACATCCCGCTCGTTCCGCCTGGTTGCATGTTGTTTTCCGCGGCGCCCGTGTATTCGACGCCATTCAGCAGAAACAGATTTTGCTGCGGACGGTTTCCGCTCACGGCAAAATTGTTCGCTGTCGTCGAATTGGAAATTCCCGTTCCGCCCGTTTTCTGTGAGGTGAAATTCACAATGCCCGGATTCAACGGCATCAGCAGGTCGTAGCTTCGGCCGTTGAGCGGCAAATCCTTCACTTGTTGTTCACCAACGAGGCCCGAAATGTCCCTTGTCGAAGTGTTGACCGCCGACACATCGCCTCTCACCTCGATTGTCGTTTCCGGTCCGCTGACGGTCAGCTGGAAGTCGACCTGCGCTTCCTGTCCAATCACCAACTGAATCTCAGTTCGGGTCACTGGCCCGCGAAATCCGCGCGCCGTAACGGTGATTCCATAGGCGCCAACCGGCAGAGCCAGCACCAGGTATCGCCCGGACGCGTTTGTCGAAGTGATACGAACTAAACCCGTCTCCGCGTTTTTCACGATCACTTCCGCCCCTGCTATCGTGGCCCCCGAAGGGTCCGTCACAATTCCCGAGACGCTGGCGGACATTTGCGCCGAAGCTGTAGAAGCCGAAACGGAACACAGCGCAGCAACTGCCAACACCGTGCGCCCAAGTCTTGAAAATGAGAATGTAAAACTACGAATGAACCCCATGTGGACTGCCCCCCCAAGTACGCTTTTCAGGTTAGGTAGTTCAATACGGTTCGCATCGTTATGTCAAACCGGCTTAATTCGGATGCAGATTAGACGAATCTAGGCAGATAGCACCGTTGAAATTCGTCTATGGGATTTGCAGAT
>JAFDVY010000248.1 GCA_018268785.1 Acidobacteriota bacterium | reverse complement strand
TGACATGCAGCATTACCGCGTCTCCGCCGATCGAATCGATTTGGTCCGTTTCCGCGATTTGCAAAATGCGAGCATCGGAAAAATTCGCGGAAGCGAGATTCTTGACCGAATCGGTGGCGGTGAACGGATGATGATGTTCGTGAGCGATGCGCACGAGGGAGAGAATCATGTCTTCCCCGATTCCGGCTTTTTTGAGGCGAATCACTTCGACGAGTTCCGTATCCCCAACGTCGAGTTTTTTCAAATTTTCAATTGTCCCTGAAAAAATTCCTGCCTGAACCGCGGGACGATAATCCGTAAGCGGATGACTTTCGCATCCCGCGAAGAAAGCCAGGAAAGCGAGCACAGGGAATGCGTGAAGTTTGCGCATGAGATCAGTGTATGCGCGTGTGGGGTGGGTGGGGCGGAGTGTGCCGTGGGCGATACCGTACCAAGGGGCAGGACACAAAGTCCAAAAACGTGGGGACGATTCTGGACATTCAATCTCCGGAGTTGCCGGGTTGATAGACGCGTTCCACGCCGAGGACTCCTGAAATTTTGCGGATGCTGGCGAGAATAGTTTCAAACTGGCGGCGGTCCGCGATCTCGAGGCTGGCATCAATGCGCGCATTGATGCGGTCAGGGCGGCTTTCGAGACTGCGGATGTTCGAGCCGGCGCCGCTGATGACAGCGGTGATTTCGGCGAGCAAGCCGGCGCGATCCCTGGCGCGAATGGCGAGTTGCACCGGGAAGGTGGCGGCGGATTGTCCGCCCCAGGTGACGGCGATACGGCGCTCGGTTTGATACAAGAGATTTTGCACGTTAGGACAAAGTTTATTGTGAACGGCAACGCCGCGGCCACGCGTGATATAGCCAATAATGTCATCGCCAGGAATCGGATTGCAGCATTTCGCACGAAAGACGAGCAGATCGTCGTGGCCCTTGACGACGAGCGGCGCATCGCCCATGCCAAGCATGCGTTTGACGGTTTTGACGATGGTGGGCTTGGCGTCGTCAGTTTCGGATTCCTGGGGTTTTGCGCCTTCGCCGAGCACTTTGGAAATAATCTGGCGCGCGGAATATTTTCCAAAGCCGACCGCGGCGTAGAGGTCGTCTATTTTGGAAAGACCGTGATCGGCGGCGATTTTTTCGAGGTCGGCTTCGGGAATTTTCCTGAGGGCTTTGCCGAAAGCGCGCGCTTCCTTTTCCATCAGGCGCTTGCCCATTTCCGTGGCTTCTTCGCGTTCGTGCAGATTGATCCAGTGGCGGATTTTGCTGCGCGCGTGAGAAGACTTGACGAAACTGAGCCAATCGCGGCTGGGCGTATGGCCTTTTTGCGTGAGAATTTCAACGACATCGCCGTTCACAATCTCGTGGCGCAGCGTGACCATCTGGCCGTTCACTTTTGCGCCGACGCACTGGTGTCCGACTTCGGTGTGGACAGCGTAGGCAAAATCCACCGGAGTGGCGCCGCGCCCGAGTTCGATGACGCGGCCTTTCGGAGTGAAGGCGTACACTTCCGCGGTGGCGAGGTCCACTTTCAACGTGCTTAGAAACTCGCCCGGCTCCTGCAACTCCTGCGACCATTCGATGAGCTGGCGCATCCAGATGATGCGCTGATCGTCGTCACTGTTGACCGGTTTGCCGTCCTTATATTTCCAATGGGCGGCGATGCCTTCTTCCGCAATGCGATGCATTTCCTGCGTGCGAATCTGAACTTCAAAAGGCTGGCCGCCATGGATGACGGTAGTGTGCAGCGATTGATATAAATTCGGGCGGGGCATGGCGATGTAGTCTTTGAAGCGGCCGGGAACGGGGCGCCAGATGTGGTGCACGACGCCGAGCGCAGCGTAGCAGTTGCGCTCCGTATCGGTAACGACGCGGACGGCGAGAAGATCGTAAATCTGATCGAGGCCGCGACCCTGGCGAACGATTTTTCTGTGGAGAGAAAATAGACTCTTGAGGCGCGATTCCAGTTCGGCGGGAATTCCGTTTTCGACGAGTTTGGTGCGAATGGTGGACTGAACGTCATCGAGGAAGCGCTTGTGAACTTCCGCTTTGTCGCTGACTTCCTTCTGGAGCGAGAGAAACAGTTCCGGCTCGAGACAGCGAAAACTGAGATCTTCGAGCTCGTTGCGGATGGCTCCCATGCCGAGGCGGTGCGCGATGGGCGCGTAGATATCGAGGGTCTCGCGGGCGATGCGCTGCTGTTTTTCTGGAGACAGGAATTCGATGGTGCGCATGTTGTGCAGGCGGTCGGCGAGCTTTACAACGACGACGCGAACGTCATGCACCATGGCGAGGAGCATTTTGCGAACGTTTTCGGCCTGGCGGGCTTCCGGGGCGACGATATTGAGACGGCCGATTTTTGTTACACCTTCGACGAGGCGCGCAGTTTCTTCGCCGAAGCGTTCTTGAATGCGCGAGACGGGGAATTCGGTGTCTTCGACAACGTCGTGAAGAAGAGCAGCGGTGAGCGTGGTCGCGTCCATCTTCATGTCTGCAAGGATGTGCGCGACTTCGAGAAGATGGGTCATGTACGGGTCGCCGGAACGGCGCAGTTGATCGTGGTGGCGCTCGGTGGCGATTTCGTAGGCGCGGCGGACGACCCAGGGATCTTCCGAAGGGCGATTTTTGCGCAGCTTGGCGAGCAGTTCCTCGAAGCGGGTATCCAACTGGCGCTGGGTACGCTCGCGATGGAAGTGGATGGGAAGATTGCTGGAGCCCTGCATAAGGGGATTAGTTTACCCCCACGAAGAGGCAAGGGCGAATACCAAGACGAATAGGTGGTCTAGTGACTTCCGAGCTGGTGGCAGGTACCGGGACCAGTGGACACCCCTCCCCCGGTTCTTTGTATGTGTTGATTCTAAAGGGGGTTAAAGTCCTTTGTTTTCTATCAAATCTGTAT
>JAFDVY010000247.1 GCA_018268785.1 Acidobacteriota bacterium | reverse complement strand
AAAACGCCAACGAGCTCAAAACACTTCATGATCGTTTTAGGCAAGCCTGGTGCGTCTCCGCGTTGGGCTCATTCTCCGATTTCAAAGAGGAGTTCGATGATTTGATGAAGCGACACGACACCGCGCGAAGCACAAGCTTTATTCCGCCGGAGCGTTTCTTCAAGAAGGCTCGCGCCAAGATCGAAGCTGGCCATTACGACTTTGCTGTGGACTCCCCCAAACCCACAGGGTCAACAAACTGACCTGCGGCGCGGAATGTTGCGGACAAGTTGCGCACTCTCAAGACATCCACGGAATTCAAGTGTCGCGCTTACTTCATGAACGCCTAATAATACTCTGTGTTGTCGTTCAATCCTGGGACTTTCACTCCGACCTAGACCCTCAGAAATGAAACTTTATGGCCTGCCTTGCGAAGTGCTCGATGGAGATTGTATAGACCGCAACGCGCGAAGAATGGTAGCTGGGCCGCAGTCTTGCCGAGGGAGACGAGACAGATATTCCAATCGCCCTGCCGAGGCCTCGTTTCCAGCCAATCAACAGGAAGGCCTTTGTGCAAGACCTTAGTAATGCGCTTCAATTCCTTTCGATATTCGTCGTCGGGACTAAAGAAAAGTTCCGTTGTCCGACGAACTTGCTCCACAAGATGACTCATGCCGCTGGATTTCGTAGGGATTTTTGCAAAGTAGAGCGTCTTACTCTGCAAATGCATCAGATCGCAAAACTCCAGTTGTGACTGGCCGCCACCGTACCAGAGCTTTTCTGCATCGTAAAAGGTGAACCCCGCCGCTTGCGCACAACGCTCGTTATATTCGCCCTCACTCTCAACCTGATTCCACGGAGGCAGCCCGACTTGCGGCGGACGAATACCGGTGACATCTTTATTGACCTTTGCCAGAAAATCTTGCGAAACCTCCCACCAAATGCCTGAGGAAAGAATGAAGTGCTTACTACCAAATGCAAGCTCGTAGCCGAGACATTGGAAAACGCTGTATCGCTTGAGTGGCTCGTTGTCATTATCCAAAAGGTGGACGGCCGTCACCTTCGCCTCTGAGACGGTCTTTTCAACCTCTTCTCGTTCCAAATAGCTTAGCCAGCTTTGGACAAACAAATATGGCACCGTTACCGGCGCCTTTGTCATGCGCCCAAAAACGTACGAGTCGACCGTGTCCACTTCTTCTCGGAGATATGTAGGTGCAAACATCACCAACTTCTTCTCCGCCGTGCCATCTTTCAATTCCTCGTCGAGCCGTGCCTCTAACTTGTCTATTAGACCCGAATCTGCAACCACACTTAGGTTGTCGATGTCCGGCCAGTATTTTCGGTAGGCGGTACTTTTGAAAAGCTGGCTCGATCTGTCCAACACATCGCCGAGGGTCGAGAACTCGACGTCAACGCGCAGACTAGTTCCCCCGCGTAATTTTTTGCCGAGAATTTTGTGGGAAGGTACCCCACCCACACTGGCTACTAGGTCGCGATCAAACTCAACCCCAAATTCGTCCACCGCGGACGCGCGGGGAGCGCGTTCTCGGGCAACGTGCCACTTCGCGAATACCTGCTCTATCTCTATCTCAACTAGCTTGTCTGGCCGAATAGAATTGAGCGCGACTCGTCTGCCAAAGTCCCGCTCTTTCCACTCATCGTCCAATTTCATCCATGCGTGCCCGAAGGTCAAAACGAAGGTTTCTGGGCCACGGTGAACGACCATAAGGGCGGCAGGAGAGGCACCTGTAAGAGAAAGTGCGTTTGGGTCTTGCAATACAGAGTTGAGAACGCCCACCCACTGGGGAACGGTCTGGTTGACAGGAAGGGGAAGCACGTAACCGTCGAGCGGTGCCGTTAATGGCAAGGTAGTTTGTGCGTTGATGTGCAGGTCTTCCTCGAATGCGGCGACGCGATCCTGCTTCAGCAGATAGATACTGAGGGGCAGCTTCGGCATCCCAAGTTCTCCTGGAATGACGCTAGCATGACGCTTTTCACTTTTGGGTTAAGGTGCCAAATCGATTAGTAGCATCTTACGGACTAACTGCCCTCTTAAGAAGTCCCGCCCAGGGCCATGCCACAAGCAGGACCACTGCCTTACAACTACGCGAAGTCGCCCCTTCACCTACAACCATTCGCGGACGCGAACGTACAGCGATACCGAGGTTCGTGGGGTGCTTGCCCAACGCCTTCAAACTAACTCATATCTGACAGACCAGGTCAAAGCACGGCTTCAGCCATTGCCCTGCGGGTTGATGCGCTCCGTCAGTAGACGCATTTCAAGTTCCGTCGCATAGATTTCGGCTCGTTCGTGAATGCGTGCGTTCTGGATGGCGACAGCGGCTGGAATCGAGAGTGATTTGGCGAGGCGAAAATGCTCGAATGTAAACGCCGATGGAGCTTTTGTGCCGAGAGAGAGAATCCCAAGGACCCCACCACCAGCGATCAAGGGAACTCCCATCCATGACCGAAGATGTTCGAGGGGAGCGAATTCTCGCCACTCGTCCTGCTTCGAAGTGTCTACCAACAGAATAGGCGTTTTTTCGAACAGAACGCGCTGAAAGAAGATGCTTTCAGAGGATTGCAGGGTCAATCCCATTCTTCTGGGCACGACATCAGGAGATTCGCGAGCAACCATTAGCTCGTGACCATTTTCTGCGAACAACACTGTGGCGCGGTCGAACGGAATCAATTCGGAAATACAATCTAGAAGAGTATCTAGCACTGAATCCATTGCGAGGTTTTGGCTTAATGCTAGCGTCGCCTTGCGAAGGGCCTCCGCCTCAGCGCGAGCAGCCTCCACGGCATCGAGTTGTTCGGCGATCTTCATCTCGGCTTGTTTGCGAGACGTGATGTCCTGAGCGGTTCCGACCAGCCATTGTGTTTCGCATTCAGATGGCACTGGAAAGCCTTTAGCCCAAATCCACCGCGTGGCTCC
>JAFDVY010000246.1 GCA_018268785.1 Acidobacteriota bacterium | reverse complement strand
AACGAGACTCTCAGGAATCACCGTGAAAGCTCGTTGCATCGTGGGCCAGATGACTTCGTGTTCTGCAAGAAGGACGGGGCGGCGTTAGACCCGGACGTGCTTCGAAAGGATGCCCTTTACCCAATATTGGACAGGTTGGGGATTCCGCGAAGGAAAGGCGCGTCAGGCTTTCACACATTCAGGCATTCGGCTGCCAGCATAGTTAACGAGCAGACCGGAAACCTGAAGCTGGCGCAGAAGTTCCTTGGACACTCCACGATCAAGATGACCGCAGACATCTACACGCACACTTCTGCGGAAGCGGAACGCGACGCTGCAATTGCTTTAGAACGGGCAATCTATGGCGATTTGTTCCCAGTTGTTCCCAATATCGAGAACAGGAACAACTTTACGGCGTTAAATTAGGCGAAGGAATTTCTTACGGTTCAGCCCGTAACTATAAATAAGAAGGGCGCTTAGAGGATTTGCCTCTTAAGCGCCCATGGTTGCGGGGGTCAGATTTGAACTGACGACCTTCGGGTTATGAGCCCGACGAGCTACCAGGCTGCTCCACCCCGCAGAACCACTATAGACGACGCGCGAAGATGCGTCAAATGAGCTGATCCAGTGAGGCGTTTCGCGGGGGCTGGGCATCCGGTGCATGAAAGGATGGTTGGCATTCACGCAATTGGCGCACCGCGGGCGGACGTTACTTTTTAGAGCGAATGAGGCAGGAAAGCGGGCGGGGGAAGAGGAAATGGGGCAAACTGAGGAGGTTGGTAGTCAGGTCAGTGCGCCCGGGAAGTCGAATTCAGTCTGACACGGATCCAGCACCGTGAAGAACGTAATCTCTATGGACGAGCATCTATCGAAAGGTGGTTCCCGCGGCCTCAGCGTGCGGGATCGCCGTTACGCGATCCGATTTCCGTTTGCGGCGGATGCGACCTTAATAGATCTGGAAAGCGGCAAGCAGAGCGACGGGGTGACTTCAGACATCTCACTCGGTGGATGCTTTGTTTGCACGAGCAAGCCCCTGCCGGTGAAGTCGCGAGTGCGGGCAACGCTTATGCGCAAGGAGCAACGCGTAGAGGCGCTGGCTGTGGTTCGCGTAGTAAAGCCTGGAATTGGGATGGGCCTGGAGTTTCTGGACGTCGAGCAGGTTTATTGCGCCGTGCTCGAACGATGGATTGCACTGACCAAGAAAAACCGCTAGTTCCCAGCGATTGTTTGCAAAGACTTCATTATTGAATGGCTTGCAGAACAGCGCACTTTCAAAACCAAAACTAGTCAGAACAGCGACCGCTACTGCTTGGTGTCCAGCGGGTGTTTTGACTTTTCGTAGAACTCGTTTTGGAGTTTGAGGCTGGTGTCATCTGCTTTGATGGCGCGAAGGGCGTCAACGATTGCGCCGACCCAGCCATCGAGATTCCACTGGCCGAGTTCCGTACGGGCGACGCTTCCATCCCCGGAATAGTGATCGGGAAAGCGGGCGTACCACCAAATGCCTGTGTACACCTCTTCAGGGAGCTTCACGCGACCCTGGTCGGCGCCGGATTCCTGTTTGGCGCGATCGATGTGAACCAGGTCGGGATGGGAAACCATGGTGTTGGCCGTTTCGTTTTCGCCGGCGTGGTAGTCGATACCGGTGGACTTCTTCGCAGGGCCGCCCGGGCGGCTACGTTCGCCGATGATGGCGTAGACGACGTAATCGTGTGGCTTATCGAGCTGCGATTGGGCGAAATAGGGAATCAGGCTTTCGTTGCCTCCGTGGCCGTTGACGATGAGAACTTTTTTGCAGCCGTTGCGCGCCATTTCGTCGGTGGTTTCCTGAAGAAGCTTGAGCTGGAGATCGCGGCTATAGGCGACGGTGCCGGGTTCGTGTTTCGCTTCGAAAATTTGGCCGAAATAATATTCAGGGAAAACGACCGCGTACTCTTTTTCGACGGCGTGCAAGGTGGCATAGCGGACGTTGAGAAGATCGGTGCCGAGGGGAAGATGCGGTCCGTGCTTTTCGAGAATGCCAAAGGGAAGAATGCAGACGCCTTTAGAGAGAGCGATGGCGTCCCGGAAGTCGGATGCGGTTAATTCCTCCCACTTGGGCGAGGGTTTGGTTTGACCGTTTGCGGCGACTGCGGCGAATAGGATTGAAAAGAAAAGCAGGGCGAGTTTCGTTTTCATATTTCCTCCAACATTTTTCGAACGGCTTGATTTCTAGCGAGAATTGGTGCGGTATTCCAGCGTGTTCTTGTAATCGTCGCGGGAGAGGCCGTTGAGATCCCAGACGACGTTGCCGTTTCGAACGGTCAGTTGGCAGACAAGTTTGGTGTGGCCATCGAAGCGGCCTCCAAGGCTGTCCACGAAACCGAAGTTTCCTTTTTCCATGCCGAGAACGGCGACATCGGCTTCGGAGCCGACGGAAAGAGTGCCGAGCTCTTCGTGGTGAATTTCCCGCGCGGGATTCAGTGCCGAGCGCGCGACGACGTCTTCGAGCGTCATGCCGAGATTGAGAAATTTGGACATGACATTGGTCATATCCTTCATGCCGGCGTTCATGCTGGTGATGTGCAGGTCGGTGGAGATGGAGTCGGGCAGGAAGCCTTGCCGAACAGCCGGAACCGCTTGAGCAAAGACGAAACTTCCGCCGCCGTGGCCGACGTCGAAAATCACACCACGTTTTTTTGCTTCAAAGAGATAAGGCCGGACTTTTTGGTCCGAATCGAGCATTGGAATGAAATCGATGTACATGTGCGTGGAAATGTCGCCGGGACGAAGTTTTTTTGTGACGAGATCGGGGTAAGGGCGTTCCGGGCGGAAAACGCCGAAGTCCACCATGACGGGCACGTGAGCGAGATTGCCCGCTTCCAACGCGCGATCCACCGCGATCCATTCGGGGCCGGCAAAGTGGGCCGTTTTGATGCCCACGATGAGGCCCGGATATTGTTT
>JAFDVY010000245.1 GCA_018268785.1 Acidobacteriota bacterium | reverse complement strand
GAAGGCCACTGTCTTCAACAGAAGTCCAATACACCTATGCGCGTTTGGAAGGAGGTGGACGATTCGTCTCCTAAAAATCTAAACACAGTGGATTTATTAGCCAAGACTTGAAATGCAAAGCTGTCCTTTACATGCTTACATTGTCAATGTAGGATGCCTTGGTTCGATGAGTTCTAAAGACAAACTCTACGAGACTTGGGCCCCGATGACAACGCCACATCCTGGACAGCTTTTGCGAGAAATGTTGGAACAACGTGGCTGGACGCAAGATGAGCTTGCTGTGATCGTAGGCAGCACTCGTCAGACGATCCAATCAATCGTTGTGGGCAAAAGCAATGTAAGTGCGGACATGGCGGTTGCATTGGCGGCTGCGTTCGGAAACTTACCCGAGGAATGGATGCGCTGGGACAGCCAGTATCGATTGTCTGTCACTGAGCGAGACACATCCGGAGTCACAGTACTTGCCAAATGCTACAACGTAGCCCCAATCAAAGACATGGTGAAGAGGGGTTGGATTCCAAGCACCGACGACGCGACTGAAATGGAAGAGTCGCTAAAAAAATTCTTTGCCAGCGATTCCTTGGATAAGGTGACATTACATCTCGCACCTCGACGGACCGCTATTGTTCCCGAATTGAGCGTTTCTGAACGGGCTTGGTGCTTCAGGGCAAAGCAATTGGCCGCATCCCAAATCGTAGAACCCTTCTCAGAGAAAGCTATCAAGTCCGCAAAGGCGAAACTCCGGAAGTTGGCCGCCTACTCCAAAGAAGCTCGCCGCGTTCCAAAAATTCTTGCAGAATGTGGCATTCGTTTCGTGATTGTCGAGCCGCTTCCCGGTGTGAAAATCGATGGTGCTGCATTCTGGCTTGAGGATGGCCCTGTTATTGCCATGTCTTTGCGGCATGATCGAATTGACGGTTTCTGGTTCACGTTGATGCACGAAATCGCGCATATCGAGAACGGAGACGCGGCTATCGACCCAGACCTTATTGAGGCAACGAAGGGTATTGCGGTCAGATTGGTCGATAACGCTGCCGAGCGGCTTGCCGACCAGCAAGCCGCAGATTCCCTAGTCTCAACGACAGAACTAAGATCGTTTATCCAACGAGTTGGCCCGTTCTATCCGACGGCCCGTATCGTTCAATTCGCAAATCGGATGAAAATTCATCCCGGCATCATTGTCGGCCAACTCCACCACCGCCAAGAACTTCCATACGCTCAGCAAAGAGAATTTCTGGTGAAGATTCGGGATGTCGTTAGTTCGACCGCGCTGACGGATGGCTGGAACCAAATGATTGCGCCGAATTTGTTGTAGAAGGAGATTTAATGGCAACCGCACCGACCAAAGCAGCAAGACATGGCAGCTTGAAAATGCAGTTTCTGATCGACAAATATAAGGAAAACCATCCAGGCGAAGGGCCTGACCTCTCTCCGGACAAGATTGCACAATGGGCAATTGAAAAGCACTTATGGCGTCCAGTGCCGCTCACGCCTAAAGAACAGTTGCGGAGACTGATAACGAGATGTTTCCGCGAGACATACCTGATCGACCCACAGGGGCGTGAGGTTCGCGCAAACCTGCCGATTATGGAAGAAGAAGCGACCGAGGACGGGCCAAAGCTGAGATCGCGTTGGTTCCCGATTTTTTCTGCTCCCGCCAATGTCGCCCGTGCGTCATTTTCTCTTCGTCGAAAAGCTGCCTTAGCCGATGTAGTGCAACTGCAATTTGACTTCATGTCTTGGACTGAAAATAACGTCCACCGGGACAAGCTTGACCCGATGGATTACAACTTCAACAAAGACCTGGCGGAATTGTCTGAGTCCACCGAATACGTTGATAATCCACTGAATGAAGATGATGATGACGATGAGGGGGAACTGACCTAATTTCCAACGGCCCTAGCTGCCGACTTCGCATTAGCTTTACGTCCCCGTCTCTTTGCCATGAGCTAAGGTTGCCACGAATGTACCTCGAAGAAGAAGCCTTCACGAAGACTATTCGTATCGCGAGGAGGATGGGATTGCGAAAGGGACGCGATGGATGCCAAGGTCGGTGAGCGAACATGCGAAATTTGTGAAGCCATTCAGCCTCGCCGAACTCCTCTGTTGAGAAGCCGCTCTACTTCATCGATGATCGCGCCGACGCAGACACCGTATCTTGTTAGACGAAAATGCATAACCTCGGTCACCCTTGACCAGCTTCCGTTCCAGATCGTTGCATTCACTATAGTGAACATCATCCTGCTTCGCTCGATACAGCCGGCGAGCAAGCTTTTTGTCGCCTTTGGAAATTAGACGCGTGTACTCCCGCCGAATGGTCTTATGTTCAAACCACAAAGCCGCGAGGGCGGAAGCGAGGTGGCGGGTCAGGTTAGTTCTCATGGCTCCGCATCAACTCCGAAATCCTTGTCCAGCTTGCCTAGGCGGACGAATTCCCTGATTTTCAGTCTTGCCGCTGTGAGGATGGCCCCGCGAATCGCACGTTCAATGCGCCGATTGAATTGCTTTCCGTGCTTTCGAGCAGCCGCCGGTGTGGATTTCTTGCACCAAACCTCGACGTACCATCCGGTGTGAGTAATTTTCATCGCGCACCCACAGCAAGCTCTTCGTTTAGATCGGTAAGCTCATCGAAAAACTGACCAACTGAATACTTCAGTCCATAAGCGAGCCGCGTGAGTTGGCAAATATCGCCGCCGCTCAACAATTTTCCGCGCTCTACCAAGATGATGAATCGGAGGGGCAAGCCCGAATTACTTGCCAACTGAATCCGAGTCATGCCCTTCCTTTCGCGCAGTTGCCTTACGAAAATTCCGAGCGCCCTTCCGAGGTGAGTGAACTTGTTGCGGCCTTCGTCGGGTCTCAAGCCTTCACGAATTGCGGCTTCCGCCTGTTCGATAGAGAGGCCACATTCCAGGCGGGCTTGCTTCATCGCCCGACCGAACGCTTTTCGA
>JAFDVY010000244.1 GCA_018268785.1 Acidobacteriota bacterium | reverse complement strand
CCGGCAGTGGTTCTCATGAGTATTGAACGCGGACTGAAGAAAAAAAGGCTTGAGAGGGAACTAGAAACCTATCGTTCGCGGCTCGAACAAATGGTTTCGGATCGAACGGCGCAATTGCAGGCCGCGCTTGGTCGAATCGAGCAAAACTATGACGAAACCCTAGAAGCGCTCGGTTCCGCCATCGATCTTCGCGACAATGAAACCGCGGGTCACTCTCGAAGGGTCTGCCTATATTCGTTCGAAATTGCCAAAGCCCATGGGTGCAGCTCAGCAGATTTCCTTACTCTCGGCCGCGGTGCGTGGCTACATGACATAGGAAAACTTGCCATCCCAGATTCAATTCTCTTGAAACCTGGATCACTTACTGAAATTGAGTGGGTCACTATGCGCAGTCATGTTTCAATCGGATACGAATTGGTAAGCAAAATCTCTTTCTTATCCGATGCTGCAGAGATCGTCCTCAACCATCACGAGCGCTTCGACGGAACAGGCTACTTAAGAAAACTGGCTGCCGAAAAAATACCGTTGCCTGCAAGAATTTTCTCAGTTGCCGACGCTCTTGACGCGATGACCTCACCTCGACCGTATCAGAGCCGAATCTCGTTCGAAGCGGCGAAATGCAGGATCAAGGCAGCCGCCAACTCGCAATTTGATCCGGCGATTGTGGATTCGTTTCTTTCGATTCCTGTAGCCACTTGGTTCGACCTTCGCGAGCGGACTCTTAGGCCACGCAATTTTCGGGAAACATCAGTCTTAATTCCGCCCGTCTAGACCCTTATGAAAATCGCCGCTGCGGAACAATCGCGTTTGAAGAAAGGCGATCAGGAAGTGCGAGAAGGCCCTGACAAGCGAGTTGATTTGTCGATGACGAGAGCCGACTGATCTCGAACGAAAAACCCCTGCCGCCTTGTGAAGGCGAAGGCAAATCCCCCAGTCTGCAACAATCATTGTTATTGCTTCGTAATTGAATTGACATGTCTAATATCATTGTTTAATAATCGCTGCGGTTGTTTGTTTAAAAATGAAAGGAAAAGAACCAACATGATTATCGGCAGCCGACTGCGGGATCTGCGCGAAGCAAAGCAACTCTCACAGGGAGACATCGAAAAGCGTACCGGCCTCCTTCGTTGCTACATTTCCCGGGTCGAGAATGGCCACACGGTACCGTCCATCGAGACGCTTGAAAAGATAACTCGGGCCTTGGAAGTTCCGATGTACGAGCTCTTTTATGACGGAGTTGAACCACCCAAAGTACCAAGTTCCATCAATATGCTGAGTCAAAGACAAAAGATTGACTGGGCTTTGCGAGGCAAGGGCTTAAGAGCTTTCACCACGATTGCGAAGACCATGGGTCAAATGTCGGAAAGAGATCGCAAGTTGCTTTTGCACCTGGCTCGAAAAATGAGCCATCGGCAGCGTGGTGGCAGGGAAAGCTAGCTCAGTTTCGGCACTTGAATTGGGGAGCGTGTTTTATGGCAGGGGCGCGTGGAAACGGGAGCCTTTGTTGACCTGCCCGAGTTTTCGTGGGGGTTGAATGAGAGAGTCTACATCACGGCGGTGAAACCTGTTTTGGGACCACAGGCCAGCAAGAAGCGCAGATCACAGCGCAGACTTACTGCCGCTGGGGGAAAGAGTTCGGCGGGTTGGGGCCGGACCAAGCTACGATCCAAGGAACTGGATAACAGCAAGCTGAAGCGCTGGTGGCAGAGCTGTCTCTGGGGAAGCAGGTTCTGAAAGATATCGGGGAGGGAAACGTCTAAGCCCCGAGCGGCGTTCGACGGCGATCGAACACGGGTGCCAGCAAGCGATGGCCTCGCGGAATCGCAACTAGCGTTTGCACAATCTCAAGAACCGCCAAGGTGCGGATCAACTTCAAAGTATGTCTGTCTGGGGCAGTTTTGGATCGCGTTACCGATTGCGGCCTGAAACTCAAGGGGAAGAGCGCTGAAATGAACCAAAGTCCTCCAACAACATCCATGAACTACCGTAGTCACCGCTAAACGAGTTTATCGATTAGGCACTTTAACCGGCATTATAAATCGTTGACTTCATATCTTTAGAATATGCTCTTCTTGTTGACTCTAGGAGGTGCCATGTTCAGGAAGCTGGTCGTGCTTTTCTTGGCTGCCGCTATTACCACGTTGGCTGACGGAAATTCCTTTGACAGAGTTCGATACAACGGCGGGTCTGTTGATTCAAAGGTTGACCCTAAGGAGTGGCACAACAATCTGACGGTCACTTCAGACATGATTACTTTGACATTGAAGGATGGCAAGAAAGTCGAAATTTCCCCTAAGACGGTCACGTCACTGAGTTACGGCCAAGAAGCGCATCGACGAGTGGGTACGATGATCGCCTTAGCGATTCTGGTCGCTCCTGTCGCGTTGTTTGGCTTGTTTCATAAGACCCGGTTGCACTACATTGGCGTCCAATACACAACGCCGGATAAGAAAACTGCCGGGATCTTGTTGCAAGGGGACAAAGACAATTACCGTGCAATCTTGGTGGCCTTACAGGGAGTAACGGGCGTTCCTGTTGCCGTGGGTGAAAAGGACCGAGAGTTCGTTCCTGTTGGCGTTAAGACAGACATCACCAAACAACCGGAAGAATCAGAAAAAGTTGCGGACAAACAAGCTGCGGAACTGTCTAAAGGCTCAATTAACGTAACGTCGAGTCCAACCGGAGCTGATGTTTTGTTGGACGGAGACTTTGTGGGCAACACTCCAGCGATTCTAAAGCCAACCCCCGGTAAGCATACGGTCACCGTCAGACTATCTGGATTCAAGAACTGGTCGCGCGAGATTGCGGTTCAAACCGGATCGGAGCTTCAGCTGTCCGCAACTTTGGAAAAACAGGACTAGCTTTGCCGAGAACATCTTCCTAAGATGCGCATTTGTCGTCTGCTACAGGCAAGCCTGTTTTTGTCGAAAATGGCTCGATATTTTCGAAAAACGCGCTGAAACATAGAAGTTATCG
>JAFDVY010000243.1 GCA_018268785.1 Acidobacteriota bacterium | reverse complement strand
CATCGAGGCCGAGAAGGACAACCGCTTTTTTCGTTTCCGGCACGACGGCGAAATCTTCGATGCGCGGCGAAATCTCCAGATCGAATTGCGAAGTGGCGAGTTTTCCAACGATTCCATCCGGGACGCCGCCGGTGGCGGTGATTTCGAGGTTGTAATTGCCGGAGAGCGTTTCCATCGAAGAGTGAAACGAGCCGGTTGCGGCAGTTCCGGCGAGATCGATGGCGAGCACAACGGCGACGCCGAGCGCGACGGAAAGTACGGTAAGAACCATGCGGACGGGTTCGCGGCCGAGCGGGCGAACCATCAATCGCCAGAAAAGTTTTCCTTTGCCCATCACGTGCGCTTCACTCCGGCGATTTTTCCGTCGCGCAATTCGACGATGGTGTCCGCGATGGCCGCGGCTTCGGCGCTGTGCGTGGCCATGAGCGTTGCGGTGTTTTGTTCGCGCACGAGGCGTTTTAATAAATCGAGGATGAGGGTCCCCGTGGCGCTGTCGAGATTTCCGGTCGGTTCATCGGCGAGAAGGATTTTCGGGTTGTTGACGAGGGCGCGGGCGATGGCGACTCGCTGCATCTGTCCGCCGGAGAGCTGATGCGGCATGCGTTGTTCTAGGCCGGCGAGCTCTACGGAGGCGAGTTTTTCCAAACCAATTTTGCGCGCGTTGGAATTTCCGGCGAGGAGAAGCGGAAGCTCGACGTTTTCGACTACGCTCAGCGTGTTGAGGAGCTGAAAGGACTGGAAAACGAAACCCACTTTTTCGCGGCGAAGTTTTGCGAGTTTTTCATCGTCGTTAGAATTGGTGCTAACGCCGTCGAGAAGAACTTCACCAGTGGTTGGGAAATCCATGGCGCCGGCGAGATTCAGGAGAGTGGATTTGCCGCAGCCGCTGCGGCCAACGAGCGCGACAAATTCGCCGCTGGCGACTTCGAGCGAGATGCCATCAAGCGCGCGGACGATCTGGCCATCGGCTGCATATTCCTTGACGACTTTGCGGAGAGTCACCATTGGCCGGAAATCCGTTGTATCGCCAATTCCGGAATAAGGCAAATTGACGAATTGGGGGCCCCCTCCCCCTGTTTTGCGTAAGTATGAGGAATAAAGGACTTAGGTGAGCGGTAGGGGTGACGGAAGCCTCACATCGGATGGAATACAGCCCAGAACAGGTCCGTACTGGCAATGCGGGTGCCCTATACCCCGGGCAATTTAGAAGATTATCAAAACAAAAGGTTTGTTCCGCCAGCAGTTCGTAAGATTAACAAAGGAAATGGGTTAGCCAACGCAGGGCTGCGGAAGAGATTGAGTTTTCAAAGAGCGACGCAAGCGTCGCAAAAAGAGACGCGGCAGAACGCGAGCCTGTCGCGTCCTTGCAAAACCTATTATAACAGTTGTGTCAAGTTAACTAGATTCGAATCAGAATGCCGCCGATTCGATAATCATGGAAATGGAAACGTCCCGTCCCCGAGTTCCCAGATGGACGAGAGAAAATCCAATTCGTTGGACTCTTGACCCGGCCGACTTCGTTAGACATGTCCCCTTAGTTCCCCGAGTTCGTCCCCCGAGTTCAATCGTCTTCTTGCAGGACCCCCACGAGTTCTCCTTGTTTGTGCACTGAGGTAAGTTTCCCTTCGAAAGGCTCAAAGCGCAGAACATAGGGAATGCGTTTCCCGTCCGGCAAGATTCTGTCCACCGTGACCACCCACACGCAGGAGCCAAGAGCCGTATTGCCCTCGGAATGGTTCTTCGGCAAAGGCTCGAATTCGGCCGACTTGCGTTCGAGCTTGCCCATAAAGTGTTCGAACTTTTCGAGCTGAAAGGTTCTTAGAAAAGCAACCTTCTCCGCAGGCCCGAATCGCGCACCCGCTTGTTTCAGTGCCTGAACGGCATCAGCATCCGACCATTTCGGGTGGGCGTCCACAAGCTCTACAAGTGAGTCGTACTGTTTGGTCTGAGCGGCGTCCCCAACAGCTTCGAATGCATGAAGCCATCCCTTGCTGTCGAACAGGATGTCACCCTTGAGAATGGTGTTCTTTGGAGGTGAGAGTCTTTTGCCGGTTTTTGCATCCGTGGACGGATTGACCATGATGGACGAAGCAGGGTGATAGCGCATGATGTCGAAGTCAATCTTGTATAGTCTGCGCCACGAACCGTCGAGGCCTTGCATGAGACTGAAACTCAAGAAGAAATCTCTCCCTGCGAGTTCAGGGTAAACAACTCCCAGAAAGTCGCGAGCGCCGCTGATGGGGGTTGGTTGGTCGTTGGGAACTTGTGCGTTCAAGCTATTTGCAATTGCCGAGAATACAAGTGCGGTCGCTACTTGTCGAAGCAATCTTTCAGGGAAGCGTAACATTTGGGTCTCCAATAACAGCGTATTGCTCCGACACTGGCTTTCCGTTCGCGTCCTTGATAGTGGGCAGGTATGAGTCCGTTTCCCTGACCGCGTCGCCTGCAGTCATGTGCTTGTTAATCATATCGTCGGGAATCGGGGACAGACGGGACGTTTTCCATGCTTTTTGTGCATTTTCTGATGAGCGCCGTGTTAGTTGTCAAAGCTTAGCATCGACTGCTTAGACTCTACCGTCGCGTTGCGTCGCCTGCCACCTTTTTGCGGGGTTAGTCGACGGAGAGTTGCTTGTTCCAATGACTGCACAAAAGCCTTCGCGCCGAGCGGTCGCCCGTTATGCGTAAAGTGACGGATCGCTGCGATCTCTTCCTCTTGTTCTCCGCAACCGAGGTACTCCCGCCAGGTGCGGGACGACCAGCGCGTGCTCCACATGGCAAGGTCCAGCCATGCCGGTGCTTCTGTCTCGCCGCAATGAACCGCTGCGCTGGACCAGTTCCATGCGGCCGCATCCGTCACCATTTTCGCGCGCACAGGATTGCGCTCTGTGTATCGCATCGCGATCCAGAGATGGGCATCGTCCAGCGGGCAAGAGTAAAACCGCCCCTGCCACACGTGGCCGCTGGACTTGTGCAACGCATTCCAATACGTCGCGTAGCGCCCATGCGTCTGCTTCAGCGTAGCAGCCAGAGATTCCGCTTTGTGCGGAACCACGACCAAGTGCACATGGTTCGACATCAGGCAGTAACCCAACAGCGACAATTC